>NZ_CP091138.1:1805846-2106820 GCF_021582875.1 Microbacterium sp. KUDC0406 | reverse complement strand
GTTCGGGCCCGCCGAGCTGATCATGCTCGACCGTGATGAGACCGGGCTGCAGATCGCGCAGCTGGGCACGGCCGGCCACGGCCTGCTCGACACGAACGACGTCGTGCTGGCCAACATCCGCGAGCCCGAGACGCTGACCCGCCTCTTCGAGCAGCGCCGCCCCGAGGTGGTGTTCCACGCCGCGGCGCTCAAGCACCTGCCGATGCTGGAGCAGTACCCCGACGAGGCGTGGAAGACGAACGTGCTGGGGTCGCTGAACGTGATCCGCGCGGCGATGCACGTGGGCGTGACCCACTTCGTGAACATCTCGACCGACAAGGCTGCGAACCCCACCAGTGTGCTGGGCCACTCGAAGCGGGTGGCCGAGAAGCTCACCGCGTGGGCGGGTGAGCAGACCGGCATGAACTTCGTCTCGGTGCGCTTCGGCAACGTGATCGGCAGCCGCGGTTCGATGCTGCCGACGTTCCAGCGGCTGATCGCCGAGGAGCGGCCGATCACGGTGACGCACCCGGAAGCGACCCGATACTTCATGACGATCCCCGAGGCGTGCCAGCTGGTGATCCAGGCCGGCGGCATCGGGCGGCCCGGCGAGGTGCTGATCCTCGACATGGGCGAGCCGGTGTCGATTCTCGAGGTGGCCAAGCGCATGATCTCGATGTCGGGCAAGAACATCGACATCGTGTTCACCGGCCTGCGGCACGGCGAGAAGCTGCATGAAGAGCTCGTCGGCTCGCGGGAGAACCTGGAGCGGCCGTTCCACCCGAAGATCGCGCACACCCGGGCCGATGTGATCACGCCCGAGCGGCTGGACAAGGCGGGCTGGAAGGCGAGGATGGAACAATCGCCTCGCAACAATGACACGACGTTGATCGAACCGCTGAACCTGGAGCCGCGGACGAATGGCTGAGCGCATCTACATGTCCTCGCCCGACGTCACGCAGGCCGAAGAGGACGCCGTGGTCGCAGCGATGCGCTCGGGGTGGATCGCCCCGCTGGGACCGGATGTCGACGCGTTCGAGAGCGAGCTCGCCGAGCGGGTGGGCGTCGCGCATGGTGTCGCGCTGAGCTCCGGCACCGCGGCGCTGCACCTCGGTCTGCTGGTGCTGGGTGTGAAGCCCGGAGACGTGGTGGTCACGTCGACCATGACGTTCGCCGCGACGACGAACGCGATCATGTACACCGGTGCCGAGCCGTTCTTCATCGACGCCGATCCGGTGACCGGCAACATGGATCCGATGCTGCTGCGTGAGGCACTGGAGGTGCTGCGCGACCTCGGTGAGCACGTCGGTGCGATCGTGCCGGTCGATCTGCTCGGCAAGACCGTCGACTACACCCGCATTCTCGAGATCGCCGACGAGTTCGACGTGCCGGTGCTGGCGGATGCTGCGGAGTCGCTGGGCGCGACGCATGCCGGCCGCGCCGCCGGCAGCTTCGGCCGTGCGTCGGTCGTGTCGTTCAACGGCAACAAGGTGATGACCACGTCGGGCGGCGGGATGCTGTTGACGGATGATGCCGACCTCGCGCAGCGCGTGCGGTATCTGGCGACGCAGGCCCGTCAGCCGGTGGTGCACTACGAGCACGCGGACGTCGGTTACAACTACCGCATGAGCAACCTGCTCGCGGCGCTGGGTCGTGCTCAGCTGGCCAGGCTCGACGAGATGATCGCGCGTCGCCGCGAGATGCGCGAGCTGTACAAGCAGCTGTTCGCCGATGTCGACGGTGTCGAGGTGTTCGGCGCCGAGGGCGACGAGCACGACAACGTGTGGCTGACGTCGATCCTGGTCGACTCGTCGGTGACCGGGTGGGAGCCTTCGCAGCTGGCCGCGGCGCTGGCGGAGGACAACATCGAGAGTCGCCCGGTGTGGAAGCCGATGCACCTGCAGCCGGTGTTTGCCGGGTACCGGGGCGAGATATCGGGGGCGTCGGAGACGCTGTTCGAGCGGGGGCTGACGCTGCCAAGCGGGTCGGCGTTGACTGCGGAGCAGCGGGAGCGTGTGGTGGACGCGATCGCGGCGTTCTTGGCGGGGCGATGAGGGCCACCGGATCCTGCCGTCCCATCGGCTCGTTCTTCGAGAGCGCGCCGGAACTGCTGCGCGACACGACGTCGCCGCCGCCCTGGGCGCATGCCGGGCCTATTCAGTACGTCCAGACCGGGAGGCAGGCACTCGCCGCGCTGGCCGCGGTCTTGGAGCACGAAAGGCGGGACACGCTCCTTGTGCCCGCGTTCCTGTGTGAGAGCATGATCGCCGCGTTCCCTGCCAACCGGTGGACTCTGCGCACCTACGACGTCGCGGAGCCCCTCGAAATCGCGGCCAACGACCTGCTGCGGGTCGCGGACGCCGTCGATCCCGCTCGCACGGCGGCGCTGACGATCGCCTACTTCGGAGCCGAGCCCGATGTGACGCATGTCGCCGCGGTACGCGGACTGCAGGCGCGCGGTATCCGCGTGATCGAGGATGAGACGCACCGGGTCCTCGGCGCGCTGCGACCGCTGGGCGACTATGCCATGGCCAGTCTGCGCAAGGTGTTACCAGTAGCGGACGGTGCCTACCTTCGAGGCCTGCCGCGGGAGATCGAGCTCGGCTACCGCGCCCATCGTGGTTGGGAGGCAATGGATCTGAAGCGGGTCGGCTCCTTCACGGAGGCGCGGTCGGTGTTTTCGGAGGCGGAAGAGGTGCTCGAGGCGACGGACGGTCTGGCGCCGGTGCGCGCGAGCGGACGCACGATGCAGACGATCGCAGTGCTCGACTACGAGCGCCTGCGGTCACGACGCCGGGACAATGCGCAGGTGCTACGGAGCGTTTTGTCCCGAAACGATCGACTACGGATCGTCTCCACAGCGGATCTGCCCTCGCACGTTGTAATCCACGTGGAGGACGCCCGGTACGTACAGTCGGAGCTCGCGAGACAAGAGATCTTCTGCCCGATGCACTGGCCGAGGCCGGAGCGTATGCGCGACGTGCCGTGGCCGCGGGAATTGCTATCGGTGCCGGTGGATCATCGGTACGACACGGCCGACATGGAGCGCGTCGGCGCTGCCCTGACGGAGGTGCTCGCATGACGGTCCGTCTCGAGACGGCTCAGACCGTGCCCGCAGCTCGGATGTATGCATCCGAGGAATACGGGCAGGCCGTCGCTACTGCGGATGGCGGCGCGTGGTTCGAGGTGCGGGCCGACGGCGGTGTTTGGTCCCTCCCGCTCATCGCGCGCGAGATCCCTGGCGCGGAGCTGCGGGACGCGTCGACGCCGTACGGCTACGGCGGCCTCGAGATCGCCGACAACCTCGACTTCCAGTCGGTGGCCGGCCTCTGGGAACAGACGCGCGCGACGCTGTCGGAAGCGGGGTTCGTGTCATTGTTCCTGCGGTTCCCGCCGTTCCTCCCGGAGCAGGCGGAGCGGCTCTTCGGGCTGCCGGGCCTCGAGATCTCCGAAGCCTCGTACACCTTCGTGGTCCCCCTCGGCGATGCTGAATCCATGTGGGCCGCGCTGCATAAGCGGGGCCGCACCGCCGTTCGTGCGGCGGAGCGGAACGGATGCCGGGCGGAGATCGTCACCATCGACGAGCAGGTTCTGCACGGGACGCGCGAGCTGTATGAGCAGACGATGCGCCGGGTCGGTGCGGCTGACCGCTACTTCTTCCCCGACGGGTACTACGCAAAGCTCCAGCAGCTCGGCGACCGCATCGTCGTCGCGCGAGTCCGGGATGCCAGCGGGCGGGTGGTCGCGGCGAGCTTCATCCTCCGGGACGACCAGCACGCGCACTACCACCTGTCCGGGTCTACTGGCACCGAGTCCGGTGCGAACAACCTCATGATCTGGGCGACGATGGAGTGGGCGGCCGACCACGGGATAAGTAGTCTCCACCTCGGCGGTGGCCTGGCCCCCGGGGACTCGCTGCACCGCTTCAAGGCGTCCTTCGGAGGCATGGAGACGCCCTTCCACGTGGGCAAGGCTGTGCTCCACGCCGACCGCTATCGAGAGCTCACCTACCGGCACGCTGCGGAGATCGGAGCGGACCCGGCGGAACTGGAGCGCGGGGCTTTTTTCCCCGCGTACCGGGCTACCGTCTGAGGTGAGCCGAACGGCTCCACGAATTGAAAGGTGCGGAACACACGACATGTCGACTGATGCTGCTGTCGATCGGAAGCGGATCAACGTCCTGATCTTCCCCGCGGGAGCGGAGAATGCACTCGAGATCTACCGCGCCATTCGCAACTCGATACACGTCAATGCGCTGGCCGCTTCGAGCCGGGACGACATTAGCTCCCTGATCTACGATCAGCCCATCCTGCCCCTCCCTGAGATGGAAGCACCCGACTTCCTAGAACAGCTGGACGAGCTGATCCGACGGAACGACATCGACGTGGTCTTCCCGACGCACGACTCCGCCGCCCTGTTCCTCGCCGAGCACGCTGACGAGATTCCGGCGAGCGTTCCGAACGCCGACCTGCGGACGAATCTCATCTGCCGGTACAAGGCCCGCACCTACGAGTTGTTCCGCGATGACCCATTCTGCCCCGAGGTTCACCATGCCGGAGAGCAGGCCCCGGTCTTCCCGCTTTTCGCGAAGCCCGATGTCGGCCAGGGCAGCAAGGGCACACGGGTTGTGCGGGATCGCCACGACCTTGACGAGGTGCGCAAGGAGCCGGGGATGCTCGTGCTCGAGTATCTCCCAGGAAAGGAGTACACGGTCGAGTGCTTCACCGACCGGAGAGGCCGACTGGTGTTCACCGGGACTCGCGAACGCGTGGAGATCCGAATGGGCATCTCGTTCCGCAGTCGGGAGACGGCCACGACGACGGAGATCCAGGCCATCGCCGACCGAATCAATGAGCGGATGGCGCTGCGCGGTCTGTGGTGGTTCCAGATTAAGGAGGCCGCGGACGGGAAGATGAAGCTGCTGGAGGTCTCGACCAGGGCTCCGGGCACCGGCGGGTTCTTCCGCCACCTGGGCGTAAACCTCCCGTTGCTGACGATCTTCGACCTGCTCGACCGACCGGTGGAGATCCGTCCTGCGCCGTTCCAGGTCGAGATGTTCCGATCGACGACCAATCACTACCGCTACTCGTTCACGTACGACCACGTGTACGTCGACCTGGACGACACTCTGATCGTGCGCGGCGCGGTCAATGCGGATCTCGTCCGCTTCCTTTACCTCGCCGCGGCACGCGGCAAGCGCCTGGTACTCATTACGAAATCGGTTGTCGACCCGCGTGGCGTCCTGCGAGATCACCACCTGGATCCGGCGCTATTCGACGAGATCGTCCACCTCGATGCGGACGAGAAGAAGTCGAACTACATCACCGAGGTGGACTCGATTTTCATCGATAATTGGTATCTAGAGCGTCGCGAGGTCGCCGAGGCCACCGGCATTCCGACCTTCGACGTAGATGCGGTTGAAGGACTGGTGCATTCCCTGTGACGATGACGCGCGTCGCTGTCTTCTCGTTCGCGGATATCGACAACTATGGCGATATCCTCTTCTCGCACGTCGTACGCCGTGAGCTCCTTCGGCGCCGCGACGATTTGGTCGTGGACTTCATCTCGCCGACGAGCACGCGAATCGGCGAGGATCTGTACCACCACTACGACCGGGACGCGATCGCTGCCCGGTACGACGCGCTCATCCTCGCCGGCGGGGAAGTGGTCCACTTCTTCGACCGCCGCAGCTGGCAGCCGATATATGAGCGTCTCGGCGTCGAGGTGCCCTCGGGGCGGGCGTCCGATGTCGTGTGGGACTGGTCCGACCTTCCGGCGCGCACCAAAGCGTGGCTCTCGGTCGGCGTCCGTCCGTTCGAGGACCAGACCGACCCCGCCCGAGTCGCTGCGACGCTCGACCGCCTGGACTTCGTTTCGGTACGGGGAATCCTTTCGCGGAAGATCTTGGAGGGCGGGGAGTACGTCGAGATGGATGACCGCATTCGGGTCAGTCCGGATCTCGGCTGGCTGTTCCCGCGTTTGCTCAATGATGAAGCTGCGCCTGAGCAGGAAGCGCCCTATGCGGTCTTCCAGTTCCACAACATCACCGTGGAAGAGGGCGCGCGGATCGCGGAGATGCTGCGGACCTTCCGCCGCATGACGGGACTGAACGTGATCCTGCTCCCCGTCATACATCTCTGGAATGACCGCGCGTCGATGCAACCCATCGTCGATGCCGCGGCCGGCGAGATCACCATGCCCGCTGAGAAGTTGGAGCCTCTCGAGATCACCCGGATCGTCGCCGGGGCGACGATCGTGATGTCGTCGAGCCTGCACGTGGCCATCACAGCGCTGGCGTACGGAATCCCTGCGGCGATCTTCAACAAGTGGCCGGGGACGAAGTTCCAAGACCTGCTTGGGCTACAGATGCGCACCGAGATGTTCGCCCGTTCGGTGGACGCGATCCCCTCGGTGCTGAACAGGCTGATGGTCGAGCGCGATGACCCTTCCGCCTTGCGCGCTTACAGGGACTTCATGGTCGCTACCCTCGACCGGACTTTCGACGAACTTGCGGCGGTGCTGTGATGTCCTTCTACTCGGATGCGGTGAAGCCGTTCGCCGACCGCGCGATCGCCACGATCGCGCTCATCTTCCTGTCACCGCTCGTCATCGTCGTAGCCGTGGCTCTCGCGATCCAGAACCGAGGCAACCCGTTCTTCACCCATGCCAGGGCAGGAAAAGACGGCGTTCTCTTTCGCGTCTTCAAGTTCCGCACGATGACGAATGCGAGGCATCCCGACGGTCGGCTGCTCGTAGACAAGGACCGGTTGACCCCGCTCGGCAGGACCATCCGCAAGCTGTCGATCGACGAGCTCCCGCAACTGTTGAACATCGTGCGCGGCGAGATGAGCCTGATCGGCCCTCGTCCGCTCGTCCCCGAGTACTTGCCGCACTACTCGCCTTATCACGCCCGCAGGCACGACGTTAGGCCGGGGGTGACCGGGCTCGCCCAGGTTGCGGGGCGGAACCGCCTGCCCTTCAGTAGACGCTTCGACCTCGACATCGAATACGTGGAGAACGTCTCGCTCCGCCTCGACCTCATCATCGTTTGGCGGACGGTCGTCGCGCTGTTCCGCTCCTCCGATGTGACGATGGGCAACGACCTCCGGCAGATCGACGATGTTGGCGTGACGCGCGGCCTACCCGACCACTACTTCAGCACCGCCCCTGAGGCCTCCGGCTCGCACCGACTGTGGATTGTGAACCACTATGCCTCGGCACCGTCTTCGAGCGGGAACAGCGGCCGTCACCATGCGCTCGGCAGGCACCTGGTCGATCACGGCTGGAGGACCGCCATCCTCGCGGCGTCGACCCAGCACCCGTCCGGGCGGCAGATCTTCCCGCGCCCCGCGCGGTTGCGGCGCGACAAAGACGACGGCGTCGACCGCCTCTGGATGTGGTCGAACTCCTATCGCTCCGGGGCGACGCGTTTAGCGGGGATGGCCACGTTCACCGTCAATCTGCTGCTCCCTCGCGCTACCCGTGGTCTCGACGCGCCGGATGCCGTCATGGGCAGCACAGTGCATCTGCTCGCCGCCTGGGCGGGCGCTCGGCTCGCACGGCGCCACCGGGTGCCGTTCATCTACGAGATCAGGGACATCTGGCCGGAGACGCTGGTAGACCTGGGAGCGCTGCGCGAGGACAGCCAGTCGGCACGAGCGATCAAGGCGCTGTCCCTCTCGCTGGCGCGCCGAGCATCCCTGGTGATCTCACCGCTGCCGGGCGTCGGCCGCTATCTCTCGGATAACGGCGTTGAGACGCCGTTCCTCTGGATCGCCAACGGTACTGACGCGTCACTGGCGGACCGGACCGCGGAAACGGCGCGTCCCGACGCCGATCGATTCACGTTCATGTATCTGGGGGCGCACGGGCGAGCGAATGCCCTCGACTCGTTGCTGGCGGCGTTCGACCGTGCCTGCGAGATCGCGCCAGAGATTGACCTCCGATTCCGCCTGGTGGGGAGCGGGCCGCTGCGCGAGTCGCTTATTCGATGGGCGCAGGAGCTGCCGCACGGCGAGCGTATCCAGTTCGAGGAACGTATCCCGCGGGCAGAAGTCGTCCACCGCGCGCGACATGCCGACTGCCTCGTTGCCAACCTCCGCGACCGGCCGATCTACCGCTACGGGATCAGCCTCAACAAGTTGTTCGACTACATGCTCGCCGCGCGGCCTGTCATCCTAGGAAGCAGCGCTTTCAACGATCCGGTCACCGAGGCTGGAGCAGGTGTCACCGTACCCGCCGACGACATCGAGGCCCTTGCAGCAGCCATGGCCGATGTCGCCCGTCTCTCTGATGAGGAACGTGAGGAAATGGGCAGCCGCGCCCGTGCGCATGTACTGGAGGAGTACTCCTATGAGACCCTCGCGTCGAAGCTCGCCGCGTCGCTCGATCGGCTGATCGCCTCATGACCAGGGTGGTTCATGTCTCGTCGGCCCACCCGTGGAGCGACAACCGCATCCACTACCGCGAGGCGGTGAGCCTGGCACGCGCTGGCTACGATGTTACCCTCGTCGCAGTCGCCACTGCGGAAGCGCCACCGTCTGGCCAGGTGCGCGTGATTACCGTCCCGCGGCTCCGAAGGGCGTGGCGGGTGCTGGTCTCTGGGCCGCGGGCGATCGTCGCGGCGCTGAAAACCGGTGCGCAGATCTTCCATCTGCACGACCCGGAACTGATTTGGGCCATTCCGTTGCTGCGCGCCGTCGGCCGCGCCGTGATATACGACGCCCATGAAGATCTGCCGGTGCAGGTGCTGGACAAGCCATACGCGAACGCCGTAACGCGGCCGGTTCTGGCCGCGGTGGCCAGGGCACTGTGCGCGGTGGCGGGCACCAGCACGGCAGTCATCGCGGCGACCGAGCAGGTGGCGACCAGGTTCCCGGACACGAAGACCACCGTCGTGCGGAACTTCCCCCGCTGCGTGAAGAGGAGGCGGAGGCGGTCCCCGTCGGCCGCCGGGATCCGCACCTGGTGTACATCGGCGCGATCGGTGCCGCGCGGGGCGTCGACGTGATGGTCGAGGCTATGGCGCATCCGGACATGCCGGAGGGGTGGACGCTGCGGCTCGCGGGCGCCGTGCCGCCGCCGCTCCTCGCGCGGCTGGAGAGGAAGCCCGGTTGGGAGCGCGTCGAGTACCTCGGAGTGATCCCTCCGCAGGCGGCACGCGAGCTCCTGCTCCGCGCTCGTGTGGGACTGTCGGTCTTGCAGGCGACGCCGGCGTACGTCGACGCGCTCCCTACGAAGATGTTCGAGTACTTCGCCGCGGGTGTACCCGTGATTGCCTCGGACTTCACTCTGTGGCGGAGTATCGTGGATGGACACCGTTGCGGGCAGCTGGTGGACGAGCGGGATCCGGCCGCCGTCGCACGGGCGGTGCGGCGCTATGCGGACGACCCAGCCCTTCTCGCCGAGCACAGCATCAACGCGCGGCACGCCGCCGTTGAGTCGCTGAACTGGGCGAGCGAGGCTCAGCAGTTGGTCCTGGCCTACGACGCGGTGTGCGATCGGGGAGTGCGGCGATCGTGATGTTCCGTGGCGCCGTCTCGAAGATCCTGCTGGGGACGCTGATCGGTCAGGGCGCGGTCCTACTCGTCTCCCCGGTGCTGTCCCGGCTGTACACCCCAGCGGACTTCGGTGCCTTCGCGATGGTGACAGCGGTATGCGCGGTGCTGAGCTCTCTCGCGACCTTCAGTTGGGAGAGGGCCGTCGTCCTTCCACGGGAAGATGCGGAGGCGCGAGTCCTCATCAAGCTCGGTCTCGTGACGATGGTCGTGGTCATCTCAGTTGTCACCGTCGTGATGTACTTCGGCCGCAACATCCTCGCAGAAATCTCAGGCGTGGTGATCTTAGAGAGCTTCTGGTGGGTGATTCCAGTAAGCCTCGTGGCGATGAGCCTAAACGCACTGGTATCGGCGTGGATTGTACGTAGGCAGGACTACTCGGGCTTGGCGGTGCGCAACGCGGCGCAAGGGATTGCGCAAGCGGCGTGGAGCGTCGGCCTCGGATGGATCGGCCTGGCGCCGTTCGGCCTCGTCTCCAGTCTGGCGGCCGGGCGATTTGCCGGATTGTTTGGGCTCGGCCTCAGGTCGCGTCGCTCCGACCCGCCGCCGGACTCGAGGGTCGAAGCGGTGTCAATGCGTGAGGTCGCCCGCAGGTACCGTCGCTTCCCTCTGATCAACACCTGGTCAAGCATGGTCAACTCCATAGGGCTCCAACTGCCGTCGCTCCTGCTCATAGCGGTTTACGGTGCAGCAGAGGCCGGACTCTTCGCGTTGACGATGCGTGTGCTGGCGGCACCGGTGGGGATGATCGTTGACGCTGTCAGCAAACATTTCGAGAGCACCTTCGCACACCGATTACGGGAACGTCAGCCAGGACTCCGGCAGATGGTGCTCATCCTGGTGAGTCGACAAACGCTCCTCGGCGTCGGTCCTGCTCTCATAGTGATGATCTGTGGACCATGGCTCTTCTCGATGGTGTTCGGAAGTCAGTGGGCCGGTTCTGGGGTATTTGCGCAGCTCGTGGTCGTGGCCTATCTGGCACAGTTCATCGTCGTACCCGTCTCTAGAGGGCTCGTTCTGCTTGAACAGCAGGCGCAGCAACTTTGGTGGGACGTGAGTAGGGCAGTCGGAGCTGCCTGTGCGATCATGGGGGCGGGCCTCGTGGATCTCGACATGGGGTGGGCACTCGCTGGCTGGGCCACGGTCCAAGTTCTCAGCTATGCGATCATGCTACTTCTGGTGTTGCGTGCGGCCACAGCACGGGATCAGAGGAATGTAGGACGAGGGGGAGGCAGATGAGCTCACTTGATCATCGGGCAGCGCAGCCACCTCAACTTCGTGTCATGCCCGGCCGTTTACTCCGATCTCATAGAGTAGAGCGAGAGAAGCGCTTTGTCTCGCTATTCTTTCGCAATGTCGTAACGGTCCCTGCTGCAGTTGTCTTGTACGCAGTAGCGTTGCATTGGACTTATCGATCAATAATTCAGCCAGCGTTTGCATATGCCGGACAGCGGTACGTGCCAGCGCCTCTTTCGTTGGTTGTGCTAACGGTTATTCTGGCGATACTGACTGCGTGGGTACTGCCGCATCGTCTTACGCGGCCTTCTAGCACGGTTCTCTGGGTGCTCTACGTGGTCACAATCGCGCCGACCATCCTTATGAGCACCTATGCAGGGATACTTGACGCTTGGGACGCTGTCGCAATGTCAACAGGCTTCGCTGCAGCCTTCGCGATCGCGTGTTTCGGCGTGCGCGCAAGAGGTGGTCGGCGTCCATTGATGGCGCGGCCGAGCGGCACGACATTCTGGCTTGTTATTATTGCATTCTCGACTCTTGTTTACGGATATCTTGCACTTGTTGCGGGCCTGAATTTAACTCTGCTGTCGATCTTTGATGTCTACGATGTAAGAGAAGACTATGCGGAGATTCTCGCAGGTGCAGGTCTGCTAGGTTACCTTGTTTCGACGCAGGCTTATGTCGTCAATCCGCTCATCATTAGCAGAGGTTTGATTTCTCAACGTTGGTCCGTCGTTGCAATTGGGGTTCTCGGGCAGCTCGTTATATACTCGGGAACGGGATTCAAGACGGTCTTGTTTAGCATTCCGACCTTGCTTATCATGGCATTGTTGTTTCGCATGAATCCTCGACCGCGTGCGCTGACTCTTGTGTGGGGGGCGTCGGGGCTGATTCTTTTCGCCGCAGCGCTGGATAAACTGAGCGGTGGGATATTGTGGTCCTCGCTTTTTGCGAGACGCTTCCTGATTACACCTGCCCGACTTTCGCAGCAATATGTGTCCTTCTATGGTGACGGGCCATTCGAGATGTTGTCTCACTCCGTTCTTGCGCCGTTCTTTCAAAATCCCCCGTATCCGCGCGGTCCGGCGCGGATGATTGGGCTGTGGGTCTCGGGGTCTTCCGAACTCTCGGCGAATGCGAATCTCTTTGCCGACGGGTATGCGCATTTCGGATGGTTTGGCGTATTCGGGGCGGGTGTTATTCTGTTGATCTTCCTTCGTGTCCTAGATCGCGCAGCGCACGGGCTGCCATCAATGGTTGCCTCGCTGGTCGTCGTCATGCCGGCCGTGGCGCTGTCGAATACCTCGATCCTGACGTCCATGTTCTCTCACGGTCTCGTAGCGATGGCCGTACTCCTAATGCTGGCGCCAAAACGGGGGTGGAGTCCGCGTCGATCCACGCGCTTAGAATCGTCACGGCCACAGAAGCGAGTTCGGGGGGGCGCGCGGATGAGGCCCCGGCAAAATCGATCTGATTCGTGAAGTTGAAATGACGCTCTGGGTTGCGGCCGCGTTTGGTGCGCTTGACCTTAGACAGCACAGGCTCGCAGCCGATGGGTATGAGCTGATTGCGACCCCGATTCGGCCGGGCATCCCCTCGATGCTTTGGGGCGACGGCGCAAGGTTGTGGCGAAGGTTGTCCGTTGAGCCGTGCAGCAGGTCGGACCTGAACCAAGAAGAGCAGGATCATCTTGGGAGGCTTGTAGACATGGGGCTCGCCCGCAGAGCCGAAGTAGGCATCGCGCCGGCCATTGCATCGGCCCCATGGCTGAGTTCTCCACAGCATGAGCTCGTCTATGCCCTATTATCGCGCGTGGCCGCCCGACTCGACATCGACATCGTGTTCATCAAAGGGCCTATCCTGCACGCGCAGGGCCTCAGGTCCCGGGAGCATTCGGGTGATGTTGACTGTTGGGTGCGGCCGGGGCAGGATATCCGTCTCGCAGAGGCAATGCGGGCGTGGGGGTGGAGGCCGTTCTACTCGGCATTCACGGGAACCGATATTCCGCATTCCTTGTCGCTGTTCGCTGGTGGCTGGGGATGTGCTGTCGACGTTCATACCCGGTTCCCGGGTATGAACCTGGACCCGGTTATCGCATTCGAGCAAGTGCTTGCTACGTCGGAACGGCGGACCTTTGCGGGAAACGATTTGCGCACGCCGTCCCGGCCAGTTGGGGCTGTGATTTTCGCGCTGCATGAGATGCGACCCGCTGACGGTCTACCTCCGAGCGTGGCCAAGGTGGCGAGCGCTGTCTCGACGCTTCGTGCAGCAGGTGCCGACGCCATCGCAGCGTCCGGTCTTCTTGGAGCGGGTTACGTGCTCAACCCTGTGTTGCAGGACGTGTTTCCTGATGCGCGCATCGAGCTTTCGAGGACAGGAAAACCGCCCCATTGGGATCTGCGAGAGATGCCAATGGGGCCGCGTAAATATCTGAGAGCGGTTGGACGGATACGTGCTAGGGATCGCGTGCGGGTACTCTTCCGTCTCATTTGGCCGAGCAAGGATATGGTGCACAACAGCCAACTGGTGAAGGACGAAGAGTTCGGTCATGAGACCCGTGCCCGTTTGCGTCGACTCAGAATAGGCGCTTGTAGGTTTCTCCGGGGAAAATGAGCGGCTCCTGGAGGTACCGACCAACTGCGCGGCGAGGATGTCGTTACGGCTTATCTGGCTCTTCGCAGTTGAGGGTGTAGTCGAGCGGCGTCGGCTGTTCGCGGATAGATGTCGAGGTCTTCCAGGATGGAAGTTCTCACACTGCCCATCTGCCGGAGGGCCTCGACGTGCACCATCCTACGTTTGCGACCCCTGATCTCACCACGTTCTGCGGTCTCGACGAGCTTGGCCTCGAAGTCGTCGGCCAGCGTCTCGAGCCTGATCGGGCGGTGTTGGAGTGCCACGTCGTCGACGACGACGACCGGTGGTGCCGGAAGTGCGGCGCCGAGGGCGTGCCGCAGGACACCGTGACGCGGCCGCTCGCGCACGAGCCGTTCGGGCATCTGCCGACGACGCTGCTGGTGCGGGTGCGCCGGTACCGGCGTGTGTCCTGCCGCCGGACGTGGCGGCAGCACACGACGAAGGCGGCGGCGCCGCGGACGAAGGTCTCTCGCGGCGGGATCGGGTGGGCGCTGACCGCGATCGTGGTCGACCATCTCACCGTTTCCGCGCCGCAGCAGGCGTGGGGTGTCGTGTCATACCGCGAACGCCGCGTTCCTCGCCGAGGGCAGGCGTCGACTGATGGGACTGCACGAGTAGGTGACATCTGATCCGCCTTGCCCGAGGGGAGGCCTGGAAGGATTTTGCTGTGCCCGCTCTACGTGCGAGCTGACACACCGCTCGTGCGGTTCGATGTAGAGGGCTACCTCGCGCAGGCGCGGGTCTAATCTGACGGCTCTCATGGAACTCGAGATCACAACCGCACCCCGCGAGACGCTCGTGTGGGCACCGACGACCCGGGACGTCGACCAGCTGCGCCGCGAGCTCACCGATGCCGGCTTCCTCGTGATGGATGCCGACCCCTGGGAGCTGAACGACTTCGGGCGTATCCCTGAGGATCTGCACAGTTCGATCCCGCCCGCATCTGCGACGTCGAGTCCACCGTGCACTTCGGCGTCTCAGTCCGCGCGACCCGGGCAATAACCGTGGCGAGGAATCGGTCTGCAGGCATGAGGTTTACCAATTCTTGGTACCATGTGTCCCATGGCGTCCAACACCTCGATCAGCCTCGACGAGCACTTCACGGACTTCCTCGCCCAAGAGGTCGCGACCGGGCGGTACCGCTCCGCCAGCGAGGTCGTGCGCGCAGGGTTGCGGCTGCTGGAGGATCACGAATCGCAGATGTCCGTGCTCCGTGCATCTCTCGCCGCCGGAGAAGAGAGCGGTGAGCCCGAGGCCTTCGACTTCGACGCGTTCATCGCATCGAAGCGCGCGTGATCGACTACAGGCTCTCCCCGGCGGCGCAGCGGGATCTGTCCTCGATCTGGGACTACACGCTCGAGCGCTGGGACGAGAGCCAGGCAGAGACCGATGTGCTGGAGATCAGGGCCGCCATCGAGCGCATCGCCGCGCAGCCTGAGCGTGGCCGCCCGGTCGACGAGATCCGTGGGGGCTACTGGCGCTACTCGATCGGCAGCCACCTGATCTTCTTCGTCGAGCGCCCCGGCGGCGGCGTGGACGTGATCCGCATCCTGCACCAGCGGATGGACCCCACTCGTCACGTGTGAGCGCACCCCTGAACAGCAGGGCTGCGGGGACCCGGCCGCCCACTCACTCGCAGGCGACGCCGTCGCCGTCTCGGTCGAGCTTGCGGGTGTATCCCGGCTCGCCGGCGTAGAGAGGCGCCGCGCCCGCAGCGCGGACGGCGGTGCAGTTCTGGTAGAACACGTTTGATGGAGGCGCAGGCTTCGCGGGTGCGGGCTTCGCCGGCGCGGGCTTCGCCGGGGCCGGCTTCGACGGGGCAGGCGCCGGCGCCACCGGTACGGGCTTCGCCGACGCCGTCTCCGACGGCACAGGCTGCGGCGCCGGTGTCGCCGCATCCGCAGCATCCTCGGTCCGCACCGGTTCCGGCGCGACCGTTGCGTACTCCGAGACCGGTGCGGGCTCATCGGGGCATCCGGTCAGCACGCGCGCGATCGCGTCGTGCTCGGCCTGCGTGACCCACAGGCCGTAGGTCGCCTTCACGGCGACCTGCCGGGCCACATACTCGCAGCGGAACGCCTTGTTGGCGGGCAGCCAGGTGGCGGCGTCGCCGTCGCGTTTCTGCGCGTTGGCGTGGCCGTCGACGGCGAGCAGGTTCAGCGGGTCGTTGGCGAACGTGGCGCGCTGGTCGGGCGTGAGCGCCTGAGCGCCCTTCTGCCAGGCGTCGCTGAGTGCGACGACGTGATCGATCTGCACGAGCTCCGATGTGCCCTGGCCACGTTGGAAGGCGATCAGGTCGCCGGTGTACGGGTCGGTGAGCACTCCCGACATGACCTTGCACGTGCCCTGCTTCTCGACGCCGATCAGCTGCCCGGCGAGGATGTCGTTGCGGGTGTCGCATCCGTTGTGATCGATGTCCAGCCAGCGCTGACCGAACTGCTCCCGGTCGTAGCCGGTCTTCGCCGCCCGGCCCTTCACCGGCAGCGACTCCAGCACCTCCAGCGCGGTGCGCCCGGCCGTCGCGGAGCCGTCCGCCGGCGCGGATGCCTCCCGGCGAACGCGACAGCATCGGCATCCTCCTCGGCGACATCCGGGGTGGCGTCGGCAGTCGGCGACAGCGTCGCGACGGGTGTCGCAGCGACGACGGGAGCATCCGACGGCTGGCCGAGCACGACCGAACTGAGGCTGCCCGTGATCAGGAACCCCACCGCCGAGACCACGGTCACGACCGTCGCCGTCCTGCGGCTGCGGAAGCGCAGCCAGGTGCGCGTGTTCTTCGCCAGCGCGACGATCCCGGTGATCAGCACCACCAGCCACAGCGGGGCGAACACGGGCGAGAGCAGGATGCCCAGCACCACCACCGCGATGCCGATCAGCACCCACGCCCACACCGGCAGGCGGCGGCGCCTGGTCTTCGCGGCTGCAGGCGTCGCTGGCGGAGGCAGCAGCCCGGGGCCGGCGACCGGCTGCACGTATTCGGTCCATGCGGCACCATCCCACCAGCGGTGCTGCTCAGGCCGCGAAGGATCGGGGTACCAGCCTGCGGGCGCGCTCGTCATCACTCGTCCACCGTTCCGCCGGCGCGCGAAGGCGCAGGCACGCATGCGCGCATGAGCGCGAGCCATCGGGCATCCGTCGGGTCGGATTCCCCGCTCCGTCCCCCTCGGACGGATGCTCTGATTCTATGCGTCCGCATGGGATGGGTCGTGGCGGGCCAGGTTGTTTCCTGGGTCACTGAGAACGCAGTTGTTGCGAGACAATTGGGTTGTTTCCTCGTATAATGACAACCATGCCTAGAGGAGACAACCCAAGCCGTGCCGTGTTGCTCAACGCTCTCCCTCCCGCGCTGCACGCCGAAGCGACCGATGATGGAGCCAAAGTGATCCACAACGGTCGCGTCCTCCGTCTGCGTTCAGTCTGGGCAGGTCAAGGATTCCCATCGGACATCCGAAGGATCCTTGAGCGAGGCGACGAAGAGAGCTTCGCGCGCGCGGTCGTGACAGCGCGTCGAATGAGTCCAGGCGCGATCGACCTTCTCGCAGACCGGGGCATCTCCTGGGCGGATGCTGACGGACAGGCCGACATCGCCATGCCCGAGGGGCTGTATATCGCGCGGCTGAAGCCGCGCCCGCTGCCTCGCAACAAGACCACGCTGCTGACTTGGTCTCCGAGTGCAGATGTGATCGCCGAGTACATCCTCTCCAGGCGGGTGCAATCGCCTGCAGGTCAGGTCGACTTCTGGAACGGCGTCGACCGTGTTGCCCAGATCGCTCACGCCACGGGGATCTCGGCCGGACAGGTGGCAAAGGTCTTGGTGACCTTCGACGAAGCCGGTTACACCGCGAAGTTCGGCCCGGAACGAGGCCCGAGCTCCACGCGGGAGCTGCGGGGGAAGAGTTCGTTGCTCAGCGACTGGGCGGGGCACTACAAGCGAGGCACCGGGCGGCGTCAGAAGGCTGAACTGCACGTCCTGTCCCGGGACCCGACGGGTCTGGAGTGAGATCGTCTCCCAGGCGCTTGACGGGGAAGAGTGGGCGATGTCCGGCTGGGTCGGTGCCGATGCCGTCGCTCCGTTCAGCACGTCTGTCCCGAATACGATCGTGTACGTTCCGGAGGATGGCTTCATTCGATCGCTCGAGCTGCTCACGTCGCGCTCCGAAGTCACGCAGGTCGACAGAGGCGGACGCATCCGATTGCGAACCGCTCCCCGCCACGTCTTCGCATTCGTGTCGGAGGCCCACGGGCAGCCGATCGTGTCGCCTGTGCGCATCTACGGCGACCTCGTCAGCGCCGACAACAGGGGTGCTGACGCAGCGGAGCACTTGCGGGAGGTAGCCATTGGATTCTGAATCGCGCAACCGAGACACGCGGGCCAGAGCAGAGGAAGCGCTCGTCCGGTTCGCATTGCTCGCCGAAGGACATTCCACCGACTTCGTCGTGATCGGCGGACTCAACCCGGACTTCCTAGCGCCGTACGCTCCTAACCCGCACATGGGCACGACCGAGCAACTCGTCGTTGCCGGTGACGATGCCGACCCAGAGCAACTGCGGGCGGATGTGATGATTTCCGCTGAGCAGTTTCTCGCCGCTTATCAGGATCTGTGACCGACGTCGAGCGAGAACAGGGAGAACATGTCGGATCGATACGCTGTCGACATGGGGGAACGCATCGTCGTCAGTGCCGTCGGGGCGGCCGTCGAAGTAGACATGACCGACCTCGCGGAGGCCGATCGCGCCGTCGTCGCCGACGCCTGGCGCGACGCCCGGCTGCCGGACGCGCGCCATGTCGACGTGTCTGTTCGCGCCGCAGCATCCGACGACGCCGAGCGGATGCTGGCGCGCGTCAGTACCGACGTCACGCTCGCCGCGCTCGAGCATCGCAGGGGCGACCTGTGGATGCTGCACGCGGCAGGCCTCGCCGACGAACGCGGGCACGTCGTCGCGCTCGCGGCGCCCTCGGGCGCCGGCAAGACCACCGCGGCGCGGCACCTCTCCGCCCGCTACGCGTACGTCAGCGACGAGACCGTCGGCGTCGACTCGCAGGGCGGCATCGCCGCCTACCGCAAGCCGCTGTCGATGATTCAGCCGGATCGCGTGCACAAGCAGCAGATCCCGCCGTCGCAGTTCGAGAGCGGGGAGTGGCCGGCACGGCCGCTGCGGCTGTCGGCGCTCGCCGTGCTCGCACGCGACGAGGCCGCGCCCGAGGTGCCCGAGGTCACGCCGCTGTCGACGGCCGAGGCGCTGGAGGCGCTGGGCCCGCAGTCGAGCTACCTTTGCGACCTGCGCGACGGCCTGCACCTGGTCGAGGCGCTGCTGCGCGCGACCGGCGGCGCTGTGCGCATCCGCTACCGCGAGGCATCCTCACTCGACGATGCCGTCGCGGCGCTGCTGGATCGGGAGCCACCGTTCGATCTCGTCGTGCCTCTCGTGTCGGACCAGGCGCCGGAGCGCGCGACCGGCCCGGGGAGCGGCTGTACCGCGGAGCCGCGATCGACGCGATGGAGCTGCCCGACGACGGGCGCATCGCCGTGCTGCAGCGCTCCGCCTCGGGCGGACGGCTGAACGTGCTCGACGGCATCGGGCCCGCCATCTGGCGGGCGGCGAACGGGACGACCCTCGACGACCTCGTGTCAGTCGTCACGACCGAGCTGGGCGAACCGCCCGACGGCGCGGATGCTGCGCAGCTGGTCGGCGCCGCAGTCGACGAGCTGCGCGCCGGCGGGATGCTGGCCGACGAACCGGGATGGCGGATCGACCCGCGCACGGCCTGGACGGGAGGCGCGGGCCGGACCGTCGTGCTGGGACTGGCCGACCTGCAGGCGCAGCCTCTGGCGCTGGAGGGATCGGCGAACGCGGTGTGGCAGGTGCTCGCGGAGCACGGGGCGGTGGCGCAGGGGCAGCTGCTGCGCGAGGTCGCCGACGGATACGACGTGCAGCCCGACGGCATCGAGGCCGACGTCGTCGCGCTGCTCGAGGGGCTGCGGGAGAAGCGCGTGGTCGACTACTGCTGAGGTGAGAGCGTTTCGTCTCGGTCGCTGGCGCTCCCTCGCTCAACGACCCCGTGGTCGTTGAGCGAGCGGAGCGAGACGAAACGCCCTCAGCGGCCCGAGGGCCCCGCCGCGCTGTAGTACTCGCGGCCGTAGTACGCGGCATCGGCGCCCTTGCGCGGCACGCGGTTCAGCACGATGCCGAGCACCCGGCCCTTCGTGCGGGTGATGTTGTCGATCGCGCGCTGCAGCATGTCGAACGTCGTCCTGCCCGACGACGCCACGATCACCACGCCATCCGCTGCGGTCGCCAGCACGGCGGCATCCGTCACCGGCAGCACCGGCGGGGAATCGAGGATGACGATCGCCGACTCGCTGAGCGAGCGCACGAATTCCCGCATCCGCTGCGAACCCAGCAGCTCGCTCGGGTTCGGCGGGATGCGGCCGGCCGGCACGACCGCGAGGGGCGACTCGGCATGAGGTCGAACCGCGACATCCTGCAGTTCCGCCCTGCCGGCGAGGATGTCGGTCAGGCCCGCGTCTGCCGAGAGCCCGAAGATGTCCGCCACGACCGGCCGGCGCAGATCGCAGTCGATGAGGATGGCCCGCTGCCCGGCGGCCGCCAGGCTGGATGCCAGATTCACCGCGACCGTCGACTTGCCGTCGCCCGGCGTCGAACTGGTGACGACGATCACGCGCGGCGGGTTGTCCACGTCGATGAACTGCAGGTTCGTGCGCAGCTCGCGCATCGACTCGACGGTGTGGTGCGAGATCCCGACTCCGCCGTCGGACGAGAAGTCGATCACCCGGCGCTCGCCGTCGAGCGTCTTCTCCAGCGGCAGCGTGCCGATCACGGCGATACCGGTCTCGCGCTCGACGTCACGAGGATGCCGCACGCGGCGGTCGAGCGTGTTGCGGATGAACGCATAGCCGATGCCCAGCGCGAAGCCGATCAGAGCGCCGATGAGGGTGTTGAGCCTCGTGTTCGGCGACGAGGGCGACGTCGGGAGCCGGGCCGAATCGCCGACCGTCAGCGAGACGTTCGCAGGCTTGTCGGCCGTGCCGCCCTCGACCTTGTTGATCTCGACGGACATGCCCCGCAGCCACGCCTCGGCGAGCTTCTGGGCCTCTTCGGGGTGGAGCCGTCGGCCGTGACCTTCAGCGCCACCGTGTCGAGCGGGTTGGTCACTGTGACGCGCGCGACGAGCGACTCGGGGGAGTCGTCGAGACCGAGTTCCTCTGCGGCATGCTCGGCGACGGAACGCCAGGTGCCGAGGTTCAGGTACGACTTCACACGGCTCTGGGCGAGCTGGTTGCCGATCATCGCGCTGCCCGCGCTGTCATCGGCGGACCTGACGGAGACGATGCCCGTGGCGTCGGCCGTGTAGACCTTCGGCTGCAGCATGCTCCAGCCGAAGCCGATGGCGGCGCCGAGCACCGTCGCGACGACGACGACGATCCAGTGCGCACGCAGGATGCGCAGGTAGTCGCGAAGCTCCACTCGTGATGTCCTTCCCCGCCCGAGCTTACGCGAGCCCTCCGTGGTCGTTGAGCGAGCGGAGGAGGAGCGATGCCCCGTGGTCGTTGAGCGAGCGACGAAGGAGCGAGACGAAACGGTTTCACCCTCCCGGTGGTTGAGCGAGCGACGAAGGAGCGATGCCCCGTGGTCGTTGAGCGAGCGGAGCGAGACGAAACGGTTCAGGTCAGCTGAAGGCGTTTCGTCTCGGTCGCTGGCGCTCCCTCGCTCAACGACCCGGGGAGGTGAGAGCGTTTCGTCTCGGTCGCTGGCGCTCCCTCGCTCAACGAACGGGGAGGGCGAGCGCGAGGGCGGTGACCCGCTCCACCTCGGCCAGAGCGGGGTCGATCTGCGACGCCGAGAGCTCGTAGGTCTCGCGCGATCGCCGGTACGGGTCGATCACATCGTCCTCCTCGGCGGACGCCGCGACCAGACCACGCCGGGCCCCGACAACGCGCGCGAGCGCCTGCAGCCGCTGCGCGGCATCCGTCCCTGCCTCATCGGCGGCAGCGGCGAGCTCTTCGTCCGGAACATCCGCCGCCAGCCGCGCGAACTCGCGCAGCGTGAACGCGCGGCGGATCAGCGACGGCATCATCTGCACCACGTGCGTGCGGTGCTCGCGCGTCATCGTCAGCACCAGATCCGACTCGGCGAGGATCGGCTCGACCAGGTACCGGGCGCTGTGCGCATCGGCGATCTCGGCGGGCACACCGCGCTGCACCGCGAGTTCGCGGGCTTCCGCGGGCATCCCGTGTCCGACCAGGGCCTGGGTGCCGGCGCTGTGTACCCGCACCGTCTCGGGCAGATGCGCTCGCAGCAGCACCTCGGCGAGGGGTGACCGGCAGATGTTGCCCGTGCACACCGTCAGGATGGTCGGCCGGACGGCCGGAGCAGCGGATGCCGCCTGGCTCTCTTCGCGCAGGCGACGCAGCTCTCGTCGGGAGAGGCGGGGCGCGGACGAAGCGGGCTCGGTCATTCCCCCACCGTACGACGTGCGCCTGAGCGCCGCTGCCAGAGCGCGACGAGAACCCAGCCCGAAGCCATGCCCAGCGTGTTCGCGATCACGTCGGAGATCGTGGAGTACCGCGTCGGCATCGCGAGCTGCACCAGCTCGATCACCGCACTGAGGATCGCGCCCGCCCCGACGATCCAGCCGGCGCTGATCCGCGGCCAGGCCAGCGCGGTCAGCACGCCGAGCGGGGCGAACATCGCGACGTTCGCCAGGAACTCCAGGACCGGATACCCGACCGCGAACGGGACGGCCGGCTCGAGCAGGTGCGCGACCGTCGCCACGATGCCCGTCACCTGTCCCGCATCCTCGGCGGGCAGCCACGTCAGCAGCAGCACGAACACGAGGTACGGCGCCAGCAGGATGCGGGCGATGCGCGTCATTCCCCGGCGAAGCCGTTCGGGTTCTGCGACTGCCAGTTCCAGGTGTCGCGGCAGGCGTCCGCGAGCGAGCGGGTGGTGCGCCACTGCAGGTCGCGGTTCGCCTTCGTCGGATCGGCGATCGTGGTGGGCAGGTCGCCCGCGCGCGGCGCGACGACCTCGTAGGGGATCTCGCGACCGGATGCCTCGCGGAACGCCTTCACCACGTCGAGCACGCTCTGCCCCTCGCCCGAGCCGAGGTTGTAGGTCTCGACGCCGGCCTTCAGATGCTCGAGGGCGGCGACGTGGCCCTCGGCGAGATCCATCACGTGGATGTAGTCACGCACGCCGGTGCCGTCATGCGTGGGGTACTGATCGCCGAACACGTTCAGGTGGTCGCGGCGGCCCACAGCCACCTGCGCGACGAACGGCATGAGATTGTTCGGGATGCCCGACGGATCCTCGCCGATGCGGCCCGACGGGTGCGCCCCGACCGGGTTGAAGTAGCGCAGCAGCACGGCCTCGAACTCGGGCCAGGCCACCTGCACGTCGCGGATGATCTGCTCGTTGAACGCCTTCGTCCAGCCATACGGGTTGGTGATTCCCTGGCCGACCGGCTGCGACTCGTCGAGCTGCTCGACACCCTCCGCAGGCGTGCCGTACACGGTCGCCGACGAGCTGAACACGAGCTTGCGCACCCCCTTCTCGCGCATGATGTCGAGCACGTTGAGGGTGGAGTTGAGGTTGGTGCGGTAGTACTTCGCGGGCAGCGCGACCGACTCGCCGACGGCCTTCAGCCCGGCGAAGTGGATGACCGCGTCGAACTGCTGGCCCTTGAGCGCCGCACGGGCGGCATCCGCGTTCGCGAGATCGCATTCGACGACGTCGATCGTGCGCGACGCGAGGTCCTGCACCCGGTCGATGGATTCGCGGCTGCTGTTCGAGAAGTCGTCGACCAGCAGCACATCGTGACCCGCCTGCAGCAGCACGAGAGCGACGTGGGATCCGATGTAGCCGGCACCGCCGGTCAGAAGAATGCGCACGGCACGAGACTACCTGTGCAGTGTCTGGGCGGATGCCAAGATAGGCGGTATGAAGGGGATCATTCTTGCTGGGGGGTCGGGGACGCGGTTGCATCCGATCACGTTGGGTGTGTCGAAGCAGTTGGTGCCGGTGTATGACAAGCCGATGATCTATTACCCGCTGTCGACGTTGATGCTCGCGGGTGTCAGCGACATCCTCGTGATCACGACGCCGCATGATGCGGCGCATTTCGAGCGGCTGCTGGGGGATGGGTCGCAGTTCGGCATCTCGTTGAGGTTCGCGCAGCAGTCCTCGCCGGACGGGTTGGCGCAGGCGTTCACGATCGGGGCGGACTTCCTCGACGGTGACAGTGTGGCGCTGGTGCTCGGTGACAATCTGCTCTATGGGCCGGGGCTGGGTCGGCAGTTGAAGCGGTTCTCGCAGATCGATGGCGGGGCGGTGTTCGCGTACTGGGTGGCCGAGCCGTCGGCGTACGGTGTCGTCGAGTTCGACGCGTCCGGTGCGGCGGTGTCTTTGGAGGAGAAGCCGCGCGTGCCGAAGAGCAACTATGCGGTGCCGGGGCTGTACTTCTACGACAACGATGTCGTCGAGATCGCGCGTGGCCTGGCACCGAGCGCGCGGGGTGAGTATGAGATCACGGATGTGAACCGTGCGTATCTTCAGCGGGGGAAGCTGCAGGTGGAGGTGCTGCCGCGCGGGACGGCGTGGCTGGACACGGGCACGTTCGATCAGATGACGGATGCGGCGGATTATGTGCGCACGATGGAGCGGCGGACGGGGATGAAGATCGGTGTGCCGGAGGAAGTGGCGTGGCGGCAGGGGTTCCTATCCGATGAGCAACTGCGCAGCTGTGCGGAGAAGCTGGTGAAGTCCGGTTACGGGGCGTACCTGCTGGACTTGCTGGAGAGGGGTGAGCGGTGAGGCTGCTGGTCACCGGTGGTGCCGGGTTCATCGGGTCGAACTTCGTGCACCACGTCGTGACGCACACCGATCATCACGTGACGGTGCTGGACAAGCTGACCTATGCCGGCAACCGGGCATCCCTGGCCGGGCTGCCGGAGGATCGGGTCGCGTTCGTGCAGGGCGACATCGCCGACGCCGGCATGGTGGATTCGCTGGTCGCGGATGCGGATGCGGTGGTGCACTACGCGGCGGAGTCGCACAACGACAACAGTCTGCACGACCCGCGGCCGTTCCTGGACACCAACATCATCGGCACGTACACGCTGCTGGAGGCGGTGCGCCGGCACGGGGTGCGGTTTCATCACATCTCCACCGACGAGGTGTACGGCGACCTGGAACTGGACGACCCGGCCCGGTTCACCGAGACCACCCCGTACAACCCGTCCTCCCCGTACTCGTCGACCAAGGCCGGATCGGACCTGCTGGTGCGCGCCTGGGTGCGCTCGTTCGGGGTCGCGGCGACGATCAGCAACTGCTCGAACAACTACGGCCCCTACCAGCACGTGGAGAAGTTCATCCCCCGCCAGATCACCAACGTGATCCGCGGCATCCGCCCCAAACTGTACGGGGCGGGGGCGAACGTGCGGGACTGGATCCATGCCGAGGACCACTCCGCCGCCGTGCTCACCATCCTCCAGCGCGGCCGCATCGGTGAGACGTACCTGATCGGCGCGGACGGTGAGAAGGACAACAAGACCGTCGTCGAACTCATCCTCACCCTGATGGGCCAGGACCCGGCCGCGTACGACCACGTCACCGACCGTGCCGGGCACGACCTGCGCTACGCCATCGACTCCACCAAACTGCGCGACGAGCTGGGCTGGACACCGCAATACGCCGACTTCGAAGCCGGCCTCGCCGCGACCATCCATTGGTACCGGAACAACGAGGACTGGTGGGCCGGCACGAAAGACGCGACTGAGGCCTTCTACGCCGAGACGCAGTCGGTCGTTGAGGGCGTTTCGTCTCGCTCCGCTCGCTCAACGACCGGTGGGGTGGTCCCTTCCCGGGTCGTTGAGCGAGGGAGCGCAGCGAGTGAGCGCCGTACTGAGCGAGCGGAGCGAGACGAAGTGACGAAACGGGGTGAGCTGTGATGGCCGTTGAGGGCGTTTCGTCTCGCTTCGCTCGCTCAACGACCGGTGGGGTGGTCCCTTCTCGGGTCGTTGAGCGAGGGAGCGCAGCGAGTGAGCCGAAACGGGGTGAGGTGCAATGAAGGCTGAGGGCGTTTCGTCTCGCTCCGCTCGCTCAACGACCGGCGGGGTGGTCCCTTCCCGGGTCGTTGAGCGAGGGAGCGCAGCGAGCGAGACGAAACGGGGTGAGCTCTGATGGCCGCTGAGGGCGTTTCGTCTCGCTCCGCTCGCTCAACGACCGGCGGGGTGGTCGTCACCCCAACCCGCATCCCTGGCCTGCTCGTCGTGGACCTGCCCGTGCACGGCGACAATCGCGGCTGGTTCAAGGAGAACTGGCAGCGCGAGAAGATGCTCGCCGCAGGCCTGCCCGACTTCGGCCCCGTGCAGAACAGCATCGCCTACAACGCCGCCGCCGGCACGACGCGAGGATTCCATGCCGAACCGTGGGACAAGTTCGTGTCCGTGGCATCCGGGCGCATCTTCGGCGCGTGGGTCGACCTGCGCGACGGCCCGTCGTTCGGCGAGGTCTTCACGATCGAACTCGGCCCCGACCGCGCCGTGTTCGTGCCCCGGGGCGTCGGCAACTCGTATCAGACGCTCGAACCAGACACCGTCTACGCCTACCTGGTGAACGACCACTGGTCACCCGACGCCGAGTACTCGTTCCTCAACCTCGCCGACGAGACCGCCGCGGTGGACTGGCCGATCCCCCTGTCGCATGCCGTGCTCTCCGACAAGGACAGGGCGCATCCACGTCTCGCCGACGTCATGCCGGTGCCGCCGCGCAAGACCCTCGTGCTCGGCGCCGACGGCCAGCTTGGCCGCGCGCTGCGCGCCGAACTCGGCGACGCCCCGCATCTCGAGTACGCGAGCCGCGCCGACTTCGACCTCACCGCCCCGGATGCCCGGCACTGGCGCGACTACGGCACGGTCATCAATGCCGCCGCCTTCACCGCCGTCGACGCCGCCGAGACTCCGGAAGGCCGGACGGATGCGTGGGCGGCGAACGCCTCCGGCCCCGCGGCGCTGGCCCGCATCGCGGCAGCCCACGGGATCACTCTGGTGCATATCTCGAGCGACTACGTCTTCGACGGCGCAGCCGAGCTCTACGACGAGGAGTCGCCGCTGAGCCCGCTCGGAGTGTACGGGCAGTCCAAGGCCGCCGGCGATCTGGCCGTTCAGACCGCACCGCGGCATTACATCGTCCGCACCAGCTGGGTCATCGGCGAGGGGCACAACTTCGTGCGGACCATGGCGTCGCTCGCCGAACGCGGCGTCTCGCCCCGCGTCGTCGACGATCAGCGCGGGCGTCTCACGTTCACGGGCGATCTCGCCCGGGGCATCCGTCATCTGCTCGCGACGGACGCGCCCTACGGTGCGTACGACCTCACCGGCACCGGCGAGCCGGCGGCCTGGTCGGATGTCGCGCGGCTGGTGTTCTCGGCGGTCGGGCATGACCCGGTGCGCGTGACCCCGGTCAGCACTGCCGAGTACTACGCCGACGCCGAGGGACCGATCGCTCCGCGACCGCGGAGCAGCGTGCTCGACCTGTCGAAGATCGAAGCGACCGGCTTGGTCCTCTCCGACTGGCGCCGGTCGCTGGCGGAGTATCTGTCCGCGCCCGCTCGTTGAGCGAGCCGAAACGCCCCGATTTCCCGGGTCGTTGAGCGAGCGGAGCGAGACGAAACGCCTTCACCTTCTGCGGAGGGGTTGCTCCGTTTCGTCTCGGTCGCTGGCGCTCCCTCGCTCAACGACCTGGTGGAGGGTGGCCTCCTCGCTCGTTGAGCGAGCGGAGCGAGACGAAACGCCTTCATCTTCTGCGGAGGGGTTGCTGCGTTTCGTCTCGGTCGCTGGCGCTCCCTCGCTCAACGACCTGGTGGAGGGGTGGCCCCTCGCTCGTTGAGCGAGCGGAGCGAGACGAAACGCCTTCCTGCGGAGGGGTTGCTCCGTTTCGTCTCGGTCGCTGGCGCTCCCTCGCTCAACGACCCGGTGAAGGTCGCTGGCGCTCCCTCGCTCAACGACCTGGTGGAGGGTGGCGGCGGGAGTGGCATGTCCGTCCCGAACCACGCCACAATGGGAGCCGGGGAGATCTGGGGAGGTCTGACTTGGCGAAGATGGGGATCATCGGCGGAGGGATCGTCGGAGTGGCGCTGGCGCGCGAGCTCGCGCAGCGAGGCGACGACGTCGTCGTGCTCGAGAAGGAGTCGCGCCTCGCTCGACATCAGACCGGCCGCAACTCCGGCGTCGTGCACGCCGGACTGTACTACGCGCCCGGGTCGCTGAAGGCCGAACTGTGCGCGCAGGGGCGCACCCTGATCCGCGACTACTGCGCCGAGAAGGGGCTTCCCTACCACGAGGTCGGCAAGCTGGTGGTCGCGGTCGACGAGTCCGAGCTGCCGGCACTCGCCGAGATCGAGCGCCGATCGATCGCGAACGGCGTACCCGACCTCGCGCGCATCGACGGTATCGAGCGGCTGCGTGAGATCGAACCGCACGCCACGGGTGTCGCGGCGGTCCACTCCCCCACACCGCCGTCGTGGACTACGCGGCCATCACCGACGCCATGGCGCAGGACGTGCGGGCCGCAGGCGGCAGCATCCGACTGCAGAGCGAGGTCACCGGCATCCGTCGCGAGCCCGGAGGGGTGCGCGTGACGACGCCGGTCTCGGAGCATCTGTTCGATCGTGTGATCGTCGCGGCCGGCCTGCACTCCGACGTCGTGGCGCAGTTCATCGGTGCGGATAAGTCCCCGAAGATCCTGCCGTTCCGCGGCGAGTACTGGCAGCTGCGGCACGACCGCGCGCACCTCGTGAACGGCATGATCTACCCGGTGCCCGACCCGCGCTTCCCGTTCCTGGGCGTGCACTTCACCCGCGGGGTCTACGGCGATGTGCACGTCGGCCCGAACGCCGTCCCGGCCTTGGCGCGCGAGGGGTACGGATGGCTGAAGATCTCGCCCAAGGACACCTGGGAGTCGCTGCGCTGGCCCGGTGCCTGGCCGCTCGCCAAACAGCACTGGCGTATGGGTGTGGACGAGATCAGCGGATCGCTCATCAAGCCGCTGTACTTCCGCAAGGCGCGCCGCTTCGTGCCCGAACTGACGATGGCGGATCTCGAGCGCAAGACGGCGGCCGGGGTGCGTGCGCAGGCCTGGGGGAGGGGCGGTGAGCTGCTCGACGACTTCGCCGTCGACCGGGTCGGTCCCGTCACGGTGCTGCGCAACGCGCCCTCGCCGGCCGCGACCAGTTCGATCGCGATCGCGCAGTACGTGATCGCGCACCATCTCGCCGAGGAGGCGGCATGACCAGGCATCCCGCGCAGCTGCCGGAGGACGGCGCGGTCGTCTTCCGCGCGGACAGCATCCCCGCGCCCTCCGGAACCGATCTGTCGGCGGCGGTCGGCGCGGTGATCATCCCGGCCCACGATGAGGCGGGGGTGATCGCACGGACGCTGCGATCGCTGGAGCGGCTCCGGGCGACGCCGGGCGTGGAGGTGATCGTGGTGTGCAACGGGTGCACTGACGACACGGCCCGGGTCGCACGCGGATTCGACGGCGTGCGCGTCGACGAGATCGCGCAGGCGTCGAAGATCGCCGCGCTGAACCACGGTGATGAGATCGCCACGACCTGGCCGCGGATCTACCTCGACGCAGACATCGAGGTGGACCCGGCGAGCATCGTCGCGGTGTTCGACGCGATCGCAGCAGGCCACGTCATCGCCGCCCGGCCGTCGTTCGTCTACGACGCGATCGGCGCGAGCATCCCGGTGCGCTCCTACTATCGGGCGCGCAGCCGCATCCCCGCACCGCCCCGCCGGCTCTGGGGCGCGGGCGGTTACGCGACCGGCGAGCGCGGGCACGCGCGGTTCGGGCAGTTCGCCACCGTCACGGCCGACGACTCCTGGTTCGACGCGCAGTTCAGCGACGACGAGAAGACGGTCGTGCGCACCTCGCCGATGCGTGTGCGCACGCCTCGCGACGTCGCCGGCCTGCTCGCCGTGCTGGCACGGCAGCGACGCGGCTACCTCGAGCTCGGCATCTCGTCGCATGCCGGTTCCCGCGGCAGATCGCTGCTGGCATCCATCCGCGGTCCGCGGAGCGCGCTCGATGTCGGCTGGTATACGCTTCTCACCGTCATGTCGCGTCGCCGGGCAGAACGGGCGATGCGCATGCGGGGAACGCGCGACTGGGAGCGCGACGGATCGAGCCGCGAGAGCGGCGAGGGGGTTCTGTGACCGTGGGAGAAGCAGATTCGGTTCCGGGGAACGACTACGACATCTGCGTGGTCGGCGCCGGTCCGGTGGGGTTGGTGCTGGCGATCGAGGCCGCGGATGCGGGCAGCCGGGTGCTGCTCGTGGATGCCGGGGATGCGGAGTCGTGGAAGCACGACATCGAGGACGCTCCGGGGCAGCGCACGCACATCGTCGACGACGCGCGTCACGCGCCGCTGGTGCTCACCACGCGCCGCGGACTCGGCGGCACCTCGGCGATGTGGGGCGGACGCTGCGTCGCGTTCGAACCGATCGACTTCGAACCGCGTGACTACGTACCCGACAGTGACTGGCCGATCCGCATCGACGACGTGCAGCGGTGGTACGAGCCGACCGCCCGGCACCTCGACGCGGGCACGGCGGTGTTCCGTTCGGACCGCCCCGACCTGCCGGGGCTCTCCGAGTTCACCATGTCGAATCTCGAGCGCTGGGCGCAGCAGCCCAAGCTGGCCGGCGGGCTGGGACGTCGCGCAGCGGAGCATCCGCTGATCGACACGCTCTTCGACGCGCGGCTGACCGACATCGACTTCGGCGCGGGCGGCACCGTGACCGGACTCGTGGTGCGCCATGCGGATGCAACGGTCCGCCTCAGCGCCCGGGCCTATGCGCTTGCGATGGGCGGGCTGGAGATCACCAGGCTGCTGCTGAGCATCCAGCGTCGCCGGCCCGAACTCTTCGGCGGGCCAGACGGCCCGCTGGGTCGGTACTACATGGGGCACACCACCGGCAGCATCGCCGACATCGTGCTCGACGATCCAGCGGATGTCGCGGAACTGGACTTCGTGCAGGACGACACCGGAACCTACATCCGACGCCGGTTCACGCTCACCGAGGAGGCACAGCGCCGGCACCGGGTGCTGAATACGAGCTTCTACGTGGACAACCCGCCGTTCTACGAGTACGAGCACCGCAACGCGACGCTCTCGGCGGTCTTCCTGGGGCTGGCGATCCGCCCGATCGGACGGCTCATCCTCGCCGAGGGGATCAGGCAGCGGCACGTCGGCCCTCGTCCGTACCACGTGGGCAAGCACATCGGGAACATCGTGCGTCGTCCGTTCCGCGCCGCCGCCGATGTCATCGACATCTTCCGCCGCCGGTACGCCTCGAGAGTGCGTAAACCCGGGTTCATCCTTCGCAATGAGGGCGGCCGATACGCGATCCACTACCACGGCGAGCAGCTACCGAACCCCGAGAGCCGGCTCATGCTGTCGGTCGACGCGAACGGCGATGAGGTGCTCGACGTCGACTACCGGTTCCTCGAGGAGGACGTCGATTCGCTGCTGGCCTGCCACGAGCTGCTCGATGCCGAGCTGCGAGCAGCGGGGATCGGCCGGATCGAGTACCTCGGCGAGGATGCCGACGCGGTGCGGCGCTTCGCCTGGGAGCAGACGACGGACGGGTTCCACAGCATCGGCACCACACGGATGAGCAGGGAACCGGGGGAGGGAGTCGTGGACGCCGATCTTCGCGTGCACGGCACTCCGAACCTGTTCATCGCGTCGAGCAGCGTGTTCCCCACCTCGGCCGAGGCGAACCCGACGTTCTTCGCCGCGGTGCTCGCCGCGCGGCTCGCGGATCACCTCAGCGGTCACAAGGGTGTTGCGGCAGCCCGGTAGGGGCTAGTATTCGAGCGGGACGACTTCGAATCTCGCATACCCGGTATCACAGGGCGAGTTCGGGGTTCTTTATCTGGGAACCGTTCGCGACGATGTGAGCGACCCGCTCGAGTGGGGACTTGGGGAATGCAGAACACTGGGGAAGCGAGCGTACGCATCAGCCGTACGCGGCGCATGGTCGCGCTAGTCGCCGCCTTCGCGGTCGTCATGGGCGCCTTCATCGCAGGCTCGGCATCGGAGCCGGCTCAGGCCGCGGGCAGCTCCTGCGGACCGACGATCAACCCGATCGTCTGCGAGAACTCCAAGCCGGGCACCGATCCCGACGAGTGGAACATCAGCGGCGCCGGCGACGGCAGCATCCAGGGCTTCGCGACCGACATCAGCGTGAACGCCGGCAGCAAGATCGACTTCAAGGTCGACACGAACGCCCGCGCGTACACCATCGACATCTACCGCACCGGCTGGTACCAGGGGAAGGGCGCCCGGTTCATCCAGTCCGTGCCCGTGACAGCGGCACTGCCGCAGACACAGCAGCAGTGCATCACCGATGTCGCGACAGAGCTCTACGACTGCGGCAACTGGAAGGTGTCGGCATCGTGGAACGTGCCCAGCACAGCGGTCTCGGGCGTGTACGTCGCCAAGCTCACCCGCACCGACACGGGCGGCGCCAGCCACATCATCTTCATCGTCCGCAACGACGGCAGCCACTCGGATGTCGTGTTCCAGACCTCCGACCCCACCTGGCAGGCGTACAACACCTACGGGGGTCCGACTTCTATCAGGGCGCGGCCAACGGCCGGTCGTACAAGATCAGCTACAACCGACCGTTCGCGACCCGCGATCTGGCGGATGGACGGGACTTCTACTTCTCCTCGGAGTACGCCACAGTGCGGTTCCTCGAGCGCAACGGCTACGACATGACGTACATGGCAGGCGTCGACACCGACCGGTACGGCGCGCAGCTGCTGAACCACAAGGTGTTCCTGTCGGTCGGACACGACGAGTACTGGTCGGGAGCGCAGCGCAAGAACGTCGAGGCGGCGCGTGACGCCGGCGTGAACCTGCAGTTCCTGTCCGGCAACGAGATCTACTGGCGCACCCGCTACGAGCCCTCGGCTGACACGTCGAAGACGCCCTACCGCACCCTCGTGTCGTACAAGGAGACCTGGTCGAACGCCAAGATCGATCCGACATCGCAGTGGACGGGTACCTGGCGCGACCCGCGGTTCGCGACGGCCGCCGACGGCGGGACGCTCCCGGAGAACGCGCTCACCGGGACCATGTACTTCGTCAATGACGACGATCTCGCGGTGACAGTGAGTTCGGAGGAGGGCAAACTGCGGCTCTGGCGCAACACGTCACTGACGGGGCTGGCCGCAGGCACGAAGGCCGCGCTCGCGCCCCACACGATCGGCTACGAATCCGATGAGGATCCCGACAACGGCTTCCGGCCGGCCGGTCTGATCCGGCTTTCCACGACTGTCGGCCCGACCCCGCAGTACCTCACCGACTATGGCAACGTCGTGGTGCCTGGAACCACAGAGCATCACCTGACCATGTATCGCGCGGCCAGCGGCGCACTCGTCTTCGGGGCGGGCACCATCCAGTGGGGGTGGGGACTCGACGCGGAGCACGATGGCGACGGAGCACCCGCCGATGCGCGGATGCAGCAGGCGCAGATCAATCTGCTCGCAGACATGGGTGCGCAGCCGGGCTCGTTGATGAGCGGACTCACGGCCGCGACGAAGAGCACCGACACGACCGCGCCAGTGACCACGATCACCACTCCGACAGCGGGACAGAAGATCGCGCACGGTACGGCGAGGACGATCACCGGTACGGCTTCGGATGTCGGCGGGCGGGTCGCCGGTGTGGAGGTCTCGGTCGACAGCGGTAAGACGTGGCATCCCGCCCAGGGCACGACGAGCTGGTCCTACTCGTACGTGCAGCAGGGCAACGGGCCCACGAAACTGCTCGCGAGAGCCGCGGATGACAGCGGCAACTTCGCGTCGGCCGGCACGGCTGTTTCGGTCGACGTCACGGGGCCCTTCTCCGTCATGGGCGCGGATGTACCGAAGCAGACCGCTGCGGACGACACCAGCGCCGTCGAGCTCGGTCTCCGATTCACCCCGGAGGTGGACGGCTACGTGAACGGCGTCCGCTTCTTCAAGGGCACAGGAAATTCAGGAACGCACACGGGCACGCTCTGGTCGAGCACGGGACAGGTGCTCGCCTCCGTGCAGTTCACGAATGAAACGGCCGGCGGATGGCAGACCGCGCAGTTCGCGAGTCCCGTCAACGTCGTGGCCGGAACACAGTACGTGGTGTCTTACACGGCGCCCAACGGCAGGTACGCGTACTCTGAGGACTACTGGCCGTATCGAGCCACTCCGACATCACCGTTGAGCGTCACACCGGGCGTCGGCAGCGCGAGTCCCGGAGTTTACGGGGTGCCCGGTGAGTTCCCCACCGCGGCGTTCCGCGAGACGAACTACTACGTGGATGTCGCGTTCACCACGACCGACACCTCGCCGTTGGCGATCGTCGCCCGCACGCCATCTGCCGGTGAGACCAGCGCATCGCTTGACGCCGCCATCACCGCACGCTTCAGCAGGGCGGTCGACACGGCCACGGTGGGAATGTCGGTGAAGGATGCCGATGGCGCCGCCGTCGGTGGAACGGTGTCGTACGACGCGACGACGAAGACCGTCACGTTCGACCCGAATCTCCAGCTTTCGCCTGGCACGACGTACACGGCAACCCCGACGGCGAAGGACTCCGCCGGAGGGCAGCTCCAGGCGGGGTCTGCCTGGACGTTCAGGACCCAGACCGCCGACCTCCCGGACGGAACCTGCCCCTGTTCGTTGTTCCCGGAGAGCCTTCGTCCCACGATCGACGCGGATACGGATACGGCTTCGGTCACCCTCGGTGTCACGTTCAGCGTCGCCGTTGACGGCACGATCTCCGCGCTGAAGTTCTTCAAGGGCACGAAGAACAACGGACCTCACACGGGTGACCTGTGGACCGCCACTGGTCAGAAGCTCGCGACGGTGAGCTTCGACGCCACCGGGGGCTACGGGTGGCAGACGGCGAAGCTGTCGACGCCGGTCGCGGCCAGTGCAGGTCAGAAGTTCGTGGTCTCCTACGTGGCCCCAAGTGGCGGGTACTCCGCCTCTCCTGGCCAGTTCGCGGCGGCCTATGCACGAGGCCCGCTCTCCGTCGCATCGGGCGGATCCGTGTTCACGTACCAGGGCGGCTTCCCGACGGCTGCGTCGAGTGCGGGGTATCTCGTCGACGTGGTGTTCAACCCGACCGTGCAGGTGCCGACGCTCGTCGCGACGTCACCGGCCTCCGGCGCCGTCGATGTTGCCACCGATGCGCCGATCGTGGCCACTTTCAGTTCTCCAGTCACGGCGACCTTCAGCGGATCGGTCCGAGCGAATGGGGCTGTTGTCGGCGGGACCTGGGCTCGGACATCCGACAACCGCTCGCTGCGCTTCGCCCCGACCGGCGCGCTGCCGAAGGGATCGTCCGTGCAGGTGACGCTCACCGGTGTCACAGGCACCGGAGGGACAGTCGTCGCCGATGCGACATGGTCTTTCACGGTTCGTACGGATGACGGTGTACCGGTGATGACGCTGCTGGGCGATCGCGTGCCACAGGTGGACGCCGACATCGACACCGCTTCGGTCGAGCTGGGCATGGCTTTCACGACATCGAGTCCGGGCAAGGTCACCGGCATCCGCTTCTACAAGAGCACGGCGAACACGGGAACCCACACAGGTTCGCTGTGGGGACCCGCCGGCGAGTTGCTCGGCAAGGTCGTATTCGCAGGGGAGTCGGCTTCGGGCTGGCAGCGTGCATCGCTGGCGACGCCGGTCCAGCTCACGCCGGGTACCGTCTACACCGTCTCGTACCTGGCGCCGAACGGCGGCTACTCGTACTCGTCCGCAGGGCTCGCGACCACCATCGCGAATGATCCGCTGAGCTCGGTGACGGACCGGAACGGTCGCTACCGCTACGGGGCAGGTGGAGTGGTTCCGACCGACAGTTGGAACAACACGAACTACTTCGTCGACGTGGAGTTCGTCGCTGCGGCGACGGCGCCGTCCGTAGTCGGGACCAGTCCTGCCGATGACGCACAAGGCGTCGCACGAGACGCGAACGTGAGTGCCGTGTTCGATCGTGACGTGACCGGCAGTTCGCCGACGCTCGTCCTCAAGACGGACGAAGGCGCGAACGTCCCGGGTACCAGCAGTTACGACGCGGCCACGAGCAGGGTCACCTTCGACCCGGCATCCGATTTCAGTGAAGGGGCGACCTATCAGGCATCGGTGCTGCTGGCCGGTGCGGTGAAGGTGACCTGGAACTTCAGCGCGGCTGCGCAACCGCCTCAGGGAACGATTGGCAATCTGTTCGGCGAGGGGGTTCCGTCGACCGCTGCGACCGCTGATCCTGACTCGGTCGAGGTCGGAACGGCATTCCGCGTGAGCGAAGCCGGCCAGGTCACAGCGATTCGCTTCTACAAGGGCACGGGAAACACCGGAACGCACGTCGGGACGCTCTGGAGCGGCAGCGGGGAGAAGCTCGGTCAAGTCACCTTCACGGCGGAGACGGCGACCGGATGGCAGCGCGCGGCGCTTCCGACGCCCGTGTCGCTCACGCCTGGAGACACGTATGTGGTGTCGTACTATGCCCCGGCGGGCAACTATGCCTCCGAACCCGGGTACTTCTCGGCCGAGCGCCAGAACGGCAAGGTGATCGGGCTCGCCCAGCTCAACGGCCGGTACAGGTACGGCACCGGAGGTGGCTTCCCGACCGGGACATTCGGGGCATCGGCGTACTTCGTGGATGCAGAGGTGGTTTTCGGCGACGCGACGGCACCCGAGGTGGCACCCGCACCCGCGCCGGCGCCGGCGCCGGCGTTGTCGACGACGACACCCGCGGCGGGCGCGACCGGTCTCGACCCGACGACAATCACGGTGTCCGCCACCGTCACGAACTCGGCCAACGCCGCGATCACGCTCAAGGCGGGATCGAATGCCGTCGAAGGAACGTCCAGCTTCGCCGCGTCGAGCGGCACCGTGACCTTCCAGCCGAGCAGCGCGCTCGCCTGGGGCACGACGTACACGGCGGCGGTGACTGCGAACGGCGCCGCGGTCGCCGGTGGCACGTGGACCTTCACGACCAAGGTCAAGCCGGATCAGGTGAGCCTGTTCCCGACGGGGACTCCGACAAGCACGAACACCCTGACCACTCAGGCGACGCAGGTCGCGACTCGGTTCAAGGCCACACAAGCGGGGGTCGTACGAGCGATCAAGTTCTACAAGGGAACGCTGAACACGGGTACGCATACCGGATACCTCTGGGACTCGACCGGGAAGTCGGTCGCGACCGTGACGTTCACGGGAGAGAGCGCCTCTGGTTGGCAGGCCGCCGCACTGACGACACCGGTGCGCCTCACCGTCGGTGCAGAATACCGAGTCGGGATGTACAGCACGTCTCTGTACTACGCGCAGACGGCCAGCGGGCTGACGAACGCCGTCGCCAATGGGCCGATCACGACGATCGCAACAGGCGGGGCATCCGTCAACAGCAAGTCGTATCCGAGCGCGACGTCCAAGAACAAGTACTGGGTGGACGTGATCTTCGATCCCGATGACTGACACCGTCGGTCACCGGGATCGGACGGGCTGCCGGGGAGGGCGGTCCTGACAACAGAAAGAGAAAACTGGGGAGGAAGCGTGGTGCAATCACGCATGCGCGTCGGCGTTGTCGGCGCAGGTTACTGGGGACCGAATCTGGCGAGGAACTTCGCCATCAGCCCGGACTGGGAACTCGCGGTCATCTGCGATCTCGACGCAGAACGGGCGCAGAGCGTCGCCGATCGCGTCGGCGGGGTACCGATCTCGACGAGCCTCGACGAGGTGCTCGCCGATCCGACGATCGATGCCATTGCAGTGGCGACCCCGGCGCGGACGCATCATCCGGTCGTGATGGCGGCGCTTGCCGCGGGCAAGCACGTCACGGTCGAGAAGCCGCTCGCCGACGAGGGCGGGCGCGGCGCGGAGATGGTCGATACCGCCAGGGCGAACGGCCTGGTGCTGATGGCCGATCACACCTATTGCTACACGCCGGCCGTGCTGAAGATCCGTGAGCTGATCGCCGCGGGTGAGCTCGGTGACATCCTGTTCGTCGACAGCGTGCGTATCAACCTGGGGCTCATCCAGCCCGACGTCGACGTGTTCTGGGATCTCGCTCCGCACGATCTGTCGATCATCGACTTCATCCTTCCGGGCGGGCTGGACGCCGCGACCGTTGCTGCGCACGGTGCCGATCCGTTGCACACGGGCAAGTCGTGCGTCGGCTACCTGACGCTGCCTCTCGCCGGTGGCGCGATCGCGCACATCCACGTGAACTGGCTGAGCCCCACCAAGATCCGCCAGATGGTGATCGGCGGCACCAAGCGCACTCTGGTCTGGGATGACCTGAACCCGCAGCAGCGTCTGAGCGTGTACGACCGCGGCGTCGACCTCGCCGAGCAGTCGAAGGCCACCACCAGCGACGCCCGCGCCGCGAACATCTCCTACCGGCTCGGCGACACCTGGTCGCCGGCGCTGCCCGAGAAGGAGGCGCTGTCGAACATGACCGCCGAGTTCGCGTCCGCGATCCGCGAGAAGCGTCAGGCGCGCACCGATGGAGCATCCGGGCTCAGGGTGCTGTCGATCCTCGAAGCCGCCCGCGGCAGCCTGCAGAACGCCGGCGCCCCCTACCCTGTAGACATCACTCACGAAATGGTCCTGTCATGACTCAGATCGAAGGCGCGAACATCCTCGTCACCGGCGGCGCCGGCACCATCGGCTCGACCCTCGTCGACCAGCTGCTGGACGCCGGAGCGGCGCATGTCGACGTGCTCGACAACCTGGTCCGCGGCCGCCTCGCGAACCTCGACGACGCGATCGCCACGGGACGGGCGACGCTGATCGACGGCGACATCCGCGACCGGAAGACGGTCGACGAGGTCACGGCGGGCAAGGACATCGTGTTCCACCAGGCAGCGATCCGCATCACGCAGTGCGCCGAGGAGCCGCGGCTCGCACTCGAGGTGCTGGTGGACGGCACGTTCAATGTGGTGGAGGCGGCGGCTGCGCACAGGGTGAAGAAGCTCGTCGCCGCCTCGAGCGCGTCGGTGTACGGCATGGCCGAGGAGTTTCCGACCACCGAGCGGCACCACCACGAGAACAACGACACTCTCTACGGCGCGGCGAAGACATTCAACGAGGGCCTGATCCGCAGCTTCCGCGCGATGAACGGCATCGACTACGTGCTGCTGCGGTACTTCAACGTGTACGGCCCGCGGATGGACGTGCACGGCCTCTACACCGAGGTGCTGGTGCGGTGGATGGAACGCATCGCCGACGGCAAGCCGCCGCTCATCTTCGGCGACGGGCAGCAGACCATGGACTTCGTCTGCGTGCCCGACATCGCCCGTGCGAACGTGCTCGCTGCGCAGAGCGACGTCGTCGAGGGAACTTACAACATCGCCAGCGGCACGGAGACCAGTCTGCTGCAGCTGGCCGAGGCGCTCCTTCGGGTGATGGACTCCGACCTGGGGGTCGAGTTCGGTCCTGCGCGCACGGTGAACAACGTGGCGCGACGCCTCGCCGACATCACAGCAGCCCGCGAGGATCTCGGTTTCCAGGCGACGATCGGCGTCGAGGACGGACTGCGTCAGCTCGTCGAGTGGTGGCGTCCGCTGCGCGAGGAGATCGCCGCCGGCCGGACCGGCGGTGGCGTCGTGAGCGACCGCATCAACGTGATGATCCCCTGGCTGGGCCAGGAAGAGGCCGATGCGGTCGCCCAGGCGATCGCCAGCGGCTGGGTTGCCCAGGGGCCGCGAGTGGCGCGCTTCGAGCAGGAGTTCGCGGCGGGGATGCAGGCACCGTACGCGGTGGCCACAAGCAGTTGCACGACGGCGCTGCACCTCGCCCTCGTCGTGGCGGGCATCGGGCCCGGTGACGACGTCGTGATCCCGTCGTTCTCGTTCATCGCCACGACCAACGCCGTCCGCTATGTGGGTGCGAACCCGGTGTTCGCCGATGTCGACCCCGTGACGGGGAACATCACCGGTGAGACGGTGCGGGCCGCTCTCACTCCCGCGACCCGTGCCGTGATCGGCGTGGACCAGGGTGGCGTGCCGCTCGATCTCGATGACGTGCGCGCGGTCACCGATCCGCTCGGGATCGTCGTGATCGAGGATGCCGCCTGCGGCGCTGGGTCCACCTACAAGGGCCGCCCGGTCGGCGCGGGCGCCGACATTGCGGCCTGGTCGTTCCACCCGCGCAAGCTGCTCACCACGGGTGAGGGCGGCATGATCACGACGGTCCGGGAGGACTGGGCGATGCGCGCCCGGCGCCTGCGCGAGCACGCCATGAGCGTGTCCGCGGCGGACCGTCATCAGTCGGTGCTGCCGCCGGCCGAGGAGTACACCGAGGTCGGGTTCAACTTCCGGATGACCGATCTGCAGGCGGCGGTCGGGCTGGTGCAGCTCGGCCGTCTGCCCGAGATCGTGGCCCGGCGCCGCGAGCTCGCGGACCGGTACCGTGCGGGGATCGCCGACATCGCGGGACTGCGACCCGTGCAGGATCCGGAGCACGGTACGGGCAACTTCCAGTCGTTCTGGGTCGAGGTGGGGAGGAGTACCCAACCGGTCGCGAGGGGCTGCTCGAAGCACTCGCTCACGCCGACATCTCGGCTCGCCGGGGCATCATGGCTTCGCACCGGCAGCCGCCGTATCGCGATCTGACTCCGCCGGCGGGCCTGCCTGTCACCGAGCGACTCACCGACCGCACGCTCATCCTGCCGCTGTACCACACGTTGTCGGATGCCGACCAGGACCGCGTGATCGCGGTGTTGAGGGAGCCTTCCGGGAGCGGAGCATGAGTGAGGGACTGCTGCTGCTCGGTGCGAGCGGCCTGGCTCGCGAGGTGCTTGCCGCCGGTATCGCGGGCGTGACCGGCATCCTCGACGACGACACAGCGCGGCACGGCAACGACGTCGCCGGCGTGCCTGTGCTGGGCGGGCTGGAGCTCGCTGCGAAGCGCGACGAACAGCTTCTCGTGTGCGTCGGACCCAGCGCAGCACGGCGCCAGATCGTGCGACGGCTGGCCGAGGCCGGCATCGGTGACGACCGCTACGGTGTCTTCGTCGCTCGGTCGGCCCGGATCGGCGCGACGAGTGAAGTCGGCCCTGGAAGCATTCTGCTCGATTCCGTCGTCGTCACGGCTGATGCGAAGATCGGCCGCCATGTCGTGGTGATGCCGAACAGCACCATCACCCACGACGACGTGCTGGAGGACTTCAGCACCCTGGCGGCCGGGGTATCGCTCGGTGGTTCCGTGCGCATACGTGAGGCGGCATACATCGGCATGAACGCTTCGGTCCGGCAAGGGGTGGCCGTAGGGGCAGATGCCACGATCGGTATGGGAGCCGCCGTGCTCACTGACGTGCCGGAACACGAGACCTGGGCCGGCGTGCCCGCACGATTCCTTGGGGAGAACCGATGACCGTGCCGTTCCTGGATCTGGCCGCACAGCAGGCGGAGATCATCGATGAGGTCCTGCCCGTCTGGCAGCAGCAGCTCTCCACCGCCGGCTTCATCGGTGGCCCGCAGGTCGAGGCGTTCGAGCGGGAGTATGCCGCGTACATCGGCGTCGACCACGTCATCGGCGTCTCGAACGGCACCGATGCCCTCGAACTCGCCTACCGCGCCGCGGGAGTCACCGCCGGCGACGAGGTCGTCATGCCCGCGAACACGTTCATTGCGACTGCCGAAGCGGTCTCGCGCATCGGCGCCGTTCCGGTCTTCGTCGATGTCGACGACGAGTATCTGCTGATGGATCCCGATGCCGTGGAAGCCGCGATCACGCCGCGCACGCGTGCGATCGTGCCCGTCCACCTGTTCGGCCAGACCGCGCCGCTCGAGCGCATCGTTCCGATCGCGCAGAAGCACGACCTCGTCCTGATCGAGGATGCCGCGCAGGCGCAGGGTGCGTCGTCGACGGTCGGCCGCGCCGGAGCGATCGGTCGCATCGCGGCGACGAGCTTCTACCCGGGCAAGAACCTCGGTGCCGCCGGCGATGCGGGTGCCGTGATGACCGACGATGCCGACGCTGCCGCGCTGATCCGCAACCTCTCCGCGCATGGCAGCTCGATCAAGTACGTGCACGACCACATCGGCATGAACGCCAGGCTCGATGCCGTGCAGGCCACCGTGCTGCGCGCGAAGCTGCGCCGTCTGGACGGCTGGAACGCCGCTCGCCGCGCTGCGGCTGATCGCTACGCCGACCTGCTGGGCGGGATCGAGGGCGTGCGGCTGCCGACCGTGCGGCCCGGAAACGAAGACGTCTGGCACCTCTATGTCGTGCGGGTGGACGACCGCGACCGGGTGCTGGGCGAGATGGCCTCCGCGGGGATCGGCGTGGGCATCCACTATCCGACGATCGTGCCCCGTACAGAGGCATACGCCGGGCTCGGACACCGACCGGGCGAGTTCCCGGTCGCCGAAGCCGCGGCCGGGCGCATCCTGTCGCTGCCGATGTTCCCGCACCTGGTGGAGGAGCAGCAGATGAGGGTGACCGCGGCGCTGCGCGCTGCGGTCCGGCGCGCGGAATAGGGGCAGTCGATGACCAGTGTGCTCGTGCAGATGAATCGCCTCGGACTGGGTGGCACTGAGATCAACGCGATCCAATTCGCCGCGGGCGTGCGTGAGTTCGGTTACGAATCGCACCTGTACGGCCCATCTGACACCGTTCCAGATGGGCCGTCAGCCATCGATGTCGCGCGAGAGTACGGCATTGAGATCAAGACCTTCGAGCGGCCGTCGACCGCTGTCGCCGCGGCGCGCACCATGAATGACCTTGCGCGCGAGGTGTCGGCCGATATCGTGCATGTCTACGGCCAGGATGCCGTTCGGGGAGCGTATCTGGGCCCCTGCGCATTCGGGCGCCGGCCCCTTGTCATCACTGCATACGAGATGGCGGTCAATCCGACCACACTTGCGGGGGCGCCGCTCATCGTAGGCACGCGGTATCTCGAGGAGGATCACGCGGCACGCGCGGGGCGGACGACTTTGATCAGTCCGCCGATCGACACGGCGCGGGATCGGCCCGACGTCGCGGCGAGACATCGCTTCCGCGCGTCGGTGGAGTTCACGGAGGACACGGTGGTCATCGGGTGGGTCGGCCGGCTCGACGAGGGGATGAAGTCGCCGGCGCTGCGCGCCTTGATCGCGGCAGTCGACGTACTCGCCAGCGAGGGCAGAGACGTGGTGCTCGCCATCGTCGGCACCGGCGATGCCGAAACGGACCTCCGTTCACTGGGGGCAGAAGTCGACACGCGGCACGCACGACGTATCATCCGGTTCCTGGGGCCCGTATCGGACCCGCACGAGGCGTATGCCGGGGCCGACGTCTCGGTCGGTATGGGCTCGTCAGCGGGCCGCGCCCTGGCGCACGCCACACCCCTGGTCGCGGTCGGGGAACGCGGCTGGTCCGCGCCGTTCACGGAAACCGGAGCCGATGCGATCTTCCGCAACAGCTTCTGGAGCGACGAGCTGGTCTCGAACCCGGTCGCGCTGCTCGCTTCTCACCTGCGTCTGCTCGTGGACGATCCCTCCACGCGGGCCCGCCGGGCAGTGTTCGGGCGGGAGTTCGCACTCGACCACCTCAGCCTTCCACGAATGACCGAGCGGCTCGCAGATGTCTACCGCGATGCCGGTCGAGCCTACGGAATGCGCGGGTGGATGGTGGACGTGGACCTGGAGATCTACGCGATCCGCGAGATCGTGCGGACATCCATTCTGCACCGACCTCCGCGTGAGGGCGCGGGCGAGTACCGCTTTCCGGCCGCTGCGGTTCCCCGTCTTCGCGCTCGAGCGGCAGAGAACGGAGCGCCGTGATGCCGCGATCGACCCGGTGGCGGTGTCCGGGTGAGTGACGAGGAGGCAGTGGAGCACACCGCGTCTGTCGGGCAGCGCACCGCGGCCGGGGTGATCTGGCTGACCGTGCAGAAGTGGATCACCAGGCTCTCGGGTTTCGCGACCATCGCGATCCTCACTCGCCTGATCGCGCCCGCAGAGTTCGGAACCGTTGCGGCCGCATCGACGCTGCTGCCCTTCTTCTATCTGCTCAGCGACTTCGGCTTCGCAACATACATCGTGCAGGCCGGCAATGTGACTCGACGCACGACCAGCACCGGATTCTGGTTCTCGATCGTCGTGGGAGTCGTTCTGTCGGGGCTTCTGGCGCTGTCCGCGCCGGTGGCGGGGGTCATGTTCGGTTCGGACGACGTCGTACCGGTGGTCCGGGCTCTGGCGATCGTCATCCCGCTGGTGGCGCTCGCATCGGTTCCGACCGCCCTTCTCCGGCGGCGGATGCAGTTCAAGGCGCTGGCTGCACAGGGCGCTGCCGCCGCGGTGATCGCCCAAGTCGTCGCGGTGGTCATGGCCTTCGCCGGATTCGGTGTCTGGGCGCTGGTGGGGCAGACGCTCTGCAATCAGATCGTCGTCGCCGCTGCCGCACTGTGGGTGGCGAGATGGCGCCGAACTGGACATTCTCCTGGTCGGAGTTCGGCAGGATGTTCCGATTCGGCACGCAGGTGCTCGCCGTCGAACTCGTGGCCCTGGTGCGAGCTGCTGCGGAGGCGGCGATCATCTCTCACGGTCTCGGTCTGACTGCGTATGGTTATCTGACGGTGGCGCAGCGTCTCGTTCAGGCGGTTCAGGAACTCACCGGGTCCGCGCTGGCACCGGTGACCACCGTTGCATTCGCGAAGTGGCGCGCTGACTCCGAACGACTCACCAGATCGTACGTCCGTGCCCTCGGCGTCATCTACGCGATGATGACGCCGACACTGCTCCTTCTCGCAGTAGCGGCGCCGCTGATCGTACCTATCGTCTTCGGACCAGGGTGGGAGCAGAGCTTCTTCCCGACTCAGATTCTCGCTCTGGCGGGCATAGCGGTCATGGGAGCGAGTCTGGATCTGGGCCTGTTCTATGGAGTCGGGAAACCGGGGGTCTGGCTGATCTATGCGGTGATAGTCGACGCGGCCACCGTTGGAACCACTCTCGTGATGGTCCCGCATGGCCTGCCCGCTGTCGTGCTGGGCTTCCTCGGAGTCGCGGTCGGCGCGACGATGGTCCGGCAGTTCCTGGTGGCGAGGCTGCTCGGCGTCCGCGTGAGGGAGACGCTCCGTCCGATACCGATGCTGCTGACCTCCGTCATCGTCGTGGGCGCAGCCGGGTTGGGAACCATGGCACTGCTCGAGCCCTTCACGCCGCTGCTCTGCATCGTCTTCGTCGGGATCGTGATGATCGGAATGCAGGTCCTGGTGCTGCGTGTGACCGCGCGAAGCGTGCTGAATGATATCCGGAGCCAGGTCACTCGGCTTCTTCGGCGTCACGCCAAGGCGTGACGCATCCTGCGCGGACGCTCCTATTCGCGCAGTTCCGTGAGCAGTGCGATGTACTCATCGATGCACGCGGCCGCACTGAACTGCTCGTGCGCGTACGTCGCGATCTCGGGACGGTCCGCGAAGACCACGTCGCCTGACGCCACCGAGCGCATCGCCTCGACCAGTTCGGTGCGATTGATCTGCTTTCGGAACCGAGCCTGAGCGATCTCGCTCCAGGTGATCCCGCGCGGATCCCCGAGGGGGTTGCTGACGAGCAGGCCACGGGAGGGGCCTCCGTCCAGCTGCTCGCGCGCCCCGCCGACGTCGCTCAGGATGACGGGAAGACCCGTTCCGAGGGCCTCCGAAGACGCCAGGGACCAGCCCTCGAAGAACGAGTCGAGCACGAGGGCATCGGCGGCCCAGAGCAGGGCAGTGGAATGCGGAGTGCCATCACGGAGGTGAACACGGTCGCGTAGGCCGAGGCGGTCTCGGAGTGCGACGATCTGCTGAGCGTACGAGGGGTCGTCCACCCTGCCGCAGACAAGCAGGTGTGCACCGGGGACCTCCTTCGCGACATCGCCGAACGCATCGACAAGGGCATAGCTGTTCTTCTGAAGAGAATGACGAGCGAGCGACAGGAAGAGGAACTCATCCTTCAGCCCCAGGGCCTCGCGACAAGCCCGTCGATCGTACGGGAGGGCACGCGCGGGGTCCACCGGGTTGGCGATGACATGGATGCGTTCCGGCGGGAACTGCGCGTTCCTCGCGAGATAGTCCTCTCGGACGAGAGCGCTCACCGTGATGTACGCATCGACATCGTGGCTGCGGACCAGGAGTTCGTCGGCGCTCAGCCCCATCACGTTGTGCACGCCGTGCAGGGTCACGGCCGTTCGTGCACCGATGCCACGTGCAACCGCAAGGGGCCAGAGGAACGCGCCGTGGCAGCTGACGACGTCGGGCTGCCACTCGCGGATCCAGCGACCGCCCTCATCTTCGTCGAGGTGCCGCGTTTCGATGCCGTCTGCCCGAAGTTCGCGTCCGAGCCTGCCGATGCCGACGTCGGGACTCGGATTGGCGACGAGCACCTCGACGTGAGCGCCCCTTCTGCGCAGACCACGGGCGAGGAACGGCACGAACTCGTCCACGCCGCCCTGATCCAGCGAGTCGGCGACGAGCAAGCACCGCAACGGCCGAGTCGTGTGCATCACGGGGATCGGTGCCTTCAGCAGCGATTGTGCTTCCGCATCGGTGCCCGCAGTGAGAGGACGCAGCAGATTCAGATCGAGCGGCACGTCGTCTCCGAGCAGAGTGAGATCCCAGCCCTCGATGCCCTCGATCGAGGTCGGCGCCGGTGCAAGACGTCGGACGAGTCGTTTCGCCCACTCCGGCATGCGTGCGCCGATACGTCGGAGGGTCATGGAGAGCTTCGAGGTCAACGTGGACATTCATCCCCTAGTGAAGGGCGGGCGCCAACCCGCAGAAGCGGTCAGATCAATCGGGAGTAGATGCGTGCGAGATCGTCACGCAGGCCGTCTTCCGAGTAGGCGTTGAGCACGCTGTCGGATGCAGCGCGTCCCTTGCGTGCGAGCAGATCGAGGGGTGCGGACATCGCCTGTTCGAGGGCGCTGATCAGGTCGATGGTCGATGTGGTCGTCCTACTGAAGGCGGGGTCGAAGAACTCTCGGCCCCCTCCGCCGTGATACCCCACGACGTAATTGCCGCACGCCATGGCTTCGGCAGGGGGCAAGCCGAAGCCGTCGCGTTCGCTCAGGCTCAGGAATATGGACGTTGAACGCAGCGCCTCCCCGACAGCCTTCTCGGTCAGACCCTGCAACGCCCGCAACTCCCAGGTGGTCCCTCTTGCTCGCAGGATGTGCAGGACCTGATGCAATTCATCGGCTCGCCGCGTCGGAACATAGGCGATCGTCTTGGAGCGAGGACGTTCGTCGGCGTAGAAGATCGATGAATCGACGACGGGGCGGGCGATGTCGATCTGTGCCTCGGGAAAAGCGAGACCGAGCAATTCGGCGCTGTCCTCGGAGACCGTCATGATTCCCTCGAAGCGTGACAGCGTCGAGTAGGGCGCGCCAGGATGAGACGTCGTCAGGTCGACGTGGTTGAAGGTGATGTAGGCGCCCTGGTTGAAGATCAGCACTCGGATGTCATCGCGAAGCGCGGTGAGCATCGGGCCGTAGACCTCTGGCACGACGAGGATGTCGTCGGCGTGGAACTCGACGGTATCGGCGGTCACCATGGGGGTGGAGCTCTCGAACCAAGCCGGTCGGCGCGTGCCCTTCGGGTACAGCACCGCGGATCTGATGCCGATCGCGTTGAGCAGGTCGACATGGCGGAACGCCACTCTGATCCCACCATGCGGTCCGTCGGAATGGGGAGTCAGGTAGTAGACGGCGCGCTCGCTCGTGGCCGGCAGCACCTCGAAGGACGGGATCTTCCGCCAGCGCAGATCAGCCCTGGTCGAATAGTTTCTGAGAGCCGCGCGGAGCAACTGGCGCCCGGGTACCGGCATCCGGATATCGCCTTTCCCTCGACAGTGAGCAGAACGGGCAGGCCGTTCGCATCTTCCCAACAATCAGCCTATAGTGTGGCCTTCGCTCAGCACGGGTCCAGAGATAATCGCTAATCTGGAGGGCAGGGGCCGTCAGGGGAGGTGGCAGGATGTCGTTGCGCGATTTCGCACGGATGCTGCTTCGGCGATGGTATGTCCTGGCGCTCGCAGTCATCGTCGCGGCCACAGGAACGATCCTGCTGGTGCGGGATGGCGGGACGTACACGTCCCGTACGCTCGTGACCTTCACACAGCCGGGAAGCGCTCCGATCTCTCGGTACAACGGCAGCGAGACCTGGGGAGTGATCACTTTCGCGACGACGGTCGCGACCCTCGTCAACGGTGGTCAGACGCACACCCGCTACTACTCCCAGATCGGCGCACCTCTGTACGGCGCCGGACTGCGCGAGGGCAGTTTCGTCACCGTGCAGGATCAGGGCAGCCAGTGGGTGTCGGTCGTCGAGTCGGCAGTGATCGAAGTGCAGGTCGTCGGACGCACCGAGGAATGGGTCAGGACCCGTCAGCAGGAGCTGCTGGACGAGGTCATCGGAATCGGTGCATCCGAGCAAGAGCAAAGGGGCATTCCCATCAATCAGCGGATCGTCGCGACCGTCGAACCTCTGACCAAGGAAATCGCCTACGTCGAGCCGAACACCCGAACCAAGGCGCAGGCGGCGATGGCGCTTCTCGCTGCTGCGCTCATCGTTGGAAGCGCCGCCGCCTGGACGCTCGAGCATCGCCACCCCCGGAAACGAAGCACATACCAGCGGTCGATGCCCATCGCTGGGTCGCCGGTGTCAGCGAAGGAGGTGGCGAACGCATGAACGTGCTGGATGTGCTGAGAGGGCTGCTGCGACGCTGGTACATCGTGGTGCCCGGTGCGATTGTCGCCATTGTGGCCGCTGTCGGGATGTGGGCTGTCACGCCATCGGAGTACGAGCGGAGCGCTTCTCAGCTGCTGCTTCCCGGCGCAGGAGTGCTGCCTGACGGTGTCACCAACCAGTATCTCTACCTGGGCGGGCTGGCGCCGGTGGCCGATGTCCTCACCCGAGCGGTGGGTTCTGGCGAACTCGTCGAGTCCTATCGGGCCGAGGGGATCGAGACGGTGATCACACGCGACGCCGCAGCCACCGGTCCTGTGATTCTGCTGACGGTCACGGCCAGGAGCGCGTCGAGCGCAGAAGAGGCCATTGACGCACTGCTGAAGGAGACGGCGACGACCCTCGACCAGTTGCAGGCCGATCAGAAAGTGGCCGAAGTGGACCGGGTCACCGTGTCGACTATTGCCGTCGACACCAAAGGCACGGTGAGCAATCGATCGCGCCTGCTGATGGCAGGCGTCGTCGGATTCGGTCTGTTGCTCGCCTCCATCGTGCTGGCCAGCGTGATGGACGGGCTCAGCACCCGGCGCCGCCGGGTCGCGGCCGCCGATCAACGCCCGCAGCCCGAGATGCCTGAACCGGAGCTGGAGCTCGACGATCTGGACGGATACGAAGCGGTTAGGGCTGAGCAGTTGCCCGAACGCACACCGCCCGGCCCCGATCACAGTTCATGATCCGACCGGGGTGAGTGTGTTGTCGTCCAACCAACCGTTCGCACCGATCGCTGCACAGGAGCATCGTGGTGCGGCGAGGCGCGGCCGCTTCGGTGCAGCCACGATGCTCACGGTCTACGTCGTGCTGCTCTTCGCGGTGCCATCGAACCTGATGATCTCGGGTCTGGGGGCCCTCGGCCGCCCGTCGGTGCTGTGGGGGCTGGTACTCCTGCTGTGGTGGGTGCTCGGCAGGCTCCAGGCTCGGGACGAGGACCTCACGCGCGTCTCCCAGCCGGTGCGCTGGGCGCTGCTCACCTTCGTCGTCGTCGTGCTGATCAGCTACGCGATGGCGGTGCTCCGTGGCCAGCCCGAGGACCAGGGCACACCCGCTCTGACCTCGGTCATCCGGGTGCTGGCATGGACGGGGGTGGCGCTCGTCGCGATGGACGGTGTCCGCACTCAGAACGACATCGGACGTCTGGCAAGAGGGCTCGCCATCGGCGCGGGGCTGGTGGCGGCACTCGGCTTCGCTCAGTTCTTCATGGGGGCGAGTCTGCTCGAGTGGATGGCGACGATCCCCGGGATGACTTTCGACTGGGGCGGGATCGACTTCCGCGGAGGCTACATCCGCCCCGCCGGCACTGCGACGCATCCGCTGGAATTCGTCGCGACGGTGTTGGGCTGCCTGCCCATCGCCATAGCGGCTGGGGCGAGTGGCGGGTTCAACGCGAAGCCGCCACGGCGGCTGCTGTGGTGGACGATCGTGGTGCTCATCCTCGGCATCTGCCTCGTGTCGATCTCGCGGTCCGCGATCATCGGCGTCGTTGTCGCCGGTGTGCTTGTGGCACCGTTCCTGCCGCGTGCGTACCGCTGGGGCGGCGTCATCGTCGCGTTTGCGGGACTGGGAGCGCTCATCGTGCTGATGCCGGGGGTCTGGCAGCAGACGATGGGTCTGTTCATCGGTGCCTCAGACGACCCGAGCGCCCTCTCGCGCACGGGAGGACTGGAACGTCTGCCCGAATTCGTGATGGCGTCGCCGATCCTCGGGGTGGGACTCGGCACCTTCTTCTCGCGCTACTACGTGTTCGACAACCAGTGGGCAGCGCTGCTGGTCGAACTCGGAGTAGCCGGCACGGCGGTCTTCGCCGTGATGATTCTCACTGCACTCGTGGGCGTGGCGCAGGCCGCGCACCGGACCGTGTTCGCCGAGACCAAGCTGCTGGCAGGCGGGGTTTTCGCGGGAACCGCCACAGTCGCCGTGCTCTTCCTGTTCTTCGACGGGCTGTCGTTCCCGGCTGTCTCAGGACTGCTCTTCCTTCTCATCGGAATCTCGGCCGCACTCCGACGAATCGCGCTTTCGGATGAGCAATTGAGATTCGTTCAGCCGATAGCGACCGTATAGATGTGATGCGTGAACTCGTGAGCGAACGTGTCGACGAACACGCCGTTCCTGACGGAAATCGTACGTCCTTCGCCGAGCACTGTGACGATCGTCTCCTTCGCCAAGTCCGGAGGCAGAGCGAAGGTGCGTGAGCCGGACCCGCCGTTGGTCATGGCGAAGACGTAGGCAGTGCTGCCCGAGACTTTCAGTGCCGTGTTCAGCTCCTTGCCGAAGGTCCACTGGTACGACTGGGTGTTCAGCACCGGGGCGAGCGATTTCACGGTGCGGTTGAGCGATGTGATGCGTGACTTCAATCCATCACCGCACTGCAGGATGGAGTACATGCCGCAGCTGCCGTTGTTGTTGTGCTGGAAGTACGCGACGCCAGCGGCACCGTTGACGAGGGAGCTCCAGACGGCTCCCTCGATCTGATCCGCGTCGATGCTCTCCGCGTCGGCTTCATCGAGGAAAGGCATGGCGGTCTCGACCAGCACCCAGTTCGGCTTGGTGCTCTTCGAGAACGCGTCCATGCGCTGCTGCATCCACCCGTATGTCGCTGAACTGTCGGGGTTCAGGCCCTTCGGCCAGAATGGTCCGCCTTCGAGAATCCGTCTGACATGCGGACTGGTGTAGGCGTACTTGTCGACGCTGGTCACATCGAGCAGATCGGTCTGAGCCGGCATGGTGTGTGGCGCCCAGTAGTCGCCTATCACTCCGTTGCCGAAGTTGGCCTGTAGGAAGCGCCCGTCCTTCAGGGCACGGAACCTATCGGCGAACGCCTTCTGATCGGCGAGACGTGCGTATTCGTCGTCGGCTTCAGTACATCCGCCCAGACCCATCTCGCACTCATCGCTGAGGAACCAGCCGACAACACCCGGGTCGTCGCCGACCTCGGCGGTGCTCCATTCGCCCTGTTGCGGTATGACGGAGATGCCTGCGTCGGTCGGGATGGAGATCGGGAAGCCGTTGTGCTCAATGCCGGTGTAGGTGTTGATGCCGACGGCCTTCAACTCTGCCGCATGTTCAGGCTTGCCCATGAAGACCGCGATCGGGAAGAACGACGGATCACTCCACCCGGCGGCGGCTGCTTTCGGGAACTTCTCGTAATAGGACGGACCGCCGTACCAAGGCACCCTGGGGAGCGAGAGCGAGGCATCGTTGCCGGGTGCGGGCGTCGGGGTAGGGCTCGCGGTCGGCGTCGGCGTCGGCATCGGTGTCGGTGTCGGGACCGAAGTGGCAGTGGGCCTTGGACTGGGCGTGGCCGTCGGCCTCGGCGTTCCAGGGTTCGTGGTCCGGGTCGGCCTGGGGTCCACGCTGGCGGCCCGAAAACGCACATCGACCAGGTAGTTCGAATGGCGGTACTCCGCGGTCGGGAATCCGCCATGTGCTCCGTAGCGATAGACGCCCGCCCCGTGTGGGAACCGGATCGAGCCGCGGGTGATCGAGTGTTCGAAGTAGTCCTCATCGACCGAGTAGCCCCCGTGCGGCGCGAAGTACGAGGCGATGTACGCGCGCCCGGGCTTCACCGGCACAGGGGAGCTGAAGTCGGCGGATATCCAACCCCGCGCGGTCCCCGCCGGGAATCGGACGGTGGCGAGTCTCTTGCCCTTGGCGTCCCACAACGTGCCGACGTGGGGGCCGACGGTTCGACGAGGTCCGGTAGAACTCGATGCCGATGATCGTGCCTGCCCTCTTTACTGAGAACGTGACACCGAGCTCGACGGGCCGGCGGTCTGGGTCCACCGCGATGCTCGGCGTCCTCTGCTCGGAGAAGGCGCTCTCAATGGCTTGCGCAGAGGGCGCGTGCGGAGCGACGATGAGCAGCGCACTCACGAAGGCGCCGATCAGCATGGCGGCAGCGGTGCATCGGCGACGTCGCGTCCGGCTCAGCAGACGTTGACCGCGGCGGGTCGGTGAAGGGGGAGCGCTCATGATCCAAACCGGGGGAAGAACGAATCGGGTGAGGTGCCTTTACCATAACATTCGATGAACTTCCTGACCATCGATTCGCGCTTTCCGGTCCCTGATCTAGCGAGTCGCGTATCGTTGCGCCCGCGGCAGCCCCGCCCAGGACCTCTCTGACAGCACGGTGCCGAGAATCGCACGGTGTCGCGGGCTCGCGATGCGCAGCAGCTCGTGGAGCACGACCATGCCGCGGTAGCAGGCCGCTACTCCACGGGGATGATGCTTGCGCGCGTATCGGATCCGGTTCACGGCCAGCAGTCGGTCCAGGTCGATCGACGACCCGGAGCCGCCCTGGCGATGATGCACCGTCGCGGTCGGCTCGAACCACACCGTCCCGCCGTTCTCGCGTACACGCCGGAAGAAGTCCGTCTCCTCGGAGTACAGGAAGAAGCGCTCGTCCCACGGGCCGGCCATCGCCGCCGTCTCGGCGTCGATCAGCAGCGCAGCGCCAGTGGCCCAGTCGGCGGTGTGCGCCGTCCGATACGCCGCGGGAGAGAACACGATCTCGCTCAGACGCTGCGGACGACCCCGCAACCGACCGCCGAACAGCGCATCGCCCAGCATCCGCAGCAGCGACGGCTCCCATCGCAGCGACGGCGTCAGCCCCTCGTCGTCCATGATGCGGGGCACGATGATCCCGGCACCCGACTGCAGCTGCCGCGCGCGCAATGCGGCCAGGCAGCCGGGCTCGACGACGAGGTCGGGGTTCAGCACCACGATCGCGTCCGCCTCTCCGACGTGCGCCATCGCCGCGTTGATGCCGCCGGCGTAGCCGAGATTGCCCCCAGTGGCCACGCAGATCACATCAGGATGCTGCGCGACCGCCCTCCGGGTCTCATCGGTCGGTGAGTTGTCGGCGACCACCACGCGAACTCGCAGGTCGCCGGCGTCCGCGCGCAACGAGGCGATCAGGCCGAGGACGTCGTCGGCGCTGCGATAGGTGACGACGACGACGGCGAGGTCGACGGGGCCGTCCGGGCCGGTGAACTCGGTCATGTGTTCTCGCTTGCGCTCGTGCCGTGCGAGAGTTCCTCTGTGGAGATCTTCGTGCACAAGCGCATCTGGGTGAGATGGGCGCTCGCCGCGTACCTGGTCGCCGTGGGACTGATCGTGCTGCTGCCCGTCTCGTACTCCGAGATCATCGCCGCCATCTGGAACGGGATCCGCACCGACCTCGGTCTCACCTTCTTCGGTGCCGGGTGGGTCGAGTTCACCGCCAACGTCCTCATGTTCCTGCCCCTCGGATTCCTGCTCACGCTGCTGTTCCGGCATCCCTGGTACGGCACGCTGCTCGCCCTGGTCCTCTCGGCCGGCGTCGAGGTCGCGCAGATCGTCATCCCCGATCGGGTGGCGAGCCTGCGCGACATCGTCGCGAACACGCTCGGCGCGGCGATCGGAGCGTTCCTCGCTTGGTTGCTCTTCCTGCGCCGTGACCACAAGAGGTCACGAGCCGCGGCACGCGCGGCGGCATCCACTCGCTGACCGGTCATCCCGCCTCCCGCACCACGGTCGGCGACCAGGCGTGCTTGATGAACACCGACGGCTTGCCCGACCCGTCCGCGGCCAGTTTCCACACATCCGTGTCGCCGGCGTCCTTGCCCGGCATCCCGTACAGCAGGGTCTTGTCGTCGAGCCACACGATCTGATCATCGATGCTGCGTGTCTCGACATCGAGCACCGAGACGTTGCCCGAGGCGAGGTCGTACACGGCGGGTGTCCAGTGCACCGTCGGCCCGGAGCCCGACGTCACCCGCTTGAACGCGATCCGTGTGCCGTCGGGTGACAGCGACGGGCACTCGACGTCGGGGATCACCGAGGTCATCGTCCTTTTCGCGATGTCACCCTTCACCAGGTACGTCTTGCCGATCGTCGTCATCCCGACCGTCGCGTAGAACGAGTCATCGTCGATGAAGGTCACGCCCCAGTAGTTGCGGTCGACGGGGGCGCTCTTCTTCCCGTCGATCAGCAGAGTCCAGTCCTCGAGATTGCCGAAGTCGCTGCCGTCGCTCATCGACGTGATCCTGGTCTCCGTGGAGAACCCGATCGCCGCGTAGGCGTGTCCGCTGACGAACGACGTCGTGGCCAGCAGCGATCCGTCCGGTGAGAAACGAGTACGGCTCGGCACTCCCGGCAGCGGCCCGTTGAACCTCTCCTCGCCGGAAGCCTCGTACACCTTCGCCGTATACGTCGGGGCGATCCCGCGCTCGGACAGCAGGCACGACAGCAGCGAAGTGCTCGCCGCGACCCGGTCGCAGGCGATGTCGGTCAGGGACCGACTCCCGGCCGGGTCGTCGAGCGGCACGGATGCCACCAGGCCGTAGCCCTGCCCGGACGCGGTGTTGCGGAACACGATCCGGTCGCCGGTCGCGGTGCCGCCGTCCGACGTCTGCACCGCCGACGGGGCATCCTGCCGCGCCCGGTAGTCCGACCAGGCGACCAGCGCGACGATCGCCGTCGCACCCAGCGCGAGCACCGAGACGACGGCGATGATCAGCCACTTGATCCGCGAGCTCACGAGGCCGCCGTCGGGATCGAAGGGCGCGGCCGGGACAGATACGGGCGCAGCAGCAAGGCGATCAGCGGGATCGCCACCAGCAGCAGTGCCGACACGATCAGCATCGACGTCTCACGTCCGATCGCGAACCACAGGATGCCGAATCCCGCCGCCGAGAGGAACCTGCTCACAGCCACGACGGTCTGCGCCGCAGCGATGCCTGTGCCGTGCGTCTCAGGTGTGGTCAGTTGAGCCGCGAGAGCCGCGAGCACGCCGTCCGTGGCGGCGTAGAACGCCCCGAGACACAGCAGGCACAGCAGCGTGGCCGCGATGTCGGCTATCGGCGACGCGGCGATCAGATACGCACCGAGCAGCCCGACATGCCCGAACACGAACACGCGCGCCCGGCCGATCCGGTCCGACAGCCGGCCGAGCGGGATCGCGAATGCCAGGAAGGCGACGTTCGTGCCCACATACAGCAGCGGGAACCACTGCGCCGCAAAGTCACTGCGATCCTGCAGGATCAGGTACACGAACCCGTCGCCGATCGTCAGCAGACCCAGGATGCCGGCGGCCGCGAGCACGCGCCGCATGGGGCCCGAGGTCACGACCTTCCAGTCGAACTTCGGGCGGGCGATCGTCTCGCCCTTCGATCCCTCGACGCGGGGCCGGGTGCGCACGTTCGGCACGAACAGGCCGAGGATCGTCACGCCGATCATCGCGAAGGCCAGCGAGGCGACGAAGATCGCTCCGTACCCGTCCGGAATGAGCAGCAGGATGAAGAACGCCAGCAACGGTCCGACAGCCGCCCCGATGTTGTCGAGCGTGCGGTGCACACCGAATGAAGCACCCAGGTTGTCGGGGTCCGATGAGGCCGTGATCACAGCGTCCCTCGGCGCGGTCCGGATGCCCTTGCCGATCCTGTCGGCGGTGATCACCGCGGTCAGCGAGCCGAGCCCCGAGACGAACAACAATCCCACGCGGGCGATCGCCGCGATCGCGTACCCGACGAACGCGACCCACTTCGGCTGATCCAGCCGGTCGGAGGTGTACCCGCCCGCGATGCGCACCAGCGCGCTGACGCCCTGGTAGAGCCCGTCCAGGAAGCCGAACGCGATCATCGACATGCCCAGGAACGAGGTCACGTACAGCGGCAGCACCGCGGTGATCGACTCCGACGAGATGTCGGTGAGCATCGACACGATGCCGAACGCCACGACCGTCGATGAGACGGTGCGCCGCCCGCGTCGTGGCGGAGCATCCGCCTCGTCGGGCGTGTCTGCGCCTTTGGGCTTGTTCGAGAACGAGATGTACATCGCGGTCACTTCGCCCGGAATGTGCCGAAGAGCGTGTAGCGGTTGCCGGTGCCGGACGGTTCGATCGCGAGGGTGACCGACTCGTAGGAGCCGGTGTACTGCACCGTTCCGTCGGCGGTGGTGCCGCGCTGCAGCCCCAGGCCGGCCCACAGCTCGCCGTAGTGGGCGGCGATGTCCTTCTCGGCCTTCGGTGCGACGGCGATCAAGGTCACCTGCATCCGCTTCCCCTCTGTCGCGATCGAGCTGGAGATCACGGTGGACCCCTTCATCGGGCCGAGTATCCGCGTCGGGAAGCCCTTCACCAGCGCGCCGTTCTGCGAACCGGTGGCGGGCAGCGGCGCCGAGACCAGCGGGTCGGCCTTCTTCAGCGGCGGCAGCCCGGTGCCCGGTGTCGCCGACGGGGGAAGCACCTCCGAACCCGTCCCCGGTGTGGCATCCGGCGACGGCCCCGGGCTCGGAGCCGTAGCCCCGTCACCCGAGGAGCCGGATGCTCCGCCCGTCGCCCCCGGCGACGGCGTCGCACTCGAGGTGGTCCCTGCCGCGGGATGCACGGGTGCCGAAGCATCCGGTGCATCCCACGGACTCCACAGCAGCACGATCGTGATCACCGCTGCGGCGATCACGACGGCCACGACGGCGATGGCGATCTTCATGCCGCGCGTGAGCGCGGGGTGGACGCCGATCTCCTGGTCGTCAGTCATGTCGTCCTCCCCGAGACGAGCGGCGCACGGCGAGGTATGCCGGCGGGCCCTGCACGAGATAGCGGCGGGCGAGGCGGCGCGGCTCACGCAGCAGCCGCCAGGCCCACTCGAATCCCGCTCCGGCGATCCACGCGGGGGCGCGACTCACGCGGCCGGCGAGGAAGTCGACCACGGCGCCGAACGCGAGCAGCACACGTGCACCGGTGAACTGCGCGTACTCGTCGATCCAGTGCTCCTGGCGCGGCTTGCCGAGGCACACCAGCAGCACGTCGACGTGCGCGGAGCGGATCCGCTCCGCGAGCGCGCGCTGCGCGTCGTGATCGGTGAGATCCTCCCGCGACGGAGTCCAGTGCCCCGCGAAACGGATGCCGGGCCAGTCGGCGGCGAGGCGCGCACGCAGCGGCGCGGTGACCTCGTCGCTCCCTCCGATGACCCCGATCGAGAGACGCTCGACGGATGCCCGATCGAGGATGCCGTCGATGAGGTCGCTGCCCGCCAGGCGGGGGTGCTTCGCACCGGTCATGCGCCCGGCCTGCGCCGCGACCGGCGCTCCGTCGATCAGGTTGAAGTGCTCGGGTGCGCCGGCGCTGGAACGGTCGCCGGCGCGGAAATGGTGGAAGTGATCGAGGTTGATCGAGATCACCGCGAGCTGCCCGGCGCCGGGTCCACCGGCGGACGCGGCGATGATGTCGACCGCCTCCTCCTCGCGCACGAGATGCACCTCGGTGCCTGCGATCCGCACGGTCGGCACACCCGACAGCCGGCCCCCCGCCATGGAGACGCGCATGCTCGCGTCCGCTTCGTCAGTGCTCACGACTGATCCCCCAACTCACCGATCCCCGCCGCCTCCTCGCTGCGGACATCGCTCCCTGTTCTCACCATACTTCTCTTCGACTCGGATCTGTCTTGTAAAAGGACCCGCGGCCATGCTTTCGCCGGGTTGCTGGGGAGGGGGCCCGGCGAGGGAGGGGCATGGCCGCGGATCCAGTCTCAGGGGCCGCCGTCCTCGTCGAGCAAGCGCATCAGTACGCGCCGCTCGGCTGGACCATGACCTTCGCGGTGCGCCACATGATCTGCAGGTCGCTCATGACCGACCAGTTCTCGACGTAGCGCAGGTCGAGGCGGACGCTCTCCTCCCAGGAGAGGTCGCTGCGACCCGACACCTGCCAGGGGCCGGTGATCCCGGGCTTGATGTACAGGCGGCGGAACACCGTGCCGTCGTAGGCGGTGACCTCGCTGGGCAGCGGAGGACGAGGGCCGACGACGCTCATGTCACCGCTGAGCACGTTCCAGAACTGCGGCAGCTCATCCAAGGACAGCTTTCGCAGCACTTTGCCGACGCGCGTCACGCGCGGGTCGTCCTTCATCTTGAAGAGCAGGCCCGAGCCCTCGTTCTGCGCCTTCAGCGCCGCGAGCTGCTGCTCGGCGTCGGTGCGCATCGAGCGGAACTTGATCATCTTGAACGTGCGGCCGTCGCGGCCCACGCGCTCCTGGAAGAAGAAGGCAGGACCGGGGTTGTCGACCTTGATCAGGACAGCGAGGACGGGCGTGATCAGAGCGATCGGGATGAGTGCGATGCTCGAGACCACGATGTCGAGGGCCCGCTTGAGCGCGTGGCGTCCGCCCTCGTAGGTGGGGATCTCCACCTGGATCAGCGGAAGGCCGTCCACGGGCGAGAACGACATGCGGGGGCCCGCGACGTCGGTGAGCGGATTCGACAGCACGAGCTCTGCGGCGGTGCCCTCGAGCTGCCAGCTCAGGCGCCGGACGAAGTCCGGGTCGCCCTCGGGGCGGCTCGCGACGACGATCGTGTCGGCGTGCAGCTGCGCGGCGACCTCCGCCACCGTGTTGACGTTGCCGAGTACGGGGAAGCGCGTGCCGCCGACCTCGAGGTCACGGGCGTTCGCGTCGAGCAGCGTCGCACCGAGCACCTGATAGCCCGAGGAGCCGACCGGGTGCAGCCGGTTCAGCACGTACTCGACATCGCCGCGGTTGCCGACCACCAGTGCGCGAGAGGTGAACCGGCCGAGGTGGCGCTGTCCCACCATCCACCGGCGCCACGTCCAGCGCGTCAGCAGAAGGCCGAAGAGTCCCACGGGAAGCGCGACGATGATCGTCAGCTGCATGTCGGGCAGGCGCAGCACGACCGCGATGATCGCGAGGATGCCGAACGCGAGACCCGTCGCGTGCGCCACGCTGCGGTACTCCGAGACGCTGGTGCGGAAGAGTGCGGCCTGCCGGGTGTGCATGGCGCTCAGAAGAGATGCCAGATCGCCATCAGCAGCACGCTGTGCACCAGGACGGCGGCGGAGGGGCCGCCTCCCAGCGTGCTGCTGATGGCGGCGGCGCCGGCGGCAGCGGCGAGCACCGCGGCATCGGTCAGACCGAGCCGACGGTGGTATCGCCGTTCCCACGTCAACCGGTGCTCCAGCGTCGCGGAGACGCGTGGAGCGGTCGACGCATGCACGGGAGGAGCATCACCGTGCGATGTCGTCGCATCGGTCGGCGACGTGATCGGAGGAGCCGTGAACGGATCAGGCCTCGCGGGCGCACTCATGCCGGGCGGCGCGGCCAGCGGCACGTGTACGGTCCCGAAGCGAGCGACGCTCAGCGCGTCCTCGACGGAGGTCATGCCCGGGCTCCCCGAGCCAGCATGAAACGCAGTCCCCAGCGCATCATTGTTCCCCAGTGTTGTTCCCCAGCCGTGTGCTGATCGGCACACGGTTCGCCGCACACCACCGACCCCTCGGTGTCGTCTGCCGACGTGATCCCACATCACGAAGTACCGTCGCCGTTCCCACACGGCGGGGCTCGCAGACAACGGTGCGAACGAGTTGACTCTAGCTCATCAGCGCCCGATTCGGAAGCACTTTTCTCGTCGACTCTCCGGCCCGTGTTCCCGGCGATCTACCCGCGTAGACGTCGCCGACCCGGAAGCGCTGTCAGAGGCCTGACCAGCGGTCGAACGGGAACAGGATCACCACGGCACGGCCCACGACGTCGTCGTCGTGCGCCCAGCGCCAGCATCCGGGGTCAGGATCCACCCGTCCACGGCATGGATACGCGCCGTCGGCCGAGTTCGCCCGATGATCGCCGAGCACCAGATACGCGCCCTCCGGCACCGTGACCTCGGGCAGGCAGCGCATCGAACTCGGCGTCGTTTCGCAGTCCAGCGCGCCGGGCTCGAACGGGAAGTCCGCGAAGACGTACGGCTCGTCGACGGGCTCGCCGTCGACGAGCATCCTGCCCTCGGCGTCGCAGCAGGACACCGTCTGCCCCGGCCCGGCGATCACCCGCTTGATCAGGGTGTGCTCGCCCGACGGACCGAAGCCGCTGACCTCGCCGAGCCGGCGCAGCACCGTCTTCAGCGGATTCTCGTCGTCGGATGCGTGCGGTCCCCACGTCTCGTCGGCATCGAAGACGATGACGTCGCCGTCACCCGGATGCGCGTCGCCGATGTAGGCGAGGCGGTTCACCAGCACACGGTCGCCGACCTGCAGCGTCTGCTCCATCGATCCCGACGGCACCCAGTACGGCTTCGCGACGAACGACAGCAGCGCGCCGACGACCACGAACGCCGCGATCAGGTGGAACCAGGTGCTGCCGGTGATCCGCCGCCAGAGCGGAGGCAGGGGCGCGTCGCCGGCGTGCTCGGACATGGGATCAGCCTATTGCCGGGGCTCGAGCAGCCGCCCACCGGCATCCGCCCTCGCCGCGGCGCGGATACGATGTTCGGGTGACCGACCCGACTCTGCCGCTGTCTCCGTACCGCGCGATCGATCGCGCGGACTGGGCGCGGCTGGCCGCCGGTCTGGATCAGCCGCTGACCGAGACCGAGGTCGTCGAACTGCGCGGCATCGGCGACCGCCTCGACCTCACCGAGGTCAGCGAGGTGTATCTGCCGCTGAGCCGCCTGCTCAGCCTCTACGCCACCTCGACGAAGGGCCTGGGCGCGGCGACCAGTGCGTTCCTGCAGGAACCGGACTCCACGACGCCGTTCGTCGTCGGCGTGGCCGGATCGGTCGCGGTCGGCAAGTCCACGATCGCGCGCCTGCTGCGCGAGCTGATGAGCCGCTGGCCGGGCACCCCGCGCGTCGAGCTGGTCACCACCGACGGATTCCTCTACCCGAACGCCGAGCTGGAGCGCCGCGGCCTGATGGACCGCAAGGGATTCCCCGAGTCGTACGACCGCCGCGCGCTGCTCTCGTTCCTCACCGAGGTCAAGAGCGGTGCGGACGAGGTGCGCGCGCCGTTCTACTCGCACATGCGGTACGACATCATCCCGGATGCCACGGTCGTGGTGCGCCGTCCGGACGTCGTCATCGTGGAGGGGCTGAACGTGCTGCAGCCGCCGCCCGCGCCGAACGACGTCGCGGTGAGCGACCTGTTCGACTTCTCGATCTACGTCGACGCCGACCCCGCGCACATCGCGCAGTGGTACGTCGACCGGTTCCTCGCGCTGCGCAAGGGTGCGTTCACCAACCCGTCGTCGTACTTCAACGTGTTCGCGCACCTCACCGACGACGAGGCCGTCACGACGGCGATGGGGTACTGGAACGACATCAACATGCCGAACCTGCTCGAGAACGTGCTGCCCACCAGGCACCGCGCGACGCTCGTGCTGCGCAAGGGCGTCGACCACGCGGTCGAGAGGGTGCAGCTGCGCAAGGTCTGATGCCCCTCAGGTCGTTGAGCGAGCGAAGCGAGACGAAACGCAGTGACTCTCCTGGCGGGGTGAAGGCGTTTCGTCTGCGCTCCTTCGTCGCTCCGCTCAACGACCCGGAACCGATTGGTTCGGAACCCTCGCAAAACCGCGCCCTTACTCTTGAACCCATGTGTGGAATCGTCGGATACGTGGGCCCGCGGCCCAGCCAGGACATCCTGCTCGCCGGACTCGCCCGTCTCGAGTACCGCGGCTATGACTCTGCCGGAATCGCCGTGATCGATGAGAACGGCGAGCTCGGCATGCGCAAGAAGGCCGGCAAGCTGGCCGTGCTGCGGGACTCGCTGGCGGATGCCGCGCTGCCGGACGGCAGCACGGGCATCGGGCACACCCGCTGGGCGACCCACGGTGGCCCGACCGACGTCAACGCGCATCCGCACCTCGCCGATGACGGCCGGCTCGCCGTCATCCACAACGGCATCATCGAGAACTTCTCGGTGCTGCGCGGCGAACTGGCCGAGGCCGGCGTCACCTTCCTCAGCGAGACCGACACCGAGGTGGCCGCCGCGCTGCTCGGCCAGGAGTACCGCCGCAGCGGCGACCTCGCCACCGCGTTCCAGAGCGTGGTGAATCGCCTGGAGGGCGCATTCACCCTGCTGGCGATGCACCAGGACCAGCCCGGTCTGGTCGTCGGCGCGCGCCGCAACTCGCCGCTCGTGATCGGGCTGGGCGAAGGGGAGAACTTCCTCGGCTCCGACGTCGCCGCGTTCGTCGAGCACACCCGCAGCGCGCTCGCGATCGGGCAGGACCAGATCGTCGCGATCACGCCTTCCGAGGTGACGGTGACCGACTTCGACGGCAACGCGGTCGAGGCGCAGCCGTTCGAGGTGTCGTGGGACGCCGCCGCTGCCGAGAAGGGTGGCTGGTCGTCGTTCATGGCCAAGGAGGTCGCCGAGCAGCCCGAGGCCGTGGCGAACACCATCCGCGGTCGCATCCAGGAGGGTCAGGTCATCATCCCGGAGCTCGACGGGTCGGACGACCTGTTCACCGGCATCAATCGCGTGATCATCACCGCGTGCGGCACAGCGTCGTACGCCGCCCTGGTCGGCAAGTACGCGATCGAGCAGTGGGCCCGCGTGCCGGTCGACGTCGAGCTCGCGCACGAGTTCCGCTATCGCGACCCGGTGATCGGCGACGACACCCTCGTCGTCTCGATCAGCCAGTCCGGCGAGACCATGGACACGCTGATGGCGGTCAAGTACGCCCGCGAGCGCGGCGCCCGCACGCTGTCGGTCTGCAACACTCAGGGCGCGACCATTCCGCGCGAATCGGACGCCGTCGTGTACACCCACGCCGGCCCCGAGGTCGCGGTCGCGTCGACCAAGGCGTTCTCGGCGCAGATCACCGCGCTGCTGCTGCTCGGCCTGCACATGGGTCGCGTCCGCGGGACGCACGCGGATGCCACGACCGAGGTCGCCGAGCTGCAGTCGCTGTCGGACAAGATCGCGCAGGTGTTGTCAGAGGAGCAGGAGCACGTCTCGCAGCTGGCCGGCTGGATGGCCGACACCCGCTCGGTGCTGTTCCTCGGCCGCCACGTGGGCTACCCGATCGCGCTCGAGGGTGCGCTCAAGCTCAAGGAGATCTCGTACATCCACGCCGAGGGCTTCGCCGCCGGCGAGCTGAAGCACGGTCCGATCGCCCTGATCGAGGCCGGGCAGCCGGTGTTCGTGATCGTGCCGTCGCCGCGGCACTCGTCGCTGATCCACTCGAAGGTCGTCTCGAACATCCAGGAGATCCGCGCTCGCGGCGCCCGCGTGATCGTGGTGGCCGAGGAGGGGGATGCCGCGGTGCTGCCGTTCGCCGACGAGGTCATCCGGATTCCGCTGGCCGGTGCGCTCTTCGAGCCGGTGCTCGCGGTCGTGCCGCTGCAGATCTTCGCGATGGCGCTCGCCACCGCGAAGGGCCTCGACGTCGACCAGCCCCGCAACCTGGCCAAGTCCGTCACCGTGGAGTGAGTCTCGTTCGGACGTTCGGATGCCTCGGAGCCTCCGGGGCATCCGTCGTCGTGTCGCTTGCGGTTGGCGGACCGTTCTGCGTCCGGCGGGGGACACGCCGGGGATCGTCCGCCGTCTGTTGATCGGTCCGCCGTCCGCAGAGCACGGATCGGGCGTCAGGCTCGAGCTCGAGCCAGCGCAGCCAGGATCGCGGGGAGCACCCGCTCCCACTCGTCGATGATCTGCCAGTAGTCGAATCGCAGTGATTCGTAGCCGAGGGCGGATGCCGGCGGCATCCCGCCTCAGGTCCTTCTGGCGATTCCCTTCACCTTCGTGGTTCTCCCGGCCGTCGGCCTCGATGATCAGCCGCCCGTCGATCACGAAATCGACGCGCCCGACGCCCGGGATGTCGACCTGCGTCTCGACGCTGATGCCCAAGAGGTGCAGACGCAGGCGCACGAGCGATTCGAGCCCGCTCTCGGCGTCGCCGCGTGCGAAGTCGACCAGCCAGCGGGCGGATGCCGGGAGCGCAGCGCGGATGCGGGATCGCTCGCCGGCCCCGATGAGTCGCTTGTTCCAGGCGGATTCGAACGCGGCGAAGAAGAACTCGTCGCCGTGGCACTCGTAGGCGTGGACGAGCGCGTGCTCGACCTCGGCGACGCCCAAGGTCATTCGACCGGGGCGGAAGTGCGCGGTGCAACTGCACCGGTCGTGGGGATGCGTGCGTCCCGCGCGTCCCATCCACACATGCGGTGTGGTGTCATCGGTCAGCACCCACACGCCGCGGTGCCGCAGCGCCGCAGAACACGTGAGCGCACCTCCGTGGGCAGCCGCCGAGCGGGCGGAGGGTGAGGCAGACGCGGTGGCGAAGACTCCAGGGCGGATGCGGTCGATCTCGCCGGTCCGCGCGGCGCGGTCCAGCCGGTAACGGCTGAATCCGAATGGAGCGAGCTGCTTGCTGCGGGCGATGCCACCGAAGTGGTCGACGAGCTGGCGGGCCGAGATCATGCTGGTGATCCTGGTCGATCTCAGAGCGACGCCGGACATCGAAAAGCCGCGATGTGGATGGATCTTGGGAGAGCCTCGTTGTGGAGGGTGAGTGGCACTACCGCAGATGGCGGACGATTCTGCATCCGGCAACGGACACTCCGCGGAATCCTCCGCCATCCGCAGATCGGTCCGCCGGGCGAAGAGCTTCTGGCGCATATAAGAATAGACTTATATAATGAAGCCGTGCATGAGTTCGAGGTCCTGGCGGATGCCGTGCGGCGGCGCCTGCTCGCGGTGCTCGCCCTGGGCGAGCAGCCGGCCGGCGTGCTGACCGACATCGCCCGTGACGAGTTCGGCATCTCGCAGCCGGCGGTCTCGCAGCACCTGCGGGTGCTCCGCGAGAACGGCTTCGCGACCGTGCGCGCCGAGGGCACGCGCCGGATCTACGCGCTGGATCGCGCGGGAGTGGATGCCGCATCCCGAGCCCTCGCGCAGCTGACCGATCCGCTCGCGCAGCGCCTCGACGCCCTGCACACCGAGGTCGCGCGGGGTCGCCGCGCGGCATCCGAGAACAGGGAGAGGAAGATCTCATGAGCATCACCAGTCCCGTCATCGAGAAGCATCCGTCCGGTTACCGGCTGGTCTACGAAGACGTCTACGCCACCGGCATCGACGACCTCTGGCAGGCCATCACCACGCCGGAGCGCCTGTCGCGCTGGATGGTCGAGTACACCGGCGACCTGCGTCTCGGCGGCACCTGGGCCGTCGCTGCGAACGGCGACGAGCCCTCCTGGGCCACCGGCACCATCACCGCCTGCGACGCCCCGCGGTCATTCACCACCACCTGGCACGCCATCGAGGAGGAGCCCACCGAGGTCGTCGTCACCCTCGAAGAGGTCGAGGGCGGCACCCGGATGCGCCTCGTGCACACCGGCATCCGCTCGATCTTCTACGGTGCCGGCTGGCAGACGTATCTGGAGCGGCTCAGGGCTCATCTCGCCGGAGAGTCCTTCGAGCAGGAATGGGATGACCGGTTCGCAGAACTTTCGCCGGAATACGAGGCCCGGTTCGGGGCCCTCTGACCCTGGCCTGACCTGCAGGTGGCGGATCGATCTGCGTTCGGCGGTGGACACACCGGCGGAATCTCCGCCATCCGTAGATTCGTCCGCCGCCTGCAAGGGCGGATGCCCGAGATCTGCGGACACCGTGGGCGTCGTCGTGTCGTGCAGCTGGCGGCAGGATCTGCACCCGGCGGACGAATCGCGGCGGGATCTGCCGCCATCCCCAGAAACCTCCGCCACCCGCAGAGGATCCTGCACCGCAGAGAGCTCATCGACCCCGCCCCGGTAGGCTGATCCGGTGATCATCGGGACCGGAATCGACCTCGTCGACATCCCGCGGTTCGAGCGCTCGGTCGCGCGGACGCCTCGGCTGCTGGAGCGTCTGTTCACGACATCCGAGCAGCAGCTGCCCCTGCGATCGCTCGCCGCGCGATACGCGGCGAAGGAGGCGCTGATCAAGGCGCTCGGCGGCTCGGACGGGGTGCACTGGACCGAGATCGAGATCGCCTCCGAGCCCTCCGGCAAGCCCTACTTCGTGCTCACCGGCACGACATCCGAGGTCGTATCGCGGCGCGGCATCCGCACGCTGCATCTGAGCCTGAGCCACGACGCCGGCCTTGCGATCGCGCAGGTCATCGCAGAAGGACCGGATGCCGCATGACCCGTTCCTTCTCCGCCGAGACCCCCTTCTGCCGCCGAGGCCCCGCCGCAGCGACGTCACCCAGGAGGGGTCTCGGCGATCAGGAGGGGCTTCGGCGAGGAGCAGAAGGGGAGCACACCGCATGAGCACGCCTTTCCGCGAGGCCACGATCGACCTCGACGCGATCTCCGACAACGTCCGGCACCTGAGGCGGCTGACCGGCGTCGACGTGATCGGCGTGGTCAAGGCGAACGGATACGGCCACAGCGCGGTGGATGCCGCGACCGCCGCCCTCGCCGGAGGTGCGTCCCGGCTCGGGGTCGCCACGATCGAGGAGGCGCTCGAACTGCGTCGCGCCGGCATCAACGCGCCGCTGATGGCCTGGCTGCATCCGGCCGACCGCCGGTTCGACGACGCCGCGGATGCCGGCATCGAGATCGGCGTCTCGTCGATGCCGCAGCTGCAGTCCGCGGCATCCGCTCCGGGCACGACCGCCGTGCACCTCAAGCTCGACACGGGGCTCAGCCGCAACGGGCTCGCCCCCGCAGACCGCGAGCGGGCCTTCGCCGAGGCCGCCCGTCTGGAGCGGATCGGGCACATCCGCGTCGTCGGCATCTTCAGCCATCTCTCGAACGCCTCCGCCGCCGACGACGCCGCGGCGCTCGCGGACTTCGACGCGGCGGTCGAGCAGGCGGCGTCTCTCGGCATCCGCCCCGAGATCCGGCACCTCGCCGCCACTGCGGCCGCGATCGACCGCCCCGACACCCGTCTGGATGCGGTGCGGATCGGCATCGGCCTGTACGGGCTGTCGCCGTTCGCCGATCGCAGCTCGGCCGACCTCGGCCTGCGGCCCGCGATGACGCTGCGCGCCGCAGTGGATGCCGTGCGCAGAGTGCCCGCCGGCACCGGCGTCTCGTACGACTACGCCTATCGCACCGAGCGCGAGACCACGCTGGTGCTCGTACCTCTCGGTTACGCGGACGGCATTCCGCGGCAGGCATCCGACCGAGGTCCGGTGCAGATCGGCGGGCAGCGCTTCCGCGTGGCCGGGCGCATCGCGATGGATCAGTTCGTCGTCGACGTCGGCGATGCGCAGGTCGCGCCCGGCGACGAGGTGATCGTGTTCGGCGACCCCACGCTCGGCCAGCCTTCCGCCACCGACTGGGCGGATGCCGCTGGCACGATCAACTACGAGATCGTCACCCGCATCGGGCCGCGCGTGCCGCGCCGGAGCGTGCGATGACCGCCGTCCGCTCGTTCGCCGAGACCCCGTCTTACCGCCGAGACGCCGTCTCAGCGGCGTCGGCCAGGCGGGGTGTCGACGCGGAGACGGGGTCTCGGCGAAGTGCGCGGCGAGGTGCGGAGAGATGGCGATGAGCGGGCTCGGGGAATTCGTCGGGCGACGCGAGATCGCGACGTCGGACGACATGGAGTCGCTCGGGCACCGCATCGGCACCCGGCTGCGTGCCGGTGACGTGCTGGTGCTGACCGGGCCCCTCGGCGCGGGGAAGACGACGTTCACACGGGGCCTGGCCGAGGGCCTCGGCGTGCGCGGCCCAGTGCAGAGCCCGACCTTCGTGATCGCCCGCACGCACCCCTCGCTGGTCGGCGGCGCGCCGCTCGTGCACGTGGACGCCTACCGCCTGGGCTCGGCCGACGAGCTGGACGACCTCGACCTCGACATCGCGCACTCGGTCACGGTGATCGAGTGGGGGCGGCCGATGGCCGCCGCCGTGACGGATGCCTGGTGGGACATCGAGCTCGAGCGCCCGGTCGGGGGCGATGACGACCTCGCCGACGAGGACCTCGACGCCGACGCCCCGCGGATCGTCACGATCGCCCGGATCGGGGACTGAGCGCCGCTCAGCCGTCGATCACCGCGACCAGCTCGTCGAGGAAGGAGGAGAAGTCCGCCTTCCTCGCGAGCAGCCGCTGCACGGACTCGCGCTCGCCGAACACCTCCACGAGCTGCTCGAACACCGTCTGGAAGGCCTCCCGGTCATCCTCTGAGAACGCCACCAGCGCCACGACGTGCACCCGCGCGTCGCCCCACCGGATCGACGGGTCGGCGACGCCGATCGCGATCATGGTCCGCGACGCGGTCATGCCGATGGCGTGCGGAACGGCGAGATCGTCGGTGAAGGCGGTCGATGACAGCCGCTCCCGTTCGATCGCCCTCGTGACGTAGTCGTCATCGATCACCCCGCGCGCGACGAGCAGCCCGCCCAGTCGCCGGATGACCTCCTCCTCGGTGTCCGCCGGGAGCGGCGAGACGAACGCCGCTTCGTCGAAGTACCGCTCGAGCTCGCCGCGCAGCCCGGCCAGTCTTCTGCTGCGCCGGATGCGGGAGGCAGCGAGCTGTACGCGATCCACGTCGGCCTCGGTGAGGAACGGCTGGATGCGCACGACGCGGTCGCCGAGCGGGGGAGCGCTCACCGTCGTCAGGATCAGGTCGGAGTCGATCGCGGCCCAGTCCGGGTCGATCCGCGTCTGCAGGTCGACGACCTCGATCGACTGCCCGAGGGACTGCGCCACGCTCGAGCGCAGCAGATCCTGCATCTCGTAGTAGCCCGGGCACACGATCGTCGCGGTCAGCAGACTGGCACGGCGCCTGCTGCGCTCCAGCCGCCCGCCGACGTGGATCGCGATGTACGCGATCTCGTCATCCGGGATCGTGAAGCCGAGGCGGCGCTGCAGTCCGCTGGCGATGGACACCGCGATGTCGAAGATCATCGGATACGAGGACTTCAGCGATCGGGCGAGCGGGTTGCGCGACCAGGCATCCTCCCTGGCGCGGCTCTGCAGATTCTGCACGTGCAGCGCCAGCCGGCGGATGAACTCCTCGTGCACCAGGTCGACGAGGAACTCCTCGGCCACGGCGGTGACGAGGTCGCGCACCGTCTCCTCCATCTCGGGCGCGGCGGTCGGCCTCGCCGCCGGTCCGGGGGTGACCACCCGGGTCAGGAGCAGCATCGCCAGGTGCTGGCGGTCGCCGGCTCCCAGGGCGACCCCGAGCTGCTCCCAGACGAGCGTCGCGAGCAGTTCGGCGATGTCGTCGGCGGCCGGACCGGCCGACGCTCCGGCGATCTCGAGTGGCCGTCCGTGCGCGACCCGGTCGACCGCGATCGCGATATGGGCGAGCACGTCCGAGATGCCGAGTTCGTTGATGTAGTAGCCGTGTTCTCCCAGCGCGGTGCGCAGCGCCTCGGCGAAGGCGTCGAAACGATCCGCCCGGGGCACGGTCTCGCCGAGGGCCCTGCGCAGCGAGACCACGTCGAACGGCCCGGCATCCATCTCGTCGTGCACGAGCACGCTCAGCAGACGGCGCTGTGCGCTCTCGGGACCGCTCAGACGCGCCCGCGAGCCGGCACGGGAGAGGACCAGCGACGGGTCGGCGATCAGGTTGCGCACCCGAGCGAGGTCGGCCTCGAGCGTGGCATCCGACACGTGCAGCCGCGCAGCGGCGTCATGCACGTCGATGCCGTCGTCGGCGGTGAGGAGGTCGCGCACCAGGGTGTGCAGCCGGTCTCGCGGCGTGTCGCCGTCACCGTTTCCGGCGGGGAGCGCTCCGGCTGCGGGGCCGATCCGATAGCCCTGCGGGCCGGACTCCACGGCGACGCCGCCGGCGCGGGAGTTCAGGGCGGTGACGTAGGAGCGGATGCTGCGCGGCGTCACACCCAGGGCGTCCGCGAGCCGCGCGGCCGTGAGCCACCCGCCATCGCGCATCAGCAGGGAGAGCAGACGGTCCTGTCTCGATCTGGTCACCGTCGCTCCTTCCGCCGGCATCGACGCACGACGGGACCAGTCAACCATGGCGGTCCGGGTCCGAGGTCTTTCCGCCCCACCGGAAACAGATCTGTTGGCAGGCCCGCTCGCCCGGCGGTCAGAATGACCTGGAGGAGGCGGGTCGATGAGGATCGTGGTCTTGTGCGGCGCAGGTGCGTCCAGCACGTTCGTGGCGCAGCGGCTGCGGACGGCCCTGGATGCGCGCGCGATCGCGCACACCGCGGAGCCCGCATCGCTGTCCGCACTGCCGGGATGCCTGGACGGCGCAGATCTGCTGCTGCTCGGCCCGCACCTTGCCGACCGGCAGGACGACCTGCTGGTCGACGCGGCCGCGCGCGGCACAAGGGTCGCGGTGCTGCCCCCGGACATCTACGGCGATCTGGACGGCGCGCGGACACTGGAGATCGTGCGCCAGGCACTCACCGCCGAGACCGATGACGATCACCGCGTTCGCGCGGACCGACGAGAGGAGACCCGATGACGGTGACGAGGACGGTGCGGATCGGATCCGCCCACGGACTGCACGCACGTCCGGCGAAGCTGTTCGCCCAGGCCGCGAAGGATGCCGGGATCCCGGTGACACTGGCGAAGGGCGAAGGGTCGCCGGTGAACGCGGCGAGCATCCTCTCCGTGATCGCCCTGGGCATCGAACAGGGCGACGAGGTCACGCTGACGGCCGACGGCGACGGCGCGGACGCCGTCATCGATCAGCTCGACGCGCTGCTGACCACCGATCACGACGCCTGACCGTGGGGGCAGAGGAGATGACGCAGCTCGCGGGAGTCGGAATCGGGCAGGGCATCGCGCATGGACCTGTGGCGCGGATGGCCGCTCCGCTGCCCGCGCCCGCCGAGACGCCCAGCGCCTTGGGGGCGGAGCAGGAGCGCGCCAGGGCCGCAGAGGCGCTGAGCGCGGTCGCGCGCGAGCTCGAGGACCGCGGGAGCGGGCCGGCGGCTCGGCGCAGGAGGTGCTGGAGGCCCAGGCCATGATGGCCGAGGACCCGTCACTGGCGGACGAGATCGAGGCGCGGATCGTCGCGGGCAGGACCGCCGAGCGCGCGATCCACGAGGCCTTCGCGGTGTTCCGCGACATGCTGACGGCGATGGGCGGCTATCTCGGCGAGCGCGCCGCGGATCTCGACGATGTCGCGCAGCGGATCATCGCGCGGCTGCAGGGGGTTCCCGCCCCGGGGTGCCCGAGCCCGGTCATCCGTTCGTACTGGTCGCCCGCGACCTCGCCCCGGCCGACACGGCCCTGCTCGATCTCGGTCAGGTCCTGGCGCTCGTCACCAGTGACGGCGGCCCGACCTCGCACACGGCCATCCTGGCCAGGGAGAAGGGGATCGTCGCGGTCGTGGGCGCGGTGGAGGCCACCGGACTGACCGACGGCCAGACAGTGATCGTCGACGCATCCGCCGGCACCGTCCTCGTCGATCCGTCCGGCGCCGACATCGACGCGGCTGACGAGCGGATGCGCGCTCGGGACTCCGCCACGGTCCCTGTCGGGCCGGGTGCGCTCTCGGACGGCACCCCGATCCCGCTGCTGGCGAACCTGGGCAAGCCGGAGGGCGCGGCCGACGCCCGCGCCCTGGGCGCCGAAGGGGTGGGGCTGTTCCGCACCGAGTTCCTGTTCCTCAGCGCCGACGAGGCCCCGTCCGTGGCCGCGCAGCGGGCCGCGTACGAGGAGCTGCTGACCGGGTTCGCCGGGACGAAGGTGGTCGTGCGGCTGCTGGATGCCGGAGCCGACAAGCCGCTGTCCTTCCTCAACGACGCGGAGGAGGAGAATCCCGCGCTCGGGCTGCGCGGTCTCCGTGCACTCCGCGCACACGAGAACGTGCTGCGGGACCAGCTCACCGCCCTGGCCGAGGCGGACGCCTCGACCACGGAGCAGGGGCACGGAGCCGACCTGTGGGTGATGGCCCCGATGGTCGCGACCGTCGAGGAGACCCGCTGGTTCACCGCCCTCGCCAGGGAGCACGGCATCCGCACGGTCGGGATCATGGTCGAGGTGCCGTCGGCGGCGCTTCTCGCCGACCATCTGCTCGCCGAGACCGACTTCGTCTCGGTCGGAACCAACGACCTGACCCAGTACACGATGGCGGCCGACCGAGTGCTGGGCACAGTGGCCCAGTATCAGGACCCGTGGCATCCGGCGGTGCTGCGTCTGGTCCGCGAGATCGGCGCGGCCGGCCGCGCCCACGGCAAGCCGGTCGGCATCTGCGGCGAGGCCGCCGCCGATCCGATGCTCGCGCTGGTGCTGGTGGGCCTCGGCGCGACCTCGCTCTCGATGGCGCCGGCGGCGCTCGCCGACGTGCGCGCCGCCCTGCACGCGCACAGCCTCGAGGACGCGCGACGGATGGCGGATGCTGCGCTCGCCGCCGACGGCGCCGGGACGGCACGCGCCGCCGCGACGGCCGCATCACGCGCAGGCACGGACCCGAAGCACTGACAGACCCGAACCACTGACAGACCCTGACAAGAGGAGATCACCATGACAACGACGTCACCGGCCGTCGCACCGAGCGGCGGCAAGAAGGCACAGGTCGCCATACAACGATTCGGCACCTTCCTGTCCGGCATGATCATGCCGAACATCGCCGCCTTCATCGCCTGGGGATTCATCACCGCGCTGTTCATCGCCACCGGCTGGCTGGGCTGGTGGACCCCCGTCGCGCCGATCCTCGGCGGCTTCGGCAATGCCGACGAGATCGGCTGGAGCCACGCGATGACCGCGCTGGCGCAGGCCTCCGAGGGCGGCGCCACCTTCCCGCAGTACGTCGGCCTCGTCGGACCGATGATCACGTACCTGCTGCCGCTGATGATCGCGAACACCGGAGGCCGCATGGTCTACGGCGAACGCGGCGGTGTGGTCGCCGCGATCGCCACCGTCGGAGTGATCGTGGGAACGACCATCCCGATGTTCCTCGGCGCGATGGTCATGGGGCCGCTCGCCGCTCTGCTGACCAAGTGGATGGACCGGATCTGGGACGGCAAGATCAGGCCAGGGTTCGAGATGCTGGTGAACAACTTCAGCGCCGGCATCCTCGGCATGATCCTCGCCATCGTCGGATTCTTCGTGTTCGGCCCGGTCATGACCTGGCTGAGCGACGGCCTCGGCGCGATCGTGGACTTCCTCGTGCAGTACGGGCTTCTTCCCTGCTGTCGATCATCGTGGAACCGGCGAAGATCCTGTTCCTCAACAATGCGATCAACCACGGCGTGTTCACTCCGATCGGCACCCAGCAGTCGCTCGAGTTCGGCCGTTCGATCCTGTTCCTGGTCGAGGCCAACCCCGGCCCGGGACTCGGCATCCTGCTGGCGTTCACGTTCTTCGGCGTCGGCGCCGCACGGGCCTCCGCCCCGGAGCGATCATCATCCAGTTCCTCGGCGGCATCCACGAGATCTACTTCCCGTACGTGCTCATGAAGCCGATCCTGGTGCTCGCGGCGATCGCGGGCGGCATGACGGGGGTCGCGACCAACGCCGTCTTCGGCAGCGGTCTGCGGGCGCCGGCGGCGCCCGGCTCGATCATCGCGGTGCTCATCCAGACCTCGGGAGACAGCAACTTCGGACCCGGCTGGGGATACGTCGGCGTGACGCTCTCGGTGGTGCTGGCGGCGACCGTGTCGTTCCTGGTCTCCGCGCTCTTCCTGCTCCGCACCAGGAAGCGCGACCTCGCGACCGAGGGGGCCGGCGATCTCGCCGCAGCCGTGGCCGCGACCGAGGCGAACAAGGGCAAGTCGTCCCAGGCGCTGTCGGGTCTGCGCGAACAGGCCGAGGCGAACGCGGCAGGTGAGCAGACGACGATCGCCGATGAGGTCGCCGGGGTGAACGTTGCCGCAGGGGCGGTGCTCGCCGACAAGAGGGTGAGCAGCATCGTCTTCGCCTGCGACGCGGGCATGGGCTCGTCCGCGATGGGCGCGAGCGTGCTGCGCAACAAGATGAAGAAGGCCGGCGTCGAAGGCGTCACCGTGGTGAACCAGGCGATCGCCAATCTCGACGGGACGGCCGATCTGATCATCACGCAGAACCAGCTGACCGATCGGGCCAGGGCCAAGGCCCCGGACGCGATTCATGTCTCCGTGGACAACTTCATGAACTCTCCGAAGTACGAGGAGGTCGTCGACCTGGTGCGACAGCAGCACGAGGACGACGAGTAACGACGAAAGGACAAGGACATGGCGGGCGAGGTACTGAGCATCGGGCAGGTGCGCATCCACCGGGACGGCGCGAGCCGCGACGACGCGATGCGCGAAGCGGCCGGGCTCCTCCAGGCGGCGGGGGCGGTCACAGACGCCTACTACGACGCGATGCAGGCGCGCGAGCAGACGGTGTCGACCTACATGGGGAATGAGCTGGCGATCCCGCACGGGACCAACGAGACGAAGGACGCGATCCTCGCATCCGCCCTCTCGGTGGTGCGGTACGACGGCGGCGTGGACTGGGACGGCGAGCCGGTGACGTTCGTGATCGGCATCGCCGGCCGGGGGGACGAGCACCTCGAGATCCTGTCCCAGATCGCGATCCTGTTCTCCGACGAGGACGATGTCGCGCGGCTGAAGGCCGCGGCGACGCCGGAGGAGCTCTTCGACCTGATGTCGGCGGTGAACGACTCATGAAGGCCGTCCACTTCGGCGCGGGCAACATCGGACGCGGCTTCGTCGGACTGCTGCTGCACGAGGGCGGCTACGACCTGGTGTTCTCCGACGTCGCCGCCCCGCTCGTGGACGCGCTCTCGGCCGCCGACTCGTACACCGTTCACGAAGTGGGGGAGGGCGGCGGCGACACGGTGATCACGGGCTTCCGGGCTCTGAACAGCGCCGCCGACCCGGCCGCCGGTGGCTGCGGAGGTCGCCGATGCCGACGTCGCGACCACCGCGGTCGGCCCCACCGTGCTGCGGTTCATCGCGCCGCTCATCCTCGAAGGGCTGCGACGCAGGGATGCTTCATCGCCGCCGCTGCAGGTCATGGCCTGCGAGAACGCGATCAACGCGACCGATGTCCTGCGCGACGAGATCGCCGCGGCGGCCGGGGACGAGTGGCCGGACCTGTCGCAGCGGGCGGTGTTCGCCAACACGGCCGTGGACAGGATCGTGCCCGGCCAGCCCGCCGACGCCGGCCTCGATGTCACCGTGGAGCCGTTCTACGAGTGGGCGATCGAGCGGGGGCCGTTCGGCGAACGGCCCCCGCACATCCCCGGCGCGCACTTCGTGGACGACCTCGCGCCGTACATCGAGCGCAAGCTGTTCACGGTCAACACCGGGCACGCCGCGACCGCGTATCTCGGCGCGGCCAGCGGGGTCGAGCGGATCTCGGACGCGCTGGCCGACCCGCGGATCGCGGGCCGGGTGGCGGCCGCGCTCGAGGAGACGTCGGCACTGCTCGCCGCCAAGCACGGCCTGGATCCGGATGACCTCGCCGCGTACCGCGCCGCGATCCTGGACCGGTTCCGCAATCCCGCACTGCCGGACACCGTCTGGCGGGTCGGCAGGCAGCCGCTGCGCAAGCTGTCCCGGCACGAGAGGTTCATCGGCCCGGCCGCCGAGGCCGCCGAGCGCGGGCTGCCCATCTCCGCCCTCATCGAGGCGGTCTCCGCGGCGCTGGCATTCGACGACCCGGACGATGCCCAATCCGTTCAGCTGCAGCAGCTGCTGCGGGATCAGGACGCCGACGCCTTCGTGGCGGAGGTGACGGGCCTCGAGCCCGGGCATCCGCTGCGGCCCGCCGTGCGGGAGGTCGTCGCCGCGCGTCAGCGGAGGGTGGCGGACGGAGGCTGAACGACGCCCGATGAGGGCCCTCGCGCCGGGCCGCGACTACGCTGGTGAGCGTGATCCTCGCCGTCGACACCTCACTGGGCTCGGCCGTCGCCGTCGTCGCCGATGACGGCACGACGGTCGCCGACGCGGGCAGCGCCAACCCCTCGGACACGCCGAGGTCATCGGCGACCTGCTGCAGGGCGTGGCCCGTCCCGGCATCACGCACGTCGTCTCCGGCATGGGGCCCGGTCCCTTCACCGGACTGCGCATCGGCGTCGCCGCAGCGCGCGCGTTCGCGCTCGGGCGCGGGGTTCCCGTGGTCCCCGTGCCCAGTCACTACGCCGCCGCCCTCGCGCTGGGGCGGACGGATCGCTTCGCGATCGTCACCGACGCGCGTCGCCGGGAGGTCGCCGTCAGCGTCTTCGAGGGAACGGATGCCGACGGCATCCCGCTCCTCGTCGAGCCGACCCGTCTCGAACCGCAGGATGCGCAGCTCGCCGTCCCCGCGGTCACGGTGACCACGATCGACGCATCGGCTCTCGCCCGGGTCGGCGCCCTCGCACTCGCCGCCGGACGCACGCTCGCCGGCGACGAGCCGCTGTACCTGCGGCATCCGGATGTCAGCGTGCCGCGGCAGGTGCGGCTGTGATCCGCCCCGCGACGATCCACGACCTCGGCGCGATCATGGCACTGGAGAACTCGTCCTTCCCCGATGACGCGTGGAGCGAGCAGACCATGGCCACCGAGATCACCAGCGCGCACAACCGGTACTTCGTCGACGACGAGGACGGCCGCGTCGTCGGCTACGGCGGCGTGCGGGCGCTGCCCGGCGCCCCCGACTCCGACATCCAGACCATCGCACTCGACCCCGCGTTCCGCGGACAGGGCCGAGGGCGGCGGATGCTGCGCCTGCTGCTCGACCAGGCACGCGAGCGCGGCGCGCGCGACACGTTCCTCGAGGTGCGCGACGACAACGAGGTCGCACAGGCGCTGTACCTCGCCGAGGGCTTCGTCGAGATCGGACGCCGCCCGCGGTATTACAAGGGCGGGATCGACGCCATCGTGATGAAGATCGGGCTGGCGGGGCGGGCCGCCTCGGCCATCGAGTCTTCGACAGGCTGGGTCGCTGAGCCTTCGACAGACTGGGTCGCTGAGCCTGTCGAAGCGTCCCCGGAGGATCCTTCGACGAGCTCAGGGACCCAGCCACGAACCCCGTTGGAAGGAAGCATGGATGCCTGAACCTCTGGTCCTCGGCATCGAGACGAGCTGCGACGAGACCGGCATCGGGATCGTGCGCGGCCGCACGCTGCTGTCGAACACCATCGCGTCGAGCATGGACGAGCACGCCCGCTACGGCGGCGTCGTTCCCGAGGTCGCCGCCCGTGCTCACCTCGAGGCGCTGCAGCCGTCGCTCGAGGCCGCGCTCGCCGAAGCGGACGTCGCGCTCGGCGACCTCGACGCCGTCGCCGTGACCAGCGGACCCGGTCTCGCCGGGGCGCTCATGGTGGGGGTCGGAGCGGCGAAAGGGCTCGCGGTCTCGCTGGGAAAGCCGCTGTACGCGGTGAACCACCTGGTCGGTCATATCGCCGCCGACATCCTCACGCCCGACTCAGAACCCCTCGAATACCCGACGATCGCCCTGCTGGTCAGCGGCGGGCACACGTCGCTGCTGCACGTGCGCGACCTGACCACCGACGTCGAGCTGCTTGGCGAGACCGTCGACGATGCCGACGGGGAGGCCTTCGACAAGGTCGCCCGGCTGCTCGGGCTGCCCTATCCCGGCGGGCCGCAGATCGACCGCGCCGCGGCCGAGGGCGACCCGAGCGCCATCCGTTTCCCTCGGGGGCTGTCCCGGGCATCCGACATGGCGAAGCACCGCTACGACTTCTCGTTCTCGGGTCTGAAGACGGCCGTCGCCCGCTGGATCGAGCGCGCGCAGGCCGAAGGGCAGGAGATCCCGGTGGCCGATGTCGCGGCCAGCTTCCGCGAGGCTGTCGTCGACGTACTGGTCACCAAGGCCCTGGCCGCCTGCGAAGACCTGGGGGTGCCGCGCCTGCTGCTCGGCGGCGGCGTGATCGCCAATCGCCGGCTGCGCGACGTGACCCTCGAGCGAGCCGAGGCCGCCGGCGTGACCGTGCGCATCCCGCCGCTGAGTCTGTGCACCGACAACGGTGCGATGATCGCGGCGCTCGCCGCTGAACTGATCGCCTCGGGCCGCGGACCCTCGACCCTCGCGTTCGGCGCAGACTCCACGCTGCCCGTCACCGAGATCCAGGTGAGCCCGGCATGAGCGATCCGCACGTCGAAGAGCCCAGCCCCGAGGTCGAGCGCCCGACGGGGTCGGCGGCCCTGCCCGGCGCGCGCAAGACCTACAGCAAGCTGCCCACCGGCCCGGTGAGCGTCGAGCCGGTGATGACAGGACCGGATGCCGACACGGGAGGACTCCGTGCCGAGTGGGAGCCCGCCGCGGGCGAGACCTACGCCGAGGACAGGACCAGACTGGCGCCGTGGGCGCTGTTCGCCGCGATCGTCGCACTGTGCACCGCACTGTTCGTCGGCTGGGGCATCCCGGTCGCGATCATCGCCGTGATCGCCGCGATCATGTCGATCCGCCGGCCGGTCGAGAGCCGGGCTGTCGCGATCTGGGCACTGGTGCTCGGGATCACGGCCACGGTGTTCAGCTCCGGCTGGCTGATCTGGGCGGTCACGCAGTTCGAGAGGCTGGGGTGACGATGCCGGGGCGCGAGCGCCTCCGCGAGCTCCAGCGCCGGGCCTACGGCCCGGGCGGCGGGCTGAGCGCCGCCGAGGCGGACGAGCTGGCCGCGCTGCAGGACGCCGCGCAGCCCCCTTCCCCAAGTGCCGGGGAGGGTGAGGTCGTTGGCGGTGAGCTTCCCTCCGGGGTCGTTGAGCGAGCGAGGAACGAGCGAGACGAAACGCTCTCAGGTGTCGGGAAGGGTGAGACCGTTTCGTCTCGCTCCGCTCGCTCAACGACCGATCGGGGTGAGACCGTTTCGTCTCGCGTCGCTCGCTCAACGACCACCAGAAGTCGCCGCATCCTCCTGACGGTCGTGGCCGCGGCATCCGCTCTTCTCATCGGTCTCGGCACAGGCTGGCTGCTGTTCGGTCGTGACACCGGACCGGTGCTGGACGCGAAGCAGCAGCAGACATGGGCGGACTTCGAGGCATCCGGAAAGTACGACGCCGGGTCCATCCGCATGCTCGGCGAGCAGTACGGGATCACTGCCTGGTACGCGACGCAGGACGACGCCAAGACCGAATGCGTCATGCTCACCCCCTCGAAGCAGACGTCAATCGGATGCCTGCCGACCGACCGGCACGCAGAGGAGAACGAGCACGGCCAGCAGATGCCGCTGTCGACCCAGGTCGACTTCGATGACGACGAGGGCACCGTCGTCGGCGGCGTGGTCGTGCGAGACGTGCGGGGCGCACCGACGGCGGTGCTGTCGAGATGGGACCAGTCCCAGACGTGGGACTGGACGCAGATGTACGTCGGCGATGAACTCCAGATCGCGAAGAACATCGTGGCGGAGACGGGGATCGACGGTACATCCATGCAGATCGCCGGATACGACGGAGGGACGCCGATCTGGATGTCCCAGGGCGAGGAGACCTGTCTGTATGTCGCCGATCTCGGCGGCATCACCCAGCAGTCCTGTGAGCCTGACTCCGGCGACGTCGTGATCGAACTGCCGAATGCCACGTACGGACTGCTGGACACGAATCAGGGGACTCGACTCACGACCATGGTCGGGCACGAGGCTCCCGCGACCGGTGACGCCGCGGGCCAGACGCCGGAGTGAGCATGACGGAAGACGAGCGACAGCGCATCCGGGATCTGCAGCGCCGCGCCTACGGGCCGGGCGGAGGGCTGAGCCCGGCCGAGGCGCAGGAGCTCGCCGAGCTGCAGGACGCCGCGCGGCCCCCGGTCCCTCGCTCAACGGCCGATCTTCCCTCCGGGGTCGTTGAGCGAGCGAGGAACGAGCGAGACGAAACGGTCTCAGATGTCGGGGAGGCTGACGGCGTTTCGTCTCGCTCCGCTCGCTCAACGACCGATGGGGGTGAGGGCGTTTCGTCTCGCTCCGCTCGCTCAACGACCAGAGGGCACCGCATCCTCCTGACGGTCGTGGCCGCGGCATCCGCTCTTCTCATCGGTCTCGGCGCGGGCTGGCTGCTGTTCGGCCGTGGCACCGGCCCCGCGATGGACGCGGAGCAGCAGGAGGCCTGGGCGCAGCTCGAGGCTTCCGGCGACTACGACGCCGGTTCGATCCGCATGCTGGGGGAGAAGTACGGGATCACGGCCTGGTACGCGACGCAGGGCGAGACGAAGCTGGAGTGCCTGCTTCTGACTCCCGACACCGACAACACGATCAGCTGCGCGCCGGCCCCGGATCCGAAGAACACGGACGACGACCAGGACGGCTGGGGACAGCTCTCCGCACAGACGCGGCTCCGCGACGAGCAGGGAAGCATCGTTCAGGCGATCGTGGCCAGGGACATCCAGGGCGACCTGACCGTGATCATGAACAAGTGGGGGATGACGTTCGGGGACGACGACTGGACCGCGAACTTCACCGGCACCGAGCTCGACATCGCGAAGACGATCGTCGCCGCCGGGTACGAGGGCAACTATCTGCGGATCGTCGGCTACGACGGGGAGACGCCGATCTGGTACGAGGACTCCGCGAACTGCCTGCTCGTGGCCGACACGACGCACCTGATCGCGAAGGGCTGCGACATCCAGGCGGACATCCCGGGGACGAGGCTCACGATGCCGGGTGTGACGTACGAACTGCGGAACACGCCGAACGGGCAGTTCCTGACCGTCATCCGTGGCGGCGAGCCGTCCGACCCGGCGATCGACGACACGACCGGCAAGAAGTCGCAGTGACGTTCACACCCGGTCGGCGAGGATCGCGACCCGTCCGGCCGTCGTGCGCGTGAGGATCAGCGTCGCCTCCTCCGACCCCTTCAGCGTGAGCTTCTTCCGGAACGCCGCCGGGTCGACGTCCATGCCGCGCTTCTTGATCTCGAGACGGCCGATCCCGTTCGCGCGCAGCGCGGCATTGATCGTCTTCGGATGCACCGCCATCGTCTCGCGCACCCGGAAGGACTGCACGAACGGGCTGGTGACCGCCGCGTCGCCGGTGAGGTAGGCGATCCTCTCGTCGAGCATGCCGGCATCCAGCATCCGGGCGGCGTCGCCGATGAGGCGGGCGCGGATGACCGCGCCGTCCGGCTCGTGCAGGAACGCGCCGAGCTCGCGCACCGGTGCGTCCTCGGCATCCGCCGCGCCGGTCAGCTCGTGCACGGCGTCGCCGCGCACGACGAGCGCCGCACGACGGATGCCTGCGCGCGCGAGCGCCCCGCTCCACAGCACCAGTTCGACGACGCTGCCGTCGGCGCTCACCCACTGCGCCTCGACGTCGTCGGGGATCAGATCGCGGTCAAGGCCCGGCCCGAGCTTGATCCCGGTGGGCACCCGTGCGGCCAGATCGAAGCACCAGTCCAGCGAGGGCGACCAGTCGGATGCCGCGACGCGCTGCGTCTCGGAGTGCCCCGCCGTGCGGCGGGCCGGATCCAGCCAGACGGCGTGATCCGTGGTCGCTGAGCGAGACGAAACGCCTTCAGCTTCCTCGGTCGTTGAGCGAGCGAAGCGAGACGAAACGCCTTCATACCCCTCGGTCGTTGAGCGAGCGGAGCGAGACGAAACGCCTTCATCCCCATCGGTCGTTGAGCGAGCGGAGCGAGACGAAACGCCTTCATACCCATCGGTCGTTGAGCGAGCGGAGCGAGACGAAACGCCGTCATCCCCATCGGTCGTTGAGCGAGCGGAGCGAGACGAAACGCCGTCATCCCCATCGGTCGTTGAGCGAGCGGAGCGAGACGAAACGCCTTCAGCTTCCTCGGCGCCTGGGACCGTTTCGTCTCGCTCCTTCGTCGCTCGCTCAACGACCGGGGAGGAGGCTCGCTCAACGACCGGGGAGGAGGCTCGCTCAACGACCGGGGAGGAGGCTCGCTCAACGACCGGGGAGGAGGCTCGCTCAACGACCGGGGAGGAGGATCGCTCAACGACCGGGGAGGAGGGGGCGTGCTCCTCGGCCGTGCCGTGCGACACCGACACGGCATCGCCGAACGGCGCGAGGTTGTAGGCGGCGATGGCGGCGGTCACGTCGTCGGCGTCCACCGCGTGCACGGCGAGGCCCGCACCGGCGAACGCGAGCGAGTCGCCCCCGATGCCGCATCCGAGGTCCGAGACGTGCGAGATGCCGGACTGCCGCATCCGCACCGCGTGCAGCGTCGCGACGTTCAGGCGCGTCGCCTGCTCGAGGCCGGCCCGGGTGAACAGCATCCGGCCGGCGAACTCGCCGAACTTCGCCCGTGCCTTCGTCCGCAGGTGCGCCTGACCGACCACGGCGGACACCAGGTCGGGGGAGTGCCCGGCGGCGCGCAGCCGGGAGACGGCCTTCGCGACCTCTGCGGCCGAGGTGATCGGCCCCAGCTCGTCGAGGAGCGACAGCCCGTCGAGGGTGAGCAGTGCGGTCAGCTCGGTCATCTCCACCACCCCAGCCTACGGATCCATTCTGTTTCGAATCGCGCAACGTGCTGCGTTCCACCGCCGGATGCCGCAAGTCGGGCGATTCGAAGGCGGGCAACTGGCACTCGCATTGCGTGAGTGCCAGCCGACCGCCTACACTGGCATTAGCACTCTCCCCTGAGAGTGCGAACCAGTCTTCTGATTGTTCAGCCGAGAAAGAGGTAGACCGTGTCGGTTTCCATCAAGCCGCTCGAGGACCGTATCGTCATCAAGCAGGTCGAGGCCGAGCAGACCACCGCGAGTGGCCTGGTCATCCCCGACACCGCCAAGGAGAAGCCCCAGGAGGGCGAGGTCGTGGCCGTCGGCCCCGGCCGCATCGACGACAACGGCAACCGCGTTCCGCTCGACGTCGCCGTCGGCGACCGTGTGCTCTACAGCAAGTACGGCGGCACCGAGGTCAAGTTCGGCGCGGACGAGTTCCTCGTCCTGTCGGCTCGCGACGTGCTCGCGGTCGTCGTCCGCTGACGACGCTTCGACAAGCTCAGCGAAGGGCCCGGATGCCTGGCATCCGGGCCCTTCGTCGTACCCGTAGTCTTGATCGGTGAACACGAAGACCTCGGGGGTGCTGTACACGGTCGGCGCGTACCTGATCTGGGGCGTGCTTCCGCTGTACTTCATCGCGCTCAAGCCCATCGGCCCCTGGGAGCTCGTCGCCTGGCGCGTGCTGCTGTCACTGGTGTTCTGCATCCTGCTGCTCACCGTCACTCGCGGCTGGCCCGCACTGATGGCCATCGCGCGGCAGCCGAAGTTGCTCGCGCTCACGGCTCTCGCCGGCGTGCTGATCTACATCAACTGGCAGGTCTTCGTGCTCGCCACGCTGAACGACCAGGTGGTCGAGACCAGCCTCGGGTACTTCATCAACCCGATCACCACGGTGCTGCTGGGGGTGCTCGTGCTGCACGAGCGCATCCGGCGCCTGCAGTGGGTGGCGATCGGGATCGCCGCGCTCGCCGTGATCGTGATCATCGTCGCGCACGGCACCTTCCCGTGGATCGCACTGTCGCTCACCGGGTCGTTCGGTGTCTACGGCCTGGTCAAGAAGAAGATCGGCCCGGCGGTGGATGCCACCAGCGGACTGACCCTGGAGTCGTTCTGGCTCATCCCGATCGCCGCCGTGATCCTGTTCTTCGTCGCGCAGGACGGCGGCATCACCTACGGCTCATCCGGTGCCCTGAACACAGTGCTCGTGTCCTTCGCCGGCGTCGCCACGGCCATCCCGCTGCTGCTGTTCGCAGCGGGCACCCGGCGGGTCGACCTGACCCTGGTCGGCATGATCCAGTTCATCACCCCGGTGATGCAGTTCCTGGTCGGCTGGCTGCTGCTCGGCGAGCCGATGCCGCCGGAGCGCTGGGCCGGGTTCGTGCTGGTGTGGCTCGCGATCGCGGTGTTCCTCGTGGACATCGCCGTGCAGTCGCGACGCGGACGGGCCGCGACCCCCACCGGACCCGTCGAGCTGGTCTGACGGATCGTTAACGCACTGAAACCGAATCTCGTCGTCGTGCGCAGTGCGACCGCCTAGGGTGGAGACACCCGAAGGTGGGTCGACCACGTTCATTTAGCAAGGGAGCACCATGAACGCACTGAAGCGCTCGCGAAAGACGCGGGTCTTCGCCGGCATCGCGCTGGCCAGCGCCACCGCGCTCGTCCTGGCCGGCTGCAGCACGCCGAGCAACAGCGGCGGCGATGACGACGGCGGCAAGAAGCCCGCCGCGGACGTCACTCTGAAGATGGGGTCGCTGCTTCCAGCCACGGGAACCCTGGCATTCCTCGGCGCGCCGATGGAGGCCGGTGTGCAGCTGGCCGTGCAGCAGGTCAACGACGCCAAGGCCGGCGTGACGATCGACCTCAGCACCGCCGACGAGGGCGACCTCGACAACAAGGCGTACGAGACCTCGATGGCCAAGCTGCAGAGCGAGGGCATCACCACGCTCGTCGGCGCCGCATCATCCAGCGTCACCAAGCTGATCGTCGACGGCAACACCAGCGCCGGCATCCTGGCCATCTCGCCGTCGAACACCGGTGTCGACTTCGCAGGCCTGAGCGACCTGTACTTCCGCACCGCGCCGAGCGACTACCTGCAGGGCGAAGTGCTGGCGAACACGATCGCCGAGGACGAGCACAAGTCGCTGGGCATCATCTACCAGAACGACCCGTACGGCCAGGGCCTGGCCGGCGCCATCAAGGAGGTCTTCGAGGGCACCGGCGGCAAGGTCGTCGCCGAGTCGTCGTACAACCAGGGCGACGGGCAGTTCAACGCCCAGGTGAGTGAGGTCGCGGCAGCTAAGCCCGACGCCGTCGCCATCGTCTCGTACGACCAGTTCTCTACGATCGCGCCGCTGCTGGGCAACGCCGGCGTCGACACCAGCGCGCTGTACCTGGTCGACGGCAACCTGAAGGACTGGCCCGACCTGTCGGTCGACCTGACCGGGTCGAAGGGCACCCGTGCCGGAGCCGAGCTGTCGGACGACTTCGTGAAGCAGCTCAACGACGTCTGGACCGGCCTGGGTCACGACAAGATCGACGCGCTGACCTACTCGGCCGAGGCGTACGACGCCGTCATCCTGATGGCGCTGGGTGCGCTGCAGGCGAACTCCGACAAGGGCGCCGACATCGCCGGCGAACTGATCGAGATCTCGGGCGGCTCGGGCGACGGTGAGAAGTGCACCAGCTTCGCCGACTGCGCCAAGCTCATCAACGACGGCAAGAAGATCGACTACGACGGCATGTCCGGCGAGGTCACGTTCGACGAGGACCACGACCCGCAGGGCGCCGCGATGGGCGTCTACGAGTTCGAGTCCGGCAACACCATCAAGCGAATCAAGTAACCCGCAGAGAAGAAGGGGCTCGGATGCCGGCGGCATCCGAGCCCCTTCTTCGTGCCGGAGCGGATGCTACGCGGCATCCTCCTGGCCCAGCGTGCCCAGGTACAGGCCGATGACCTTCGGATCGTTCAGCAGGTCGCGGCCGGTGCCCTCGTAGGCGTCGCGACCCTGATCGAGCACGTAGCCGCGGTCGCAGATCTGCAGGCATCGGCGCGCGTTCTGCTCGACCATGATGGTGGTCACGCCGGCCTTGTTGATGTCGGAGACGCGGATGAACGCGTCGTCCTGCCTGACGGGGAGAGACCCGCCGAGGGCTCGTCGAGCAGCAGCACCGACGGGTCCATCATCAGGGCGCGCGACATCGCCACCATCTGCCGCTCGCCGCCCGAGAGCGAACCGGCGCGCTGGTTCAGGCGCTTGCCGAGCTCGGCGAAGATGCCGGTGACGAACTCCAGGCGCTCGGTGTAGATCCTGGGGTTCTGGTACAGCCCCATCTGCAGGTTCTCCGCGATCGTCAGCGAGGGGAAGACGTTGTTCGTCTGGGGCACGAAGGCCACGCCGCGCCGGACGAGCTTGTCGGCCTTCAGACCGACGATGCTCTCGCCGTTGACGGTGATGTCGCCGGAGCGCACGTGCACCATGCCGAAGATGGACTTCAGCAGCGTCGACTTGCCGGCGCCGTTCGGGCCGATGATGCCGATCAGCTCGCCCTGCCGGGCGACGAGATTGGCACCGTTCAGGATGTTCACCCCGGGCAGATAGCCGGCGTGCACGTCGGTCAGCTGGACGATGACCTCGCGGTCGTCACTCTGGGTCCCTGAGCCTGTCGAAGGGCCTGAGCCTGTCGAAGGGCCTGAGTCCGTCGAAGGGCCCGTCGAAGCAGTATCCGTCATGACTTTTCCTCCTCAGCGGCGTCCTCGGCCTCGATCTCGGCCTCCGCCTCGGTCTCGATCTTCTCGCGCAGCTGCGCCGCGCGCTCTGCGGTCGCCTCGTCGACGACGGTGAGGCGACCGGTGACGACACCGAGATCGAGGTCCTGGTGGGCGCCGAGATAGGCGTCGACCACGGCCGGATCCTCCATGACGTCCTCGGGCGGCCCCTCGGCCACCACGCGCCCCTCGGCCATCACGACCACCCAGTCGGCGATGTGCCGCACCATGTGCATGTCGTGCTCGACGAACAGCACGGTCATGCCGCGGTCCTTCAGGTCGAGGATGTGGTCCAGCAGCGACTGCGTCAGCGCCGGGTTCACCCCCGCCATCGGCTCGTCCAGCATCACCAGCGTCGGGTCGCTCATCAGCGCACGCGCCATCTCGAGCAGCTTGCGCTGGCCGCCCGACAGCGAGGCCGCGAAGTCCTTCTCCTTCGCGTCGAGCTTGAACCGGGCGAGCAGCTCGCGCGCACGCTCCTCGATCTCGCTCTCCTGCTTGCGCCACGAACCGGGGAACAGGCTCTGCCAGAACCGCTCGCCCTTCTGGCCGGGGGCGCCGAGCTTCATGTTCTCGAGCACGGTCAGCAGCGACAGCGACTTGGTCAGCTGGAAGGTGCGCACCTGGCCCATCCGAGCGACCTTGAACGACGGCACGCCGGCGAGGTTGCGGCCGTCGAACGACCAGGTGCCGGTGTTCGGCTTGTCGAAGCCGCAGAGCAGGTTGAACAGCGTGGTCTTGCCGGCGCCGTTCGGGCCGATCAGAGCCGTGATCGCCCCGCGGGGATCTCGAGGTGGTCCACGTCGACGGCCACGAGGCCGCCGAAGCGCCGCTGCACGGCATCCGCCACCAGGATCGGATCGACCTTCGCCACGCCGGGGGCCGCGGGGCCCTTGGCGAGTCCGGTGGTCTTCGGACGGCGGATGCTGCCGGTCGTGGGCCCTTCGACGGGCTCAGGGACCCGGTTCTCGTCACTTGACAAAGGTCATCTCCCTCTTGTCTCCGAGGATGCCCTGAGGGCGGAAGATCACGATCAGCATCAGCACGATGCCGACCAGGATGTAGCGCACGACATCGGCCTGGGTGCTGCTCATCGGCAGGTAGCCCGCCGAGGCCATCTGCGGAAGCAGGTTGCCGAGGAACGCGAACACCATCCAGAAGAGCACCGCGCCCAGGGTCGGGCCGAAGACGGTCGCCGCGCCGCCGAGGAGCAGGATCGTCCACAGGAAGAAGGTGAGCGAGGTCGAGTAGCTGCCCGGCACGACGGCGCTGGGGAGCACGAACACGATCCCGCCGAGCGCGCCGATCACACCGCCGACGACCAGCGCCTGCATCTTGTACGCGAAGACGTTCTTGCCCAGCGAGCGGACGGCGTCCTCATCCTCGCGGATGCCCTTGAGCACGCGGCCCCACGGGCTGCGCATCAGGGCCCAGACCAGCAGGATGGCGAGCGCCAGCATGACGATGCCGAACACGCGGTTCCACAGTCCGACCTCGTTGAACGTCCAGGGACCGAAGCCGTACTGTCCCGGGGGAACGGATTGATGTCGCGGAAGCCGCTGCTGTAGCCGCTGAGACCGCCGGCGGAGTTCGTCCAGTCCTTGAACAGCTCGGTGAGGAACATCAGGCGCACGATCTCGGCCGCCGCGATGGTCGCGATGGCGAGGTAGTCGGCGCGCAGCCGCAGGGTCGGGATACCGAGGATCAGCGCGAAGACCGCGCCCGCGAGCAGGCCGATGATCATGCCCAGCCACCAGGGCGCCCCGAAGGTGAGGATCGAGATCGCGTAGCCGTACGCGCCGACGGCCATGAAGGCCGCCATGCCGAAGTTCAGCAGGCCGGCGTAGCCGAAGTGCACCGCCAGGCCCGTCGCAGCCAGCGCGTAGGCGATCGTGACGGGGCTGAGCAGGTAGGCGAGGGTGTTGCCGAAGATGGTGCCGAAGTCCATGTCAGCCCAACCTTTCCTTGCGGCCGAAGAGGCCCTGCGGGCGCACCAGCAGGACGATGATGAGTGCGGCGAGCGCGCTGGCGTACTTGAGGTCGGACGGGATCCACAGCGTGGAGATCTCGACGGCGATGCCGACGACGATCGATCCGATCAGCGCGCCGAGCGCCGAGCCCAGGCCGCCGAGCGTGATGGCGGCGAACATCAGCAGCAGCATCTGCATGCCCATGTCCCACTTCACGCCGGGGCGGAAGTACGCCCAGAGGATGCCGGAGATCGCGGCCAGCACGCCGGCGAGGATCCAGGTGATGCGGATCACCTTGTCGACGTCGATTCCGGATGCCGGCGGCGAGCTGCGGATTGTCGGAGATGGCCCTGGTGGCCTTGCCGATCCGGGTGCGGGTGAGGAACACCGCCATGCCCAGGATGACCACCAGGCTGACCGCCATGCCGACCAGGTCGATGTAGGACAGCGAGATCGGCCCGAACGTCATCGGCGCCGGGCTCGCACCGGGCAGCTGGTACGTCTTCCCGCCGATGACGTACTGCAGTGCGTATCGCAGGGCCAGGGAGAGCCCGATGCTCACGATCATGAGCTGCACCACGCCGAGGCCCCGTCTGCGCAGAGGACGCCAGAGCCCGGCATCCAGCGCCCAGCCCAGCAGACCGCCGGCGACGATCGCGACGACGATGCCGAGCCACAGCGGAAGCTGCCAGAACGACGTGACGATCACGACGACGACGCCGCCCCAGGTGACCATCTCGCCGTGCGCGAAGTTCGACAGGCGCGTCGTGCCGTAGATCAGGGCGGCGCCCATCGAGGCAAGGCCGAGCAGCAGTCCGAAGTTGATGCCGCCGATCGTGCGGTTCAGCAGCTGGTCGAAGAAGGAGGTCGTCTGCCGCTCTCCGGCGCCGAGGAACAGGTTCACGATCTTCGTGCCGGTCAGGCCGAACTCCGCCTCGAACTCGCCGGTCTTGCCCTGCACCGCCGAGATGCCGGCCGGCAGCTGGGCGGGATCGATGATCACGCCGTCGGGCAGCGTGTCCTCATCGACGATGAGCGTGTACGAGCCCTTCTTCGGCACGTAGAGGCGCCACCTGCCGTCGTCGTCCGTCTTCGTCTCGGCGCTGAAGCCGTCGCCGTCGACGCCGATGACGACCCCGCCGACGGGCTCGTCCTTGTTCGTGATCACCCCGCCGAAGTAGAAGTCGGTCTTCTCCTGGTCGTCGCCGGGGGCGGCGTGCGCAGGAGGAGTGATCAGGATCGTGAGCATGAGTGCTGCCAGGATCGCCAGCAGCGCCATCAGCCCGCGCCGGGGTCGGCTGAGAGCCGGGGTTCTGAGTCCCACAGGGCCTCCACATCGAGAGCGTCCGAGCAGGCAGCAACGCCGCTCGGGTGACGGACGTCGCACTGAGCGTAACCCGCGGAGAGGCATCATCGCACCTTGCGTGATGAACTCGGAACCAACCTGGAATACTGCTCAGCCGCGCGCGCTTAGAATCTCTATAGGCGGGCGTGTCCCGCCTGGCCGCCGTCGTCCCCGCGCATCCCCCATCGACCGCGCCACCGGCGCAGAGGAGCCATTCATGGAGCAGCACGACCCGTTCGGTTTCGTCGGACTCACCTACGACGATGTTCTGCTGCTGCCGGGGCATACCGATGTCATCCCCAGCGAGGCCGACACCTCGTCACGGGTCACCCGGCGCATCTCAGTGGCCACACCGCTTCTCTCCAGCGCGATGGACACCGTCACCGAGGCGCGCATGGCCATCGCCATCGCCCGTGAGGGCGGCATCGGCATCCTGCACCGCAATCTGTCGATCGCCGATCAGGCCGCTGACGTCGACCGCGTCAAGCGCAGCGAGTCCGGCATGATCACCGACCCGATCACCACGACGGCGGACGCGACGGTCGAAGAGGTCGACGGCCTGTGTGCGAAGTACCGCATCTCGGGCCTGCCCGTCGTCGACGCCGACGACCGGCTGATCGGCATCATCACCAACCGCGACATGCGCTTCGTCTCGGGCTTCGAGCGCCAGACCACCCTGGTGCGCGATGTCATGACCAGCGAGAACCTCGTCACCGCGCCGGTGGGCGTGGCGGCCGGCGAGGTGATCGCCCTGTTCGCGAAGCACCGCGTCGAGAAGCTGCCGCTGATCGACGAGAACGGCAGGCTCGCAGGCCTGATCACCATCAAGGACTTCGACAAGAGCGAGAAGTACCCGCTGGCCACGAAGGACGAGCAGGGTCGCCTGCGCGTCGGCGCCGCGATCGGCTTCTTCGGAGACGCGTGGGAGCGCGCGGAGGCGCTGCGCGACGCGGGCGTGGACGTGCTCGTGGTCGACACCGCGAACGGGCAGTCCCAGGGCGTGATCGATCTGGTCAGGCGGCTGAAGGCCGACGAGTCGTTCGCCCACATCGACGTCATCGGCGGAAACGTCGCGACCCGCGAGGGCGCCCAGGCGCTCGTCGACGCGGGCGTCGACGCCGTCAAGGTGGGCGTGGGCCCCGGATCGATCTGCACCACCCGCGTGGTCGCCGGCGTCGGCGTGCCGCAGGTCACCGCCGTGTACGAGGCATCGCTCGCGGCGCGTCCAGCCGGCGTGCCGGTGATCGCCGACGGCGGCCTGCAGTACTCCGGTGACATCGCCAAGGCGCTGGTCGCCGGAGCGGATGCCGTGATGCTGGGCTCGCTGCTGGCCGGCACCGACGAGTCGCCGGGCGAGATCGTCTTCCAGGCGGGCAAGCAGTTCAAGCAGTACCGCGGCATGGGCTCGCTCGGCGCGATGCAGACCCGCGGCAAGCAGACCTCGTACTCGAAGGACCGCTACTTCCAGGCCGACGTCCCCAGCGACGACAAGCTGATCCCCGAGGGCATCGAGGGCCAGGTGCCCTACCGCGGGCCGGTGTCGGCCGTGGCCTACCAGCTGATCGGCGGCCTGCGCCAGTCGATGTTCTACGTCGGGGCACGCACCGTCGAAGAGCTCAAGACGCGCGGAAAGTTCGTGCGGATCACCGCGGCGGGCCTCAAGGAGTCGCACCCGCACGACGTGCAGATCGTCGTCGAGGCCCCCAACTACAAGAAGTGAGTCGGCAGCGGGTCACGGCCGCGGAGCGGACTTGACGCGGGCCGGCTCAGGTTGAGCGAGCGCAGCGAGTCGAAACCTCGGCGGCGACGAAGGGCGGATGCTGCGCAGCATCCGCCCTTCGTCGTGTTCGGTGCCGCGTTCGGCGTCCGCGGGGACATCTGCACGACGCGGGAACACCTGCACGGCCGGACGCGGGATGCGGTCGTGCATGCGCTCCGTGGTCGTGCAGATGTTCCGGCATCCGGTCACCCGACGCCGTGGCAGCCGCGGCAGGGGCCGCCGGCGACTTCCGCGTGACCTCCTGACCGCTGCATGAGGCCCGCGATCTGAACACAGGTCTCATGCAGAAGTGGGGACCTCGGCGGAAAGTCGGTGGGGAACTCGACGTCCTCTCGCCGTCAGGCGACGGTCGCGAGCTCGGCGGGCACCGGCGGCATCCGTCGCTCGACCGGGTGGCATCAGCAGCGCGAGCAATGTGCCGAGCGCGAGCACAGCGACGCCGGTGAGGATGGCGGGGCGAGCAGCGTCGACGTAGAGGTCGGGGGCGAGCTGACCGCTGGCGCCGACGAAGACCGCCGTCATGACGGCGGTGCCGAGCGCGACGCCCAGTTCGCGGATGGTCGCGTTCACGCCGGATGCCTTCGCGTGATCGATCAGGCCGAGCGTGGCGAGCAGGGCGGTCGTCGACGGGGCGAAGACGAGCCCCATGCCGATGCCGGCGAGCACGAACGGGACGATCATCGCGGCGTACGGCGTGTCCTGGGCGATGATGATCGCCAGCCAGGCCAGTGCGAGGCCCTGCAGCGCGAGACCCGTCACGATCAGCGCCCGCGTGCCGACGCGCGGGGTGATGATGCCGGCCAGCGGCGCGACGAACATCGGCGCGATCGTCCACGGCGTCGTCTGCACGGCGGCTTCGAGCGGGGTCGCTCCCTGTACGACCTGCAGATACTGGATCAGGATGAACACCGCACCGAAGGTGCCGAAGCTGAACGCGAAGCCGACGACGTTGGTCATCGAGAAGGAGCGGTCGCGGAACAGCCGCAGCGGGACGAGCGGATGCTGCGCTCTGGCCTGCCAGATCAGGAAGACGATCAGCAGCACGGTGCCCAGCGCGATCTCGACGATCACATCGAGGGAGTCCCAGCCGTCGTCGTTGCCGCGGACGATCGCGTGCACGAGTGCCAGCACGCCGCCGGCGGCGAGCAGGGCGCCTGGCACGTCGATGCGCACTCGTGCGCCGAAGTCGTTGTTCAGCACCAGCAGGGCGAACGGCACGGCGAGGATGGCGATCGGCACGTTGATCCAGAAGATCGCCTGCCAGTTCCAGCCCTCCATGATCGCGCCGCCGACGAGCGGGCCGACGGCGACGCCGAGGCCGGAGACGCCGCCCCAGATCCCGATGGCGAGGGCACGACGGGTCGCGGGGACCGCACCGGTGAGGAGGGCGAGCGAGAGCGGCATGATCGCCGCACCGCCGAGTCCCTGCACGGCGCGTGCGATGATCAGCTGACCCGGATCGGTGCTGAGCGCGGCGAACAGTGAGCCGGCGCCGAACAGCAGGATGCCGAGGGCGAAGACCGTGCGCCGGCCGAAGCGGTCGCCGAGCGCGGAGGCGATCAGGATCGCGCCGGCGAAGGCGAGCGCGTAGGCGTTCATGAACCACTGCAGCTCCTCGACGCTGGCACCCATCTCGCGGTGCAGTACGGGCAGGGCATTGGTCATGACGAGGTTGTCGAGGGTGGCCATGAACATCGGCAGAGCGGATGCCGCGATGATCAGGGCGACGGGGCGGCTGCGCCGCGCGGACGTGGGCGGGGATGCGGTCTCGGTCATGGGTTCTCCGTTGGTTGTAATCGAATGATTACTTGCTCGAAGGAACTGTAGTAATCGAATGATTACAAAGTCAAGTGATCGCTGATAACCTGGCGAAATGAGTTCCGATGTGCTCTCCGGCGGGCGGCTGTCCTCTGAGGAGCGGCGCCGCCAGATCCTCGAGGCCGCCATGGCGGTGTTCGGTGCGCGTGGGTACGAAGGAGCGACCACCGACGGGGTCGCCCAGGCTGCCGGTGTGAGCCAGCCCTATGTCGTGCGGCTGTTCGGCTCGAAGGAGAACCTGTTCCTGGCGACCTTCGATGATGCCAAGGGGCGACTGCTCGCGGCGTTCCGGGCGGCACTCATCCGGGCGACGGCCGAGGGGGAGGCCGGTCCGAAGCTGGTGGGCGAGGCCTATGTCGACCTCATCTCGGTGCGTGGCCTGCACCAGACGCTGTCCCACGGATACCTGCTCGGCGGCCATCCCGTGATCGGCCCGGCCGCACGGCGCGGGTTCGCCGAGGTGTGGCGCTTCGTGCGCGACGAGATGGGCTTCAGTGCCGACGACGCGCGCACGTTCATGGCGGAGGGCATGCTGATCTCCACCATGATCGGCATGCGCATCGTCGACGACTACGGCTCGGACCCGCAGATCACCGAGCTGTTCCGCTCGTGCTTCCCCGGCGAGCTCCCGCACGTGCTCGAGGTGCTGCCGCGCGGCGACGAGCGCTGGTAGCGGCATCGGTCGGGGCCTGGTGGGCGTCGGATGCCCGGCGTAGCGTGAACGGCATGTGCCGCAGCATCCACACACTCCACAACTTCGAGCCCGCCGCGACCTCGGAAGAGGTGCACGCCGCATCCCTGCAGTACGTGCGCAAGATCGCGGGCACGACCAAGCCGTCCAGGGCCAACCAGGAGGCCTTCGACCGTGCCGTCGCCGAGATCGCGCACATCACGCAGCATCTGCTCGACGATCTCGTCGCCACGGTGCCGCCGAAGAACCGCGAGGAGGAGGCCGAGAAGAAGCGCGCCAGGGCGATCGCCTCAGGGCGGTACGCGGCCTGAGCGGTACGCGGCCCGACCGGTCCGCTCGCTGAGTGTGAGCGCATGAGGTCAGCGTCGACACTGGATCGCGGACAGATCGCGCGGTACGCGATCGGTTCACTCGGCACGGGCGGTTTCGCCACCCTGCCCGGACTCGTCCTGGTCTACTACCTGACGGACTCGCTGGGGGTGACCGCTCTCGCCGCGGGTGCCATCGTCACGGCGGCGAAGGTGTGGGACGTGCTGATCGACCCGGTGATCGGCGGTCTCAGCGACCGCTCCTACGCGCGCACCGGAACGCGGCGCTGGTTCATGGTGGTCGGCGGCATCGGGCTGCCGCTCGCGTTCGTGCTCACGTTCGCGGTGCCGGCATCCTTCTCGCCGCTGTCGGCCGGGCTCTGGGTGCTCGTGGCCTTCGTGCTCGCGGCGACCTGCTTCAGCCTGTTCCAGGTGCCGTACATCGCCCTGCCCGCGGAGCTCACGGACGACTATCGCGAACGCACCCGCCTGCTGACGTGGCGCGTCGTGGTGCTGACCCTCGCGATCCTGCTGTTCGGGGCGGGCGGGCCCGAGCTGCGCGGCATGTTCCCCGACGACCCGCTGCGCGGCTACCTGGTGATGGCGATCATCGCCGGCGCAGTGCTCGGCGTCGGCATGCTGATCTCCGCGACGGTCGCACCGCGGCGGCCCGCGCTGCCGGTGGTGCCGGGGGCGACGATCGGCACGCACTACCACGACGGCATCCGGGTGCTGCGGCAGAGTCAGCCGTTCCGCGCACTGCTGCTGACGTTCATGCTGCAGGGGCTGGCGACCGGGCTCATGCTCGCCGCGGCGCAGTTCGTGGCGCGCTGGGTGCTGCACGACGAGGGGGCGGTGACGCCGCTGTTCGTCGCACTCATCGCGCCGGCGCTGCTGATGGCGCCGGTGTGGAAGCTCATCGCCGACCGCACCGGCAAGGAACGCGCGTTCCGTCTGGCCAGCCTGGTCTTCCTGCTCGCGGCACTCGTGCTCCTGGTGATGGTCTGGCTGCCAGGATGGTGGATCCTCGCGCCCGTTGCGCTCGCCGGTGCCACGTACGCCGGCATGCAGACCCTTCCGATGGCGATGCTTCCCGACGTGATCGCGCACGACCGGTCGACGTCGGAGGGCGGCAACCGATCGGGCGTGTTCAGCGGTGTGTGGACCGCGGGCGAGACCACGGGCATGGCCCTCGGCGCGACCGTGCTGTCCATCGTGCTCGCGCTCACCGGGTACGTCGAGTCGACCGCCGGCGTCGCCGTCGAGCAGCCGGCCGCGGCGGTGGCCGGCATCGCCGTGGCGTTCAGCGCCCTTCCCGCGGTGCTCATGGTGCTGAGCCTGGTCACGCTGTCGCGCTACCGTCTGCGCGAGCACGACATCGTCGGGACATCCGCATGACCCCGGGCGTCACCGGGCGCTTCGCGCGGGGTTGTGCGCTTCACGCGGATGAAACATGCGGTTGCGTCCGCAGGAGGCGCACGAGCCCGCGGCTGATGCTCGGGGCGGTGGCCCGGTGACCGGCATCCTCGACCGGCTGCGGCAGCTGCGCGCCGGCGATGCGCCCACGCATGGCGGGCACGTGCTCGCGTACGTCTACGACTCCGGGATGCCTGAGCTCGACGAGCTCGCGGATGCCGCCGGCGTCTCTCGCACGACCCGTCAACGGACTCGACCCGACGGTGTTCCCCTCGGTCGCCGCGATGGAGCGCGACGTGCTCGGCTTCGTGCGGCACGCCGTGCACGGTGGACGGGACGTGGTCGGATCGGTGACCAGCGGCGGCACCGAGAGCTGCCTGCTCGCCGTGAAGACCGCGCGCGACCTGTGGCGGGCCGAGGGCGGTGCCGGCCGGCCGAGGCTGCTCGCGCCGGCGACCGCGCACGCCGCGTTCCAGAAGGCCGCGCGGATGTTCGACCTGGACTACGACGCGGTGCCGTGCCGGCCGGACGGCGCCGTCGACCCGGACGACCTGATCGCCCGGATGGACGACGACGTCGCGCTCGTCGTCGTCTCCGCCCCCGCCTATCCCAGCGGCGCCCTCGACCCGATCCGGCCGGTGGCCGCGGCGGCGAAGGCGCGCGGCATCCGCTGCCATGTCGACGCATGCTTCGGCGGGCTGGTGCTGCCGTGGTGGCCGGATGCCCCGGCGTGGGACTTCCGGGTCCCGGGCGTGACCAGCGTCTCAGTGGACCTGCACAAGTTCGGGTACGCGCCGAAGGGCGTCTCGGTGCTGCTGCACGGCGGGCATGGCGGGAGGGGCCGCCGCCAGCACCGCGCGCAGTTCTTCGCGACCACGCGCTGGCCGGGGTATCCGGTCGTGAACCCGACCCTGCTCGGCTCGAAGTCGGCGTCTCCGCTGGCCGCCGCCTGGGCCATCGTGCAGCGGCTCGGGGATGCCGGGTTCGCCGAGCTCACCGCATCGATCGCGCGGGTCGCCCGCGGCATCCGGTCGGAGGTGGCGGGCATCAGCGGGCTGGCAGTCATGGGTGATCCGGTGGGACCGGCGATCGCTCTGATCTCGGACGTCTCGCTGCCCGCGGCGGAGCGTGTCGACCCGCACCGGCTCGCAGACGAGATGGTGCGGCACGGTGGCGGATCCAGCATCAGCCGGGCTTCCTGCAGGCCGATGGATCGCGTCTGCCCCGCAGTGCGCACCTCACGCTGACGCCTGTGCTGGAGCGGAATCTCGGCGAGTTCCGCCGCGCGCTCTCCACGGCCGCCGACGCCGTGCGCGGGCGCCCGCCCGCCGACGGCAGGGTGCTGGCCGGCGCCGTGCGCGCGCTCGGCTACAGCGCCGACCGGGTGCCGGGCCCCGCGGCGTCCTGGCGTCTGCTGCGCATCGCCGGCGCCGGCAGCGTCAAGCCCGAGCAGCCGATGTCGACCCTGATGGCGCTGATCGAGGAGTTGCCCGCCCCGGTCGCCGAGGCCCTGCTCATCGAGCTGCTCGCGAGGATGTCCGACCCGCGCTGACCCATCCGTTCTGGCCCATCCTGTGTGCTTGAGTGGTACTTTGATGACATGGATACCACCTTTGTTGCATCGATGGGAGATCGGGGCCGCCTCGTGGTGCCCGCAGCTCTCCGCACGCGGCAGCACTGGGAATCCGGCACGCCGCTGCTCTTCATCGAGACCGACAACGGTGTCGTGCTCGCGACGAGGGATCAGGCCAAGCGCATCCTGCGAGCACAGCTGTCCGGCACCGATCTGGTCGGTGATCTGCTCGCCGAGCGTCGAGCTGCCGCAGGCCGGGAGGACGCTGCGTGAGCGTGCTCGACGCGTCGGCCGTGCTGGCATTCCTGCAGGGCGAGCCGGGTGCGGATCTGGTCGAGTCGGCGCTCGACGGAGGCGTTGTCGGCGCCGCGAACTGGTCCGAGATCGCGCAGAAGATCCGCGCGGCCGGTGCTGACTGGGGCGTGGCGCGCAGCCTGCTGCTGAGTTATGACCTCCGCGTCGAGCCGGTGACCATCGCAGACGCCGAAGCAGCGGCCGCCGCCTGGCGCCGCGGATCCGGACTGTCCCTCGGCGATCGGCTCTGTCTGGCGCTCTCCGATCGGCTGGATGCGTCCGCGCTGACGGCGGATCGCGCCTGGGGCGAGTCGGATCGCATCATCCAGGTGCGCTGACCCGGATCGCGCCGAACTGATAGCCTGGTCGGCTCGCCTTCGCGAAGGATGCGGCGGGCGGAAGGACCACCACTGTGGGATACATCGACGTCGCCGGCGTCTCGTTCACCCTGCCCGACGGCCGCCCGCTGCTCGACGAGGCGACCTTCCGGGTCGGCTCCGGATCGACCAGTGCCCTGATCGGCCCCAACGGGGCCGGCAAGTCCACGATCCTGCGCATCGTCCGCGGCGATCTCGCCCCGGACGACGGCGTCGTGACCATCGACGGATCGCTCGGCGTGATGGACCAGTTCGTCGGTCACGGACGCGAGGGCCAGACCGTGCACGACCTGTTGATCTCGGTCGCGCCCGCCCGCATCCGGCAGGCGGCCGAAGCCCTCGAGAGCGCCGAGAACGCGCTGATCGAGGATGATACGGAGCGCACCCAGATGCGGTACGCGACGGCGCTCGCGGAGTACGCGGATGCCGGCGGCTATGAGCACGAGACCGTGTGGGACCAGTGCACCGTGGCGGCCCTCGGCGTGCCGTTCGAGCGCGCCAGGTTCCGCGATCTCTCCACGCTCTCCGGTGGCGAGCAGAAGCGCCTCGCCCTCGAGGCCCTGCTGCGCGGACCCGACGACGTGCTGCTGCTCGACGAGCCGGACAACTACCTCGACGTGCCGGGTAAGCGCTGGCTGGAGGAGCGGCTGCGCGAGACCCCGAAGACGGTGCTGCTGGTCTCGCACGACCGCGAACTGCTGGCGCGTGCAGCCGACCGCATCGTGACGCTCGAGCCCGGCGGTGCCGGAGCGACGGCCTGGGTGCACGGCGGCGGCTTCGCGACCTACCATCAGGCCCGGATCGACCGGATGGACCGGCTCGACGAGCTGCGCCGGCGCTGGGACGAGCAGCACGAGAAGCTGAAGACCCTGGTCGCCAACCTCAAGGTCAAGGCCGAGGCGAACGACGGCTTCGCCTCGCGGTACCGTGCCGCGCAGACCAGGCTGCGCAAGTTCGAGGAGGCCGGGCCTCCGGAGGAGCGTCCGCCCGCCCAGGAGTTCGACATGCGGCTGCGCGGATCGCGCACCGGCAAACGGGCGATCGTGTGCACCGGGCTCGAGCTCACCGGGCTGATGCGCCCGTTCGATGCGGAGATCTGGTTCGGCGACCGCGTCGCCGTGCTGGGCTCGAACGGCTCGGGCAAGTCGCACTTCCTGCGCCTGCTGGCGCGCGGCGGCAGCGATCCCGACCCGACGCTCGGGCACCTGACCGGCGCCGGGGAGCGGCTCGACGAGGTCGCGCACACCGGCGCGGCCGTGCTCGGCGCCCGCGTGGTGCCCGGACTGTTCGCGCAGACGCACGCGCATCCGGAGTTCGCCGGTCGCACGCTGCTCGAGATCCTGCACCGCCGGCGATGACCGCAGGGCGGGGATGCCGCGCGACGCCGCGAGCTCTGCGCTGGATCGCTACGGCCTGGTGCGCCAGGCGCAGCAGGAGTTCGCGCAGCTCTCCGGTGGTCAGCAGGCGCGCTTCCAGGTGCTGCTGCTCGAGCTGTCCGGCGCGACCCTGCTGCTGCTCGACGAGCCGACCGACAACCTCGACCTGGAGTCGGCCGAGGCATTGGAGGACGCGATCGCGCGCTTCGAGGGCACGGTCGTGGCGGTCACGCACGATCGCTGGTTCGCGCGCTCGTTCGACAGGTTCCTCGTCTTCGGCGAGGACGGCGAGGTGTACGAGTCGGATGCCCCGGTCTGGGATGAGCGTCGTGTGGCACGCGCCCGATGACCTCCGTGCGACCCGGGTAGTCTGAAGGGGTGACCATGGACTTCGAGATCGGCCGAGGCAAGCGCGCTCGTCGCGCGTACACGTTCGACGACATCGCGGTGGTGCCCTCCCGGCGCACGCGTAACCCGGAGGACGTCTCGACGGCGTGGACGATCGATGCGTTCTCGTTCGACATCCCGGTCATCGGCGCGCCGATGGACTCGGTCGTCAGCCCGCAGACCGCGATCATGCTGGGCCGTCTCGGTGGTCTGGGCGTGCTCGATCTCGAGGGCCTGTGGACCCGTTACGAGAACCCCGAGCCGCTGCTCGCGGAGATCGCGGGTCTGCCCGCCGATCGTGCGACGGTGCGGATGCAGGAGCTGTACTCCGAGCCGATCAAGCCGGAGCTCATCAAGGCGCGTCTCGCCGAGATCCGCGAGGCCGGCGTCACCGTCGCCGGCTCGCTCACGCCGCAGCGCACCCAGGAGTTCTACCAGACGGTCGTCGAAGCCGGTGTCGACCTGTTCGTCATCCGGGGGACCACCGTCTCGGCCGAGCACGTCTCGAGCGTCGCCGAGCCGCTGAACCTGAAGAAGTTCATCTACGACCTCGACGTGCCGGTGATCGTCGGCGGCGCAGCCACCTACACCGCCGCACTGCACCTGATGCGCACCGGCGCGGCCGGCGTGCTGGTCGGCTTCGGCGGGGGCGCGGCGTCCACCACGCGCGCCACCCTCGGCATCCACGCCCCGATGGCGACGGCCGTCTCCGACGTCGCCGCCGCGCGACGCGACTACCTCGACGAGTCCGGCGGCCGCTACGTGCACGTGATCGCCGACGGCGGCGTGGGCACCTCGGGCGACATCGTCAAGGCGCTCGCCATGGGCGCCGACGCCGTCATGCTCGGGGTCGCGCTCGCACGCGCCACGGATGCCCCGGGTCGCGGCTTCCACTGGGGAGCCGAGGCGCATCACCCGCAGCTGCCGCGTGGCCGCCGGGTGCAGGTCGAGGGCGTCGCCACGCTCGAGGAGGTGCTGTACGGCCCCGCTCCGGTGGCGGACGGCACCGCGAACCTCATCGGCGCGCTGCGCAAGTCCATGGCGACCACCGGGTACTCCGACCTGAAGGAGTTCCAGCGGGTCGAGGTCGTCCTGGCGCCCTACGAGGCCGGATGACCGATACGCAGGACTTCCCTCCCACGCTGCGGGAGGTGATGCTGCGCGGGCGCTGGCTGGGCATGCTCGCGCTCTGCCTTGTGGTCGCCGGAGTCTTCGCCTGGCTGGGGCAGTGGCAGCTCGGCCGCGCGATCGACACGGCGCCGCCCGAGCCGGGGATGACCGAGAAGGTGCAGCCGCTCACCGAGGTCGTCCAGCCCGGCGACTACCTCGCCGAGCCGCTGGTCGGTCAGAAGGTCGAGACCAGCGGCACCTGGGTGCCCGAGGACTTCATCGTCGTCTCCGGACGCTTCAACGACGGAGCCGCCGGCTACTGGGTCACCGGTCAGCTGCGCGTCGCCGAGCGCACCTCGATCGCCGTCGCGATCGGGTTCGCACCGACGCGCGAGAAGGCGGATGCCGCCGGCATCCGCACTGGCCGCGCGCGGATCCGCGCAGGCCGAGATCACCGGTCGCGTGATCTCGGACGAGGGTCCCGTCGTCACCAGGGACCCGTTCGATCTGAACCGGATTTCGCCTGCCGCGCTGCTCAGCCGCTGGCACGACGTCGACCGGCTGGACGTGTACCGCCCCTATCTGGCGTCCTCCGAGGCGACCGCAGGACTCGCGGACATCTCGTCGCCGGCACCGGAGGAGCGCTCCTCGGTGAACTGGCTGAACATCTTCTACGCGATCGAATGGGCGATCTTCGCCGGATTCGCGTTCTACCTCTGGTACCGCCTCGCGAAGGATGCCTGGGAGCGCGAGGTCGAGGAGTTCGACGACCGCGCGGACGCGTCCGCCGCATCCTGAGCCGTCGCGCCGGTGACGATTCGATGACCGGATCGCGAACACCATTGAGGAATGTCTCAGGAAACGCCTAATGTCTCTGACATGCGCGTGCGCCACCCGGCGCGCGTCTCGGAGGTTCCCGCGAACCGCCACCAGAACCCGAGGAGACAGCACTGATGATGTCCGCCCCTGATGATGGGAACCGCGCCGTTCCCGTCCCGCGCAGAAGGGGGCGCGCCTGCGCCCTCGTCACATCCGCCGCGGTCGCGCTGAGCTTCGGCTCGATCGCCGCGACCCCCGCCTTCGCCGACACCACCGGGACGGGGGTGGTCATCAACGAGGCCTACCTGTCCGGCGGCAGCGCGGGCGCGGCGTTCACGAACAAGTTCGTCGAGCTCTACAACCCGACCTCCGCAGCGGTGACGCTCGACGGCATGTCGCTGCAGTACCGATCGGCCACCGGCTCCGGCAACTCCAACGGCGTCGTGCCGCTGACCGGCAGCATCCCGGCCAAGGGGTACTACCTGGTCAAGGGCGGCAGCAACGGCGCGAACGGCGCCGAACTGCCCGCGCCCGACGCCACCGGCAACCTGAACCCGAGCGGCACCACGGGAACGATCGCGCTCGTGAAGAGCACGAGCGCCGTCACCCTGCCGACCGGGTCGGCGACCGGCGGCGACATCGTCGACCTGCTCGGCTACGGCACCTCGAACACCTTCGAGACGAAGGTCGCCGCCGCGCCGTCGAGCAACACCGACGTGAAGTCGCTGAACCGCACGAACGGGTCCGACACGGACGACAACAGCAAGGACTTCTCGCTCTCGGCGACGATCACCCCGCAGGCGTCCGGCGGGCAGACCGATCCCGATCCCGATCCGGGCACCGACCCGGTGAAGGCCACGATCGCCGAGGTGCAGGGCGCCGCCGACAAGGCCGCGATGGACGGGCAGACGGTCACGGTGGAGGGCGTCGTCACGGGCGACTACCGCACCGGCGGCTACAAGGGCATCAGCATCCAGACCGAGGGCTCCGGCGGCGCCGAGGACGCGACGCCCGGAGCATCCGACGGCGTCTTCGTCTACCTGAACGCCCTGACGGCGTCCGGGGTGAAGATCGGAGACCTGGTCTCGGTGACCGGCGTGGTCAGCGAGTACTTCGGGCAGACCCAGATCACCCCGGCATCCGAGTCGGGTGTCGAGCTGGTCACCGCCGGCGTCGGCGTGCCGGAGGCGACCCCGCTGCCGGCATCCGTGGTGGGCGGCGACCGCGAGGCCTACGAGAACATGCTCGTCGCCCCCTCGGGGACGTACGCGCTGGCCTCCACGCACCAGCTCTACAACTTCGGCACGCTGTGGCTGAACCCGAACGAGCTGAACGTCAAGAGCACCGAGGTGAAGCGCCCCGGCGCCGAGGCCGACGCCATCGCGAAGGCCAACCGCGCCAGCCGCATCCTGCTCGACGACGGATGGTCGACCCAGGTGACCAGCAGCGGGCACCCCGGCGACCAGCCGTACTTCACGAAGGACACCGTGGTCCGCAACGGCGACGCGGTGAACTTCTCCGATCACGGCTACGTGCTGCAGTACGGCTTCGACGACTGGCGCCTGCAGCCGGTCGTGCCGATCGACGACTCCAGCGACGCGTCGTACAAGGTCACGTTCGACACGAAGAACCCGCGCCCGGCGGCTCCGCCGGCCGTCGGCGGCGACTTCCAGGTCGCCTCGTTCAACGTGTACAACTACTTCACGACGCTGAGCAGCGAGAACTCCAACGCGCGCGGCGCGAAGGATGCCGCGCAGTTCGCGATCCAGAAGTCGAAGATCGTCTCGGCGATCAACGGCCTGGATGCCGAGGTCGTGACCCTCATGGAGATCGAGAACTCGGTCAAGCTCGGCGAACCGGTCGACACCGCCCTCAAGGATCTCGTGTCCGGTCTGAATGCCGCGGCGGGTTCCGACGTGTGGGGCTACGTGCCCACGCCGGCCGCGCTGCAGGACGCGGCGACGACCGACTACATCACCAGCGCGATCATCTACCGCAAGGCCGCCGTCAAGACGGTCGGCGACGCCACGACAGTCACCGACGAGACGGTGTGGGGCAACGCCCGCGAGCCGATCGCGCAGACCTTCGAGGCCGACGGTCGCACGTTCAGCGTCATCGCCAACCACTTCAAGTCGAAGTCGGGCGACGGCGCGGAGCCGGCCGACGGACAGGGGCAGTTCAACGCGGACCGCGTCAAGCAGGCGCAGTCCGTGCTGACGCTCGCAGGTGACGTGCAGGAGTCCTCGGGCAGCGACGACGTGTTCCTCGTCGGCGACTTCAACGCGTACAGCGAAGAGGACCCGATCGACGTGTTCACCTCGGCCGGGTGGTCCGACATGGTGGCCGACACCACCGACGGGCAGTACACCTACTCGTTCGACGGTGAGCTGGGATCGCTCGACCACGTGATCGCGTCGCCGTCGCTGAAGGCATCCGTCACGGGCGCCGGTGTCTGGGGATCAACTCGCCGGAGTGGAGCGACCGCGGCTACGCGTTCGGCGCCACCGAGTCGGGCACCCCGTACCGCTCCAGCGACCACGATCCGATCGTCGTGGGCGTGTCCAGCACGCAGCCGCCGATCAGCATCGACATCGCCACGATCAACGACTTCCACGGTCGTATCGAGGCGGACGGCGCCGCCGGCGGCGCGGCCGTGCTCGCCGGTGCGATCGATCAGGTGCGGGCCGAGAACCCGAACACGGTGTTCGCCGCGGCGGGCGACCTCGTCGGCGCGTCGACCTTCACGTCGTTCATCCTCGACGACAACCCCACGATCGACGCGCTGAACGCCGCCGGTCTCGAGGTGAGCGCCGCAGGCAACCACGAGTTCGATCAGGGCTGGGAGGATCTGCGCGATCGCATCCAGGACCGGGCCGACTGGGAGTACATCAGCTCGAACGTGTTCCTCGGCACCGATGAGGACGCACCGACCGCTCTGGCTCCGAGCTGGGTCAAGGACGTCGACGGAGTCAAGGTCGGATTCGTCGGTGCGGTGACGGAAGAGCTCGACTCGCTCGTCTCGCCGGACGGCATCAAGGACCTCGACATCCGCGACATCGCCGAATCGGTGAACAAGGCGGCCGACGCGCTCAGCGACGGCGACGCGTCCAACGGCGAGGCGGATGTCATCATCCTGCTCGTCCACGAGGGCACCGCGACCACCGAGCTGTCGAGCATCACGCCCGACTCGCCCCTGGGGCAGATCGTCTACGGAGTCGACTCCGACGTCGACGCCATCGTGTCTGCGCACACGCACCTGGCGTACAACCACGTCATCGACGGCCGTCCGGTCGTGTCGGCGGGGCAGTACGGCGAGAACTTCGGGCTGATGAATCTGAAGGTCGATCCGAAGACCCACGAGCTGCTGTCGATCTCGAACGAGATCAAGCCGCTCGCGCGTCAGATCGACGACCCGGACAAGCCGGGCACGAAGATCTGGGTGGGCAACTACCCGGCCGTTCCCGAGGTGCAGGCGATCGTCGACGCGGCGAAGGAGGAGGCCGACGTGATCGGCGCCGAGAAGGTGGGCGAGATCACGGCGGACTTCAACCGCGCGCGTCAGAGCGACGGCAAGACCGAGAACCGCGGCGGTGAGTCGACGATCGGCAACTTCGTCGCCGACGTGCAGCAGTGGTCCACCGGTGCCGAGATCGCACTGATGAACCCGGGCGGCATCCGCACCAACCTCACGTACGCGTCGAGCGGGGCGAGCGACCCCGACGGCAACCTGACGTACCGTGAGGCGGCGACGGTGCAGCCGTTCGCGAACACCCTGGTGACGCTCGAGCTCACCGGCGCGCAGCTGAAGAGCGTGCTCGAGGAGCAGTGGCAGCCGGCCGGCGCGAGCCGTCCGTTCCTGAAGCTGGGCGTCTCGCAGGGCTTCGAGTACACCTACGATCCGGCTGCGGCGACCGGTGAGCGCATCACCTCGATGACGCTGAACGGCACCGCGATCGATCCGGCGCAGTCCTACCTGGTCGCGGCGAACTCGTTCCTCGCCGCCGGCGGTGACAACTTCTTCACCCTCGCCGACGGCGCGAACAAGAAGGACACCGGCAAGATCGACCTGCAGTCGATGGTGGACTGGTTCTCCGCGAACGAGACGGCCACGCCCGATCTGAAGCAGCGCGCCGTCGGTGCGACGGTCACTCCCGTCGGCGCCCGAGGGCGGCTACGCCGCCGGCGACCAGGTGACTGTGGCTCTCTCGTCGCTCGCGTTCAGCGCGGGGGAGCAGGCGCCGGGCGAGGTCAGCCTCTCGCTGGGCGATGCCGTCCTGGCCACCGGCGCCGTCGACCCGACGGTCATCGACGCCGGCGACGAGGCGGGTCGCGCGACGCTCACCTTCACGGTTCCGGAGGGCGCGCATGGCGCGCAGCTGCTCACCGTGAGCGTGGCGGGCACCGGGACGACGGCACAGCTGCCGATCACCTTCGCGGATGACGGCGGCGAGCCGCCGGTGTTCGCGGGAACGATCGATGCCGGATCGGGCAAGGTCGCCGCGGGCAAGAAGCTCGCGATCACCGGTTCGGGCTACGAGCCGGGTGAGACCGTGACCGTGGAGCTGCGCGCCAAGAAGGGCGCTCCCGTCTCGCTCGGCACTGTCAAGGTCGGCAACGACGGGAAGTTCTCGGCCTCGGTGACGGTGCCGAAGAAGACCCAGCCGGGCAAGTACATCCTCGCGGTGTCGCAGGCCGACGGCGACGAGGCCACCGCCACCGTGCACGTGAACCGGGCCGGAGGGGGCGGGATCGTCGACGTGATCCGCGACATCGTGGACGCGCTGCTGGACTTCCTCAAGGGGCTGTTCGGCTGATCGCCCGACGGAGGGCCGCCGGGTGCTGTACGCAGCATCCGGCGGCCCTCCGTCGCACCTCGCGCCGCCGGTAGAATGGACGCATGCCCGAACCGAAAGTCGCCAGCTTCCCGGCGATCCGCGGTGCGCTGAAGTTCTACCAGATCGCGTCCATCATCACCGGCGTCATGCTGCTGCTGCTGGTCACCGAGATGGTGCTGAAGTACACGCCGATCCATCTCGAACTCTTCCTGGGGGGCTCAGGCGGGTTCCTGTGGTTCGCCCCCGTCGTCGAGGGGCCGGAGGGCCTGGAGTCCACCGGCGACGGCCTCAACCTGTCGCTCGGCATCCTGGTCGCGCACGGCTGGTTCTACGTCGTCTACCTGTTCTCGTGCTTCCGCATGTGGAGCCTGATGCGCTGGCGCTTCCCGCGTCTCATCATGCTCGCCCTCGGCGGTGTCGTGCCGCTGCTCTCGTTCTTCATGGAGACCCGCGTCGCCCGCGACGTGAAGTCCTACCTCGCGGCGCGCGACCCTTCGGCCGGCTCAGGGACCCAGAGCCCGGCCGAGTCGGAGGCTCAGCCCACATCGACATCCACCACGGAAGGCATCCGGTGACCGACCAGACCCCCGACACCGCGCAGCGCCCGGCGCTCGTCGTCGACTTCGGCGCGCAGTACGCGCAGCTCATCGCCCGTCGCGTCCGCGAAGCCGGCGTCTACAGCGAGATCGTGCCGCACACCGCGTCCGCCGACGAGATCGCAGCCAAGAACCCCGTGGCGATCATCCTCTCCGGCGGTCCGTCGTCGGTCTACGAGGAGGGTGCGCCGCAGCTCGACCCGGCCGTGCTCGAGCTCGGGGTGCCGACGCTCGGCATCTGCTACGGCTTCCAGTACATGGCGCGCACCCTCGGTGGCGAGGTCGCGAACACCGGCCTGCGCGAGTACGGCGCGACAGACGCGATGATCCCGCTGAACGACAGCACGCTGCTGGGCGGTGAGCCGACCGAGCAGAACGTGTGGATGAGTCACGGCGATCAGGTCTCGCGCGCCCCCGAGGGCTTCGAGGTGCTGGCCACCACGCCGGCGACCAAAGTCGCGGCGTTCGCGAACGAGGAGCGTCACCTGTACGGCGTGCAGTGGCACCCCGAGGTGCGGCACTCCGACCACGGCCAGGCCGTGATCGAGAACTTCCTGCACAAGGGCGCGGGGCTGGCGGCCGACTGGAACAGCGACAGCGTCATCGCCGAGCAGGTGGAGCGCATCCGTGAGCAGGTCGGCGACGCACGGGTCATCTCGGCGCTGTCCGGCGGCGTCGACTCCGCCGTCTCCACGGCGCTCGTGCACAAGGCCATCGGCGACCAGCTCACCGCGGTCTTCGTCGACCACGGCCTGCTGCGCAAGGGTGAGCGGGAGCAGGTCGAGCGCGACTACGTGGCATCCACCGGCGTGCGTCTGATCACCGTCGACGCTGCCGACACGTTCCTCGGCCACCTCGAGGGCGTCACCGACCCCGAGACCAAGCGCAAGATCATCGGCCGCGAGTTCATCCGCGCGTTCGAGAAGGTGCAGCGCGACCTCGTCGAAGAGGCGAAGGCCTCGGGCGAGAAGGTCTCGTTCCTGGTGCAGGGCACGCTCTACCCCGACGTCGTCGAGTCCGGCGGCGGAGCGGGCACCGCGAACATCAAGTCGCACCACAACGTCGGCGGACTGCCCGACGATCTCGACTTCGAGCTCATCGAGCCGCTGCGCGCCCTGTTCAAGGACGAGGTGCGCGCGATCGGCCGCGAGCTCGGCATCCCCGAGGCGATCGTCGGCCGCCAGCCGTTCCCCGGCCCCGGCCTCGGCATCCGCATCATCGGCGAGGTCACGCGCGAGCGTCTCGACGTGCTGCGCGAGGCCGACGCGATCGCCCGCGAGGAGCTCAGCCTCGCCGGCCTCGACCAGGAGATCTGGCAGTGCCCCGTGGTGCTGCTCGCCGACGTGCGCTCGGTGGGCGTGCAGGGCGACGGCCGCACCTACGGGCATCCGATCGTGCTGCGCCCGGTGTCGTCGGAGGACGCCATGACGGCGGACTGGACCCGCCTGCCGTACGACGTGCTCGCGAAGATCTCGAACCGCATCACCAACGAGGTGAGCGAGGTCAACCGGGTCGTGCTCGACGTCACGTCGAAGCCGCCGGCAACGATCGAGTGGGAGTGAGATAGGGGCGGGCTTCCGACTGCCCGGTCGTTGAGCGAGCGGAGCGAGACGAAACGGGGTGCGGACTGCGGGATCGTCGCTGCGCTCGCAGCCCTTCGACTCGCTCCGCTCGCTCAGGAACCGCGGTCCAAGCCTCTCCGCTTCGCTCCTCCCCGATGCTCGCTCCGCGACGATCCCTCCGCCCTCATGCCTCTGGTGTGGGGGCGGAGAGCTTTGCGAGGGGACGCAGGGATGGAGAGCTTTGGTCAGGGGAGAAGAATCTCGGAGATCTGCGGGATCGCTGAGGGATGAGGCGGATCTGGTCCGGGACGGTGCAGATCTCCGAGATTCTGCCGGGTCAGGATGCTGCGGCGGCGATGTGGCGGGCGGCCTGCAGGACGGTCAGGCCGCGCGAGTCGGGATAGATCCCGTCGGCGAGGAGAGCGCGGATGCCGGCGCGCTGAGCCCCCTCGACGTCGGCGACGGGGTTGTCGCCGACCATCCAGGTGTCGGCGCCGGCATCCGTCACGCGCAGCGCATGCGTGAACAGCAGCGGGTTCGGCTTCTCGATGCCGACCGCCGCGCTGGTGATCGTCAGGGTGATCAGCGGTGACAGGCCGAGGGCGTCGACGAGCGTCGGCAGGCCCGGCCCATGGTTGCTCAGGATGACGTTGTCGTAGCCGGCATCCGCGACCAGCCGCAGCGCTTCTGTGGCGCCGTCGACCACCCGCCAGGGCTCGTGCCGGTAGTACTCGTCGAGCACCCGAGCTGATGCCGCCGACGCGACGTCTTCGGGAACGCCCTGCGCACTCAGCGCACGGGTGAAGACCGGCGCGAGGCGCGCGGTCCAGGCATCCGCCGACGGCGGGGGAGAGGTCATGACCTCGGGCTCGTGCCAGGGGAACCCGCTGCGCAGATGCGGCCGGACGAGTTCCGGATCGACCGCGATCGTGGCATCCACCGATCGCAGCGCGTCGGCGACGGCCGCTGACCACATGCCCTCGCGCACGGCGAGCGTGCCGTCGAAGTCCCAGAACACCACTCGCCGATCGCCCGTCGCCACGGGCCCAGCCTAGGGGCCTTGCGGATGGCGGACGGATCTGCGGATGGCGGCGCACACACCGGCGCGGGCTCCGCCATCCGTCGTTCTGTCCGCCGCCTGCAGACGGACGGGCCGGCGCGTGCGAGGGCCTCGACCTGGCTGACGGAGGGGGGACCGTGCGCGCAGCGGATGGCGTGCCTTGCGGATGGCGGACGGATCTGCGGATGGCGGAGCAGAAAGCGGCGTGTCGTCCGCCATCTGCAGAATCGTCCGCCGCCTGCGGGAAGAGAGGGCGGAAAGAAGGGCGGTCAGAAGCGGCGGCCGCCGGAACGGCCGGACGAGCGGCTGCCGCCGGAGGAACGGCTGGAGGAACGGCTGGAGGAACGGCTGGACGAGTGGCTGCGCGACGAGCGCGACGAGCCGCCCCGCGACGAGGATCTCGACGAGCCGCCCCAGCCCGAGGACGAGCCGCCGCCTCCGCCTGAGCCGCCGAATGCTCCGGCCAGCGCGCCGATTCCGGCGCCGAGGAGCACGAAGAGCACGACCCCGCCGGGCTCATCGGCAGTGACGCCGATGCCGCTGAAGAGCCCGATGACCCCGCCGCTGAGGCCGCCGGCGACGGCCTTGCCGCCTCGTCCTTCGTCGTCGTCGCGCGCGGAGACCCGGCGCCAGTCCGAGCTGCGCGCAGAACTCGTCGCCGGCGTGTCGTACATGACCGCGCCGGCGTCGGACGGGTGAGCGGAGGACCTCATGAACCGGCGGCGCTCGGGCGCCGCAGGAGCACCGACGAGACCCTGCACCTGCTCGGCGAGAGCCAGGGCGGATGCCGCCAGGCGCTCGGCATCCTCGGGCTGTTCCGCGGAGACGGCCGCGTCGAGCTGTCGCTGGGCCGAGTGCAGCCGGGCCAGCGCGAACGCGCTCACCCCGCCCGGTCTCGCCCCGATCGAGGTCTCCGCAGCTCGCACAGCGGCCATGGCCCGCTCCAGGGCGGAACCGGTCGCGGGCGCGGCGGACCGTGCGGCGAGGGCGTCGGCCTGGGCCTCGATCGCGTCACGCAGGTCCCGTGCCTCGGCGAGCAGGCGCTCGACCTCGTGCACGGCATCGGTGATGGCCTTCGGGCGGCGTGCGTCGATGGCCTTCTGCAGCGCCTCGAGCTGCGCATCCGCCGCGCGCAGCCGGCTGCCGATCTGATCGTCGTTGTCGACCACGCCGATCAGATCCGCCGGCGCGAAGGCGGCGGCGAGGGACTCGAGACGATCCGCGGCCTCACTCTGCAGCGCGGTCGCCTCTGCGCGAGCCGTCTTCAGTCGCGCCAGCGTGTCCACGGCGCCCTCGGCGAGCGCCCGCAGAGAGGCGAGCTCGTGCGTGCGGCCGTCCAGGGCGTCGTCGACCTGCCGGCACAGCCGGAGGATCTCGTTCGTCCACTCCCTGGTCTGCTGAAGCGTGTCCTCCTCGGCATCCTCCAGCTTCTCGAGCAGCCCGAACCCCTGCTGCAGCAGCGAACGGCACTCGGCAAGGACGGTGGTGAATTCGCCCGTGGTCTCCTCACCGAACTCCGCCGTGACGAATCCGAGTTCCTGCTCGCTGGTGCGCACGGCCTCGTCGGTCTGCACCAGCCGTCGTGCAGCGCTCTTCTTCTGCCCCTCCAATGTCCGCAGCTCGGCGACACGGGCCGCCCGGCGACGCAGCACGACCATGATCCTGGCGACAACGAAGATGAGCAGCGCCAGTGCCGCCGCCCCGAGCAGCCACACCCACCAGGGCAGTGGAACCTTCGAGAACTCGTCGTCGACGAACTCGATGCCGCCCGCCCAGTCGTCGTCGGCGAGGTAGCGGGAGCCGAGGTCGTCCTCGATCTCGAGCACCCGGCTCTCGGAGAGCGGACCGGCTTCGACCCCACCGTCGCCGTACTCCGCAGAGATCGCGAGAGAGCGTCCGTCGGTGGCTATCGCGAGCAGGTACTGGTCGGCCGCGAGGTTGTTGCGCAGCGCGGTCGCATCCGCCCAGGCCAGGGCGTTGCCGGGGGAGTCGAAGTCGGGCACCAGCACGACGTACAGCTCGGGGAGTCCGTCGGCGGAGGCGAGGTCTCCGAGGCGCTGTTCGAGTCGGGCCTCGTCCGCATCCGAGAGCACATCGGAGTAGTCGCTGACATACCCCGGCTCGAGATCGGGCGGGGTCTGGCCGGCCGCCGACATCGCCGGCCCGGCGATGAGTGCGCCGAGCAGAGCTGCCGCTCCCAGAATCGCACCGTGTCGTCTCCGGTTCCTCATCGCGCCCCCTCCGGCTGTCCGCTGTCCCGGCCCATCATGGTACGGGACATCGGGCTGCGCGGCCGTCGGCGACTCCGGCAGGATGGTGCCATGAGCAGAGGACGCACGAAGCTGTCAGTGGTCGGTGCGGGCGGAGTCGGAGTCAGCGTCGCCTACGCGGCGCTGATCCGGGGAGCGCGGCCGAGGTGTCGCTGTACGACATCGCCACGGAGAAGGTCGAGGCGGAGGTGCTCGACCTCGCACACGGCACCCAGTTCACCTCGTCATCGGTGAGCGGGGGCTCCGACCTCTCGGTCGTGGACGACAGCGACGTGGTGATCGTCACCGCGGGGCGAAGCAGCAGCCGGGGCAGACCAGGATGGAGCTGGCCGGCACGAACGTGCGGATCCTGCAGAGCCTGATGCCGGGTCTGCTCGAGCACGCCCCCGACGCGGTGTTCATCATCGTCACCAACCCTGCCGACGTGATGACGGTCGTCGCGCAGCGCATCACCGGGCTGCCCGCCGCCCGCGTCTTCGGATCGGGCACGGTGCTCGACACCTCGCGGCTGCGCTGGCGGCTCGCGCAGCGGGCGGGCGTGAGCACCGCGAGCGTGCACGCCGACATCGTGGGCGAGCACGGCGACAGCCAGTTCCCGGTGTGGTCGAACGCGACCATCGGTCCGGTTCCGATCCTGGACTGGCCTGCGGACGAGCCCTTCACCACCGAGGAGCTCGACCGCATCGCCGTCGAGGTGCGGGATGCCGCGTACGCCGTCATCCGCGGCAAGGGTGCGACCAACCTGGCGATCGGCGTGAGCGCGGCGCGCATCGCCGAGGCCGTGATCCGCGACGAGCACGCCGTGCTGCCGGTGTCCACGGTGCTGAACGGCGAGCACGGGATCGACGGCGTCGCGCTGTCGCTGCCGTCCGTCGTCTCGGCGTCGGGTGCGCTCGCCGTCGCGGGCACGCCGATGACGCCCGGCGAAGAGGCGAAGCTCGCGGCATCCGCCGCCGCCATCCGCGCGTCCCTCGACGCGCTGGAGCCACACGCGGGTCGTTGAGCGAGCGACGAAGGTGGTCGTCTCGCTGCGCTCGCTCAACGACCGACGCTCGCTCAACGACCGGGGGCGAGGTGCTTGACAGCCTCCTTGCGCGAGAGGGGCGAGAGACCCGGATGCTCCGCGACGAAGCCCCGTACCCAGTCCGGATCACTCTTGCCGAGGTCGCGCAGCGCCCAGCCGATGGCCTTGCGGATGAAGAACTCGGAATCGGCGATGTTCGGCTCGATCGCATCGACGAGGAGCATCCGGTCCACCCGGTCCTTCCGCCCGAGCTGCGAGATGATCGCCACCCGTCGCATCCAGAAGTCCTCGTCGCCTGACCACACGCGCATTTCGACGGCCATCTCGGCCGGATGCGCGTCGAGCAGTTCGGCCAGCCGATGCGCCACCTCGTCGACGTGGTCCCACCACGCTCCGGTGCGCACCATCTCCTCGTGCACGTCCAGCTGGTCGAGCCGTCCACGCAGCGGCGGCAGCGCCATCAGCGCCTGCGCGGCGTAGCGCTCCTCGCGGTACGAGGCCTCTCGCCACAGCGTCAGGGCCGCCTCACGCAGCGTCCAGGCATCCTTCTCGGCCCGGGCTGTCCCCACCACGTGCCGTCGCACCTCCGGCACGCGCACGCCCAGGAACGGCATCGCCGACTTCATGTACGCCTGCTGCCCGGGCGCGAGCGCCGGGTCTGCGGCGTCCCGCAGCACAGCGCGCACCTCATCGACGAGGGCCTCCGAGGGATCCATGCAGAAATCCTAGAAAAAGTTCCGCGCCGATGTCGATCGGCTCTCTTCTCGTTCGACGTCCTGAATGACAGGGTCGAGAGACGACCCCGAGATCGAGGAGATCATCATGAAGTACATGCTCATCATGCGCGCGGACGATGCGGGTGTCGAGGCATATCAGGACGTCCCCTTCGAGCAGGTCATCGAGGCGATGGGGAAGTACAACGAGTCCATGCTCAAGGCCGGCGTGATGATCGGCGGCGAGGGATTGACCGAGGCCGAGGAGGGCTTCGTCGTGGACTTCTCGGCCGAGGAGCCGCTGGTCACCGATGGTCCCTACGGCGAGACGAAGGAGCTGTTCAACGGCTTCTGGATCATCGAGGTGTCCACCCGCGAGGAGGCCGCCGAGTGGGCGAAGCGCGCGCCGCTCGGACCGGGTTCGTACCTCGAGGTGCGTCGCGTCACCGAGCTGTCGGACTTCCCGCAGGACAACGAGTGGATCCAGAAGGAAGCGGGCTGGCGCGAGGAGAACGAGCGCCGTGCCCAGAGCTGAGGATGCCGCGACGGCGCGCTCCCGTGAATCCGCGGAGCGCGCCGTCGCCGCCGTCTGGCGCATCGAGTCGGCGAAGATCGTCGCGACTCTCACCCGGATGACGGGAGACTTCGCCCTCGCCGAGGATCTGGCACAGGACGCCCTCGCCGAGGCGCTCGTGCAGTGGCCGGCTGCCGGCATCCCGAGCAGTCCCGCGGCCTGGCTGACCACCGTGGCCAAGCGTCGCGCGATCGACGGCTGGCGGCGCAGAGAGCGCTACGACGAGCGGCTGGTGGTGATCGCGCACGACCTCGAGCGGGAGCAGCAGGAGCAGTCGGCGCAGGGCGTGCCGTGGGATCCGGACGCGATCGACGACGACGTGCTCCGCCTCATCTTCGTCGCCTGCCACCCCGTGCTGTCCCGTGAAGCGCGCGTGGCCCTCACCCTGAGGGTGGTGGGCGGCCTGTCCAGCGAGGAGATCGCGCGGGCGTTCCTCGTGCCGGTCGCGACGGTGCAGCAGCGCATCGTGCGCGCGAAGAAGACCCTCGGCGCGGCGAACGTGCCGTTCGAGGTGCCGCCGCGCGAGGAGTACCCGGAGCGGCTGGGCGCCGTCCTCGGCGTGCTCTATCTGATCTTCAACGAGGGGCACGCGGCCAGTGCGGGGGACGACTGGATGCGACCGGATCTGGCCCGTGAAGCCGTGCGGCTGGGGCGCGTGCTGGCTGAGCTCACACCCCGTGAACCGGAGGCGCACGGACTCGTCGCGCTCATGGAGCTGACCGCCGCGCGCTTCCCCGCCCGCGTCGATCCGAACGGCGACCCGATCCTGCTCGCCGACCAGGACCGCCGTCGCTGGGATCGAGGCGCGATCATGCGCGGGCGAGCGGCGCTGGCCCGCACCGACGCACTCGGCCGCGGTCGCGGCCCCTACGCCCTGCAGGCCGCGATCGCCGAATGCCATGCGGTGGCGGCATCCGTCGACGAGACCGACTGGGAGCGCATCGTGCTGCTCTACGAGGCGCTGGGGCGCATCGCGCCGTCGCCGGTGGTCGAGCTGAACCGTGCTGCGGCGGTGGCGATGGCCACCGGCCCCGCGAACGCGCTGCGCATCATCGACCGGCTCGCGGAGGAGGGGGCGCTGCGCGGCTACCACCTGCTGCCCGCGACCCGTGCCGAGCTGCTGCTGCGCCTGGGGCGCGACGAGGAGGCGCGCAGCGAGTTCGCCGTCGCCGCGCGCCTGGCCGGCAACGACCGCGAGCGCGCCCTGCTCGAGGCGAAGGCGCGCGGCTGAGGATGCGGAAAGGGCCGCCCTCCGAGGAGAGCGGCCCTTTCGCGATGTCGTGTCTAGTTGTTGCCGCGCAGGATGGCCAGCATGCGCAGGATCTCGACGTACAGCCACACGACGGTGACCATGATGCCGAAGCCGCCGAGCCAGCCGTACTTGCGGGGCGCCCCGTTGCGCACACCCTGCTGAATCTGGTCGAAGTCGAGAACCAGCGAGTACGCGGCCATGAAGACGACGAGGATGCCGATGATGACGCCCCACGGGATGCCGAAGAGCGGGCTGGGCGCGCTCCGCATGCCGAACATCAGCTCCTGCGGCAGGACGTTGGTCCACATCAGGATGAGGTTCAGGAGCGAGAAGGCCAGGTACCCGAACATCGCGATCATGACGATCTTGGTCATCTTCGCGGATGCCCGCACCTTGCCACTGGCGAACAGGGCGAGCGTGACACCGACGACCGCGAGGGTCGCGAGCGTGGCCTGCATGACGATGCCCGGCCAGATGATCTCGAACCAGGCCGAGATCGCGCCGATGAACAGACCCTCGAAAGCCGCGTAGCCGAAGATGAGCGCCGGACGCACCTTCTTGCGCGAGGTGAACATGACGACCAGCGCGAGGACGAAGCCGCCCAGTGCGCCGACGATCCACGGCACGAGGTTCGCCTCGCCCGTGTTGTAGAAGCTCGTCGCGGTCCAGATCCAGCCGACGACGGCGGTGGCCACGAGGATCGCGAACAGGCCGACGGTCTTCCAGATCGTGTCCTCGACCGTCATCCGGTCGGTCTCGATCGCGCCGGCCGCGGGGGCGGCGTACATGCCCTCGAGATTCGCGTTCACGGCGGCGGCCTGGGCCGCGGTCGGAGCGGGCGGCGGTGCGTACGTGCCGTTCTGAGGCGCACCGGGATACGTCGCGGCCTTGCGCGGGTCCTGCTGCTGGAACGCCGGGTTGTTGAAAGCGAAGTTGCTGCTCATGGTGCGGATCACTCCTGAGGGGATCGGTCCCGGGGGATCGGTCAGTGTCCGACAAGTCTACGGAGGTTCTCTATGAACGGGGTGCTTTACGCTGAAAGCGTGGCCAGGAGATCTCCGCTCGTCATCGGGCATCGCGGTGCCCCCGGCTACCGCCCCGAGCACAGCCGTTCCTCGTACGAGCTCGCGCTCGCGATGGGGGTCGACGCCGTCGAGCCCGACATCGTCGCGACCCGCGACGGCGTGCTCGTCATCCGGCACGAGAACGACATCTCCGGCACGACGGATGTCGCGGAGCATCCCGAGTTCGCGGATCGCCGCACCACGAAGAGGGTCGACGGCGAGGCGCACACCGGCTGGTTCACCGAGGACTTCACCTGGGCCGAGCTGAGCACGCTGCGCACCAGGGAGCGGCTGCCGAAACTGCGCCCGTCCAGCGCCAGCTTCGACGGTGCCCAGCCGATCCTGCGCCTGACCGATCTGCTCGACCTGGTGCGGGCCGGCTCGGTCGAGCACGGCCGCGAGATCGGCGTGGTGCTCGAGATCAAGCACGCCACCTACTTCGAGGGCATCGGGCTCGACCTGGTGCCGCTGATCGTGCGCGACCTGCGTGCCGCCGGATGGGCGGACGGCGAACTGCCGCTGATCGTCGAGTCCTTCGAGCAGACCGTGCTGCACCGACTGCGTCAGCAGGGCGTCTCCGCGTCGTACATCTACCTCGTCGAGGCGGCGGGCAAGCCGTTCGATCAGGTCGCCGCACTGGGCCGAGCGGCGCCGACCTACCGGTCCGAGATGGAGCCGACAGGTCTCGACCGGCTGGCCGGCACCGTCGACGGGATCAGCGTGAACAAGAAGATGCTGCTGCCCGGGGCCCCGAGCCTGTCGAAGGGCACCGCTCTGGTGGATCACGCCCATGCTCGGGGGCTGCGCGTGTTCACCTGGACCTGCCGCCCCGAGAACCACTTCCTGGACGCCGCCTATCGCGGCCACGGCGGCAAGGCGGCGTTCGGCGAATACGAGGCGGAGTGGGACGCGATCGCCCGCACCGGCGTCGACGGCGTGTTCGTCGACCATCCCGACCTCGGCGTCGCGTTCTTCCGCCGCTAGTCGTAGTCGCGGCGCACCGAGCGGCCGGAGACGCGCTCGGGGACGAAGCGCAGCCAGAGCTCGCGCGTCCCGCCGGCCCAGGGGCGGGTGCGGGCGGCGTCGCCGCTGTTCACCTCGCTGGGATCGATCGGCTCCACGCGTCCGCTCATCAGAACGCTCCACGCGGCGCCGGCGAGGTCGTCGAGATGGTCGACCTCGAAGGCGACATCGGGCTGTTCCGGCAGCGAGGCGAGGATGCCGTCCTCGCTGACCCGGAAGGTCAGGAGACGATCACGGACCAGGAAGTTGACGGGAATGATCTCCATGCGTCCGTCGTGCAGGAACCCGATCCGCGCAACGGTCGTGGACGCCATCAGGCTGAAGCACTGGTCTTCGTCGAGAACACGGATCATGTCGTCACCTCCGCACAGCGGAACCGCTTCGTCTTCTCGATCCTACCCGGCGGGCGAGAGCGTCGGAGGGGCGATCTAGACTCGAAGGGCCATGACAGAAGCGCCCCTCATCGTCCCCGCATCCGCCGGCCCGCAGGGGACCGACGCCCTGCTCGCCGGACTCAACCCGCAGCAGCTCGACGCGGTGACGCACCGCGGCCCGGCGCTGCTGATCGTGGCCGGCGCCGGCTCGGGCAAGACCAGCGTGCTCACCCGCCGCATCGCGCTGCTGCTGCGAAACCGTGAGGCCTGGCCGAGCCAGATCCTGGCGATCACCTTCACCAACAAGGCGGCCGGTGAGATGCGCGAGCGCGTTCAGGGGCTGGTCGGTGACGCAGCGCGCGGCATGTGGATCTCGACCTTCCACTCCGCCTGCGTGCGCATCCTGCGCCGCGAGGCCGGGCAGTTCGGGTTCACGCAGAACTTCACCATCTACGATTCCGGCGACTCGCGCGCCCTCATCAAGCGACTCGTCAAGGAGCACGAGGCCGATGCCTACGGTCTCACCCCGGCATCCGTGCAGGGGCGCATCTCGAAGCTCAAGAACGAGCTGCAGGATGCCGAGTCGTACTCCCGAGACGCGAACATGAACGACCCGGCCGAGCGGCTGTTCGCCGAGATCTTCGCCGACTACCAGCGCCGGCTGCAGAAGGCGAACGCCTTCGACTTCGACGATCTGATCGGGCAGACGGTGTACCTGTTCCGGGCGTTCCCGCACGTCGCCGACACCTATCGGCGACGGTTCCGGCACATCCTCGTCGACGAGTACCAGGACACCAACCACGCCCAGTACGCGCTCATCCACGAGCTCACGCGGCCCGTGCAGGGCGAAGGCGTTTTCCGGTCGTTGAGCGAGGAGCGCAGCGACGAGACGAAACGCGATGACCGGCCTCTCGTGCTCGTGGAGGACGTTTCGTCTCGCTCCGCTCGCTCAACGACCGGGGAATCCGAACCGGGCGCGTCGCTCACCGTCGTCGGCGACTCCGACCAGTCGATCTACGCCTTCCGCGGCGCCGACATCCGCAACATCAGCGAGTTCGAGCGCGACTTCCCGGGGCGAAGGTGGTGCTGCTCGAGCAGAACTACCGCTCGACGCAGAACATCCTCTCCGCCGCCAACTCGGTGATCGGCAACAACTTCGACCGCAAGGACAAGAAGCTCTGGAGCGACAAAGGCGACGGCGAGAAGATCGTCGGCTTCACCGGGTACTCCCAGCACGACGAGGCGCAGTTCGTGGCCGACGAGGTGGAGTCGCTGCGCCGTGCGGGCATGCCGTACTCCGAGATGGCGGTGTTCTACCGCACCAACTCGCAGTCGCGTGCGCTGGAGGAGATCTTCATCCGCGCCGCCGTGCCGTACAAGATCATGGGCGGCACCAAGTTCTACGAGCGCGCCGAGATCAAGGACGCCCTGGCCTATCTCGTCTCGGTCGCCAACCCCGCCGACGAGATGTCGCTGCGCCGCATCCTGAACAAGCCCCGGCGCGGCATCGGCGACGTCACCGAGACGGCGATCGCGCGCTTCGCCGAGGAGCAGGGGATCACGTTCCGCGAGGCGCTGTCGCACCCGACGCAGCTGGGGGTCGGTCCGAAGCTGCAGGCCGCGATCGGGCAGCTCGACCAGGTGCTCAGCGAGGCGACGGCGATCATGCTGCCGGCTTCCGGCGAGGTGCCCTCGGCGACGTCGGTGGCCGAGGGACTGTCGCTGCTGCTCGAGAAGAGCGGCTACTTCGACGCGCTGCGCCGCAGCCGCGACCCGCAGGACGAGGCGCGTCTCGAGAACCTCGACGAGTTCGTCGCGGTCACCCGCGACTTCGCGCGGAACAACCCCGACGGCACGCTGGTCGACTTCCTCACCGAGGTCGCGCTGGTGTCGGATGCCGATGACCTCGACGACGAGTCGGGCACGGTGTCGCTGATGACGATGCATACCGCGAAGGGCCTGGAGTACGACGCGGTGTTCGTCACCGGCGTCGAGGAGGACCTCATTCCGCATCGCATCTCTGCGGGCGAGCCCGGCGGGCCGCAGGAGGAGCGCCGGCTGTTCTACGTCGGCATCACCCGCGCCCGCAAGCGGCTGCACCTGTCGCTGGCGATGACCCGCGCGCAGTTCGGCGAGGTGTCGGTGGCGATGCCGAGCCGGTTCCTGCAGGAGATCCCCGCCGACCTCATCGACTGGCGGCAGTCGCCGGGCGATGTGAACTCCCGCGGCGGTATGCAGTCCCGCGCCCTGAATGCGCGCCGCCAGGGCGCTGGGGGCAGCCGCGACCGCTTCGCCGCACAGCCGCTGGAGAAGCGCCTCGCGCCGCTGTCCACCGCGATGGACAAGTTCCCGAACAAGGTCACGGCGAAGGTGCGCGACAACGGCGACCTCGAGCTCGCAGCCGGTGATCGCATCCGGCACGACGACTTCGGTGAGGGGCGCGTCGAGGCCGTCACCGGCGAAGGCGCGAAGCGCATCGCGCACGTGCGCTTCGACACCGCCGGACAGAAGAAGCTGCTGATCAAGATCGCGCCGATCACGAAGCTCTGACCCCCGCTGCTCGTTGAGCGAGCGAAGCGAGACGAAACGCTCTCAGGTCACCCGAAGCTCTGACACCCCGTTGCTCGTTGAGCGAGCGAAGCGAGACGAAACGCTCTCACGCGACCTGGAGCGTTTCGTCTCGCTCGTTCCTCGCTCGCTCAACGACCCGGGCTCGCTCAACGACCCGGGGTGAGGGCGGTTAGGCTGACACATATGGCCCTGTTCTCCCGCCGCAAGAAGACCGCAGATCCCTCCACCGTCGAAGAGGATGCCGCAGTCGCCGACGCTCCCGTCGAGGACGCCCCAGCCGAGGAACAGGCGGAGGACGCCGTTCCCAGCGTCGGCATCTCGGTGCAGGCGTTCCGAGGCGTCGGCGCGGATGCCGGTCCCGAGGTCGCGGCTCCGGTCGACGAGCCCGCAGCCCCGGATCAGGAGGAGCCCGTCGTCGCGCCCCCGCGGCCGCGACGCGAGCCCACGATCAACGTCGTCGAGGACGAGAAGCCGCGCCTGCCGCTCGCCTCGGCTCTGCCGCCCGAGGACACGCACACGATCGAGGGGCTGAAGGACAACGTGCTGCTGCGCGAGGCCCTCGCCGAGATCGTCGAGGGCGCGAGCAACGAGGAGCTGCTCGGGGTCATGCGTCAGTCGATGCAGGGACACCTGTACCTGCGGGTGCACGGCGACGCGGGCGAGCAGATCGGCGCCGGGCAGGCGCTGTCGGTCGCCGTCATCCGCGAGGACGAGAAGTCTTTCCTGCTCGCCTTCAGTTCGGGGGCGGCGCTGCGTGCCGCAGTCGATGCCGAGGAGGACCCGGCCGCGACGTCGGCGATGGCACAGCCCGTCGGTCTCATCTACCAGCAGGTCATCGACGGCGGCTTCACCGGCATCATCATCGACAACGCGTCCGCGCCCCATCGGGTCGTCTTCCCCACCGAGCTGCTGCAGCAGGCCCTCGATCAGGGCGATTCCGAGATGACGATCAAGGGCCTCGTCTCCGCGCCCCGTCAGTCCGACACCGCGGCGCGCATCGGCGAGGTGCTCGCGAAGAAGAAGGTGTGGGTCGCGGTGAGCGACGGCAGCACGGGAGCACCGGTCGGCATCGCCGAGGCGCACACCGCCGACGGCAAGCGGTTCCTGCAGGTGTTCTCGCACCCGCTCGAGGTCGTCGCCCTCGGCCGGGACGACCGGCCGATGCCGTTCGAGCCCGAGCAGCTCGCGAAGGTGCTGAGCAGCCACTCTGAGCTGGCCGGAGTGATCGTGGACTCCGCCGGTCCCTCGATCGCGGTGGAGCGGGACGCGCTCGCGCCGGTGATGGTGCTCGCCGTCGACCTGGAGGACTGATCGAGAGGGCGACATCGCCGCTCACGCATGGTTGAATGTAGGTCAGCCTTACCTAAACCCGAACGGCGGACCCATGATCATCGACGACACTGTGATCGGCGCGGTCACCGCGCACATGAACGGCGACCACACCGACGACAATCTGCTCATCGCACGCGCCTTCGGCCACCCGGGCGCGACCGCCGTCGTGATGAGCTCGCTCGACGCGCGCGGAGGAACCTGGCGGGTCACGGATGACTCGGGCGTCCACGATCTGACACTGCTCTGGCCGGGAGGCGAGGTCACCGAGCGCCCGCAGATCCGCCGGGCCGTCGTGATGCTCTACCGCCAGGCCTGTGAGCAGCTCGGCGTGCCGGCGCGTCAGGAGCATGCACCGGCGGGCAACGGCCCTCACGGTGCTCACGGTGCGCACGCGACCGACGACGAGAGCTTCGCACGGCGACTCCGCGAGGCGACCTGGGGCGACCATGGCGACAGCGAGGGCGCGTCGTTCATGGCCGACATCATGCGGGGCAAGGGCACCATCCTCGACTACACCGCCCTCGTCATCCAGCACTACTTCATGTACGAGGCGCTCGAAGCGGCATCGGCGCAGCTGCTCGAGGATCCGGTCCTGGCAGAGCTGCATCCGGAGGCCCTCCGGCGCATGGCGGCTCTCGAACAGGATCTGGTGCACCTGAGCGGCCCGGCCTGGCGGGACACCGCCGGCGCGACCCCGGCGACGGCCGCGTACGCGGCCCGCATCAACGAGATCGCCCGAGAGCGCTGGGTCGCCGGCATCATCGCGCACCACTACACGCGCTATCTCGGCGACCTCTCCGGTGGACAGGTGATCGCCAGGCGGGTTGCGAAGCAGTTCGGATTCGACGCGGACGGGGTGGCGTTCTACGACTTCTCCGGCCTCGGCGGGATCGACGCGTTCAAGAACCGCTACCGAGAGGTGCTCGACGCGTTCGGCGCGATGCTGACGGCCGACGAGCAGCAGCGGATGCTGGACGAGGTGCGCGCCGCATACCACCACAACACCGCGGTCTTCGTCGACCTCGACCGGGAGCGCGCGGCCGTCTGAGACCGCGCGTCGAAGGGGCCTGTGCCTCGGCACACGGACCGCCTACGCTCGAAGCATGGCCTCTGAGCGCGTGACGCTGACCGTGACCGACACCGACTCCGGCGAGGACGTCGAACGCGAGATCGGGCTGTCCAGCCCGAATCGCGTCGTCTGGCCGGCCGACGGCGGCGGCATCACGAAGGCGGAGTACGCCGAATACGCGCAGACCGTGTCGACGCCGTTCCTGGCGGCGAACGGTCACCGTCCGGTGTCGCTGGAGCGGTTCCGCGACGGCATCGGCGGGGAGGGCTTCTTCTCGAAGAACCCGCCGAAGGGCACCCCCGACTTCGTGGACTCCGTGATGTGCACGTACAACAGCGGCCGCAAGCATCCGCAGATCGTGCTGAACCGCACCAGTGCGATCGTCTGGGCCGTGCAGATGAACACGATCGTGTTCCACCCGTGGGCCTCGCTCGCCGCCGACACCGACAACCCCGTCGAGCTGCGCATCGACCTGGATCCGCAGCCGGGCACCGGCATGGCGCAGGCGATCCCGGCCGCTCGGGAGCTGCGCTCGGTGCTGCGGGAGGCCGGGCTCGAGCCGTTCATCAAGACCAGCGGCAACCGCGGTCTGCACGTGTTCTGCCCGATCGTTCCGGTCTGGGAGTTCCTCACGGTGCGGCACGCGGTGATCGCCGCCGGACGCGAACTCGAACGGCGGATGCCGGACGCGGTGACCACGAACTGGTGGAAGGAGGAGCGTGGCGAGCGCATCTTCGTAGACTTCAACCAGGCCAACCGCGACCGCACCATGGCCGGCGCGTACAGTCCGCGCGCCCTTCCGGGAGCGCCGGTGTCGACCCCGGTGCACTGGGACGAGCTGGACGACCTCGATCCGAAACGCTTCACCGTGCGCAGCATCCCCGCCCGGCTGGCGGAGATCGGCGACCCGTGGGCCGGGATGCAGGACGCACCCGGCAGGATCGACGAACTGCTCGAGTGGTGGGAGCGCGACGTGGAGAACGGGCTCGGCGAGCTGCCGTTCCCGCCGGAGTTCCCCAAGATGCCCGGAGAGCCGCCACGGGTTCAGCCGAGCAAGAAGGTGGCGGCGAACTGGGAGAACGATGACTGAGCGCACCGGACTCGTCGACCGGCTCGTCGCCCGTCTGCTGGCCACGCCGTGGCTGGTCCGCGCGCCGATCGGACTCTACCGCGCGGGCTTCGGCTGGATCTTCGGCGACCGCCTCGTGATGATCGAGCATCTCGGACGGAAGTCGCACGAGCGACGGTTCGTCGTCGTCGAGGTGGCGGAGCGCGAGCGCAACGTGATCCGCGTGGCATCCGGGTTCGGCAGGAAGGCGCAGTGGTACCGCAATCTGGAGGCGAACGGCGTTGCGTACCTCAGCACCGGACACGCGCGCCGGGCGCGCGCGGCCGTCCGGATGCTGGATGCCGAGGAGTCCGCCGCGCGGCTGAAGGTCTACGCGTCCGAGCATCCGGAGGCGTGGAAGCATCTCAGCGCGGCGATGGACTTCGCCGCCGGGGGAGGCGCCGAGATCCCGATCGTCGAGTTCACCCCGCCGCGCACTCTGAGATGAAGTGAGGCTATCCTTACCTAGGGCGTCATGGCGTCGCCCGGACGGTGAGGACGGTTTTGGCCAAGCGCGGTCTCAAGGGCGCGATGATGCGCATGACGCAGGCACGCGATCACACTGCGGTGGTCCGTTCCAAAGAGCTGCTGGCGCCGCAGTTCCTGCGGGTGCACTTCTCGTCCGACACGTTCTTCGACGACGCCGAGTTCGCGCCGACCTCCTGGCTGCGCGGATGGTTCCCCGACGAGGACGGCGTCACCGAGCACCAGCGCGGGTACACGCTGAGCGGCGGCACCCCTGAGGACGGCGAGTTCTCGCTGGACTTCGTGCTGCATGAACCGGCCGGTCCGGCGTCGGCCTGGGCGCAGCGCTGCGAGCCCGGCGATGAGCTCTCCGTCAACACACTGGGCTCATCGAAGTTCGAGCTTCCCGAGGAGCGTCCGGCCGGGTATCTGCTCGTCGGCGACTCCGCCGGCATCCCCGGCCTGGCCGGGCTGATCGAGGCGCTCCCGGCCGACGTCCCCGTCGAGCTCTACCTCGAGGAGCATCAGCCCGACGACCGCCTCATCCCGTTCCCCGAGCATCCGATGATGACCACGCACTGGGTGCCGCGCAGCGGCCCCGAATCGCTCGCCGGCGCGATCGAGGATCGCGACTGGTCGGACTGGTACGTCTGGATGACGCCCGAGAGCGCGTCGCTCAAGCGCCTGCGCACTCGTCTGCGCGACGACTTCGGCTTCCCGCGCAGCGAGATCCACGCACAGGCGTACTGGGTCGAGGGCAAGGCGATGGGAAAGCACCGCGGCGAGCAGGCGTCGGCGGATGCCGCCGGAGGAGCATGCCGCACCGGAAGCATCCGGCGCGACAGCATCCGCCTCGGACGATCCGGGCCCGCGGGTCGCCGCGACTGCAGCCGCGTCGGACACCGCGTCCTCACGCGGCGCATGGAAGGCAGCCGCGGGATCTCGCCTGCTCGCCCGGCTGAAGCCGACGTTCATCGTCGCGGGCATCCTGCAGGGCATCGTCACGCTGATCGAGCTCGCGCCGTACTTCCTGCTTGTCGAGCTGGCGCGGCGACTGGTCTCGGGCAGCGCGACCGGGCAGCAGCTGTGGCCGCTCGGTGTCTGGGCGATCGTCCTCGTGGGAGTCGGGGCGCTGCTCGGCGCGCTGCTGCTGCTCTGGCTGCATGCCGTGGACGCCCGCTTCGAACGCGATCTGCGCCGACGGCTCCTGACGAAGATGGCGAGCCTGCCGCTCGGGTGGTTCGGCGCCCGCGGATCCGCGCAGGTCAAGCAGGTGGTGCAGGACGACACCCTGGCCCTGCACTACCTGGTCACGCACGCCGTCGGCGATGCGGTGGCCGCGGTGGTCGCACCGGTCGCCGTGCTCGTCTACCTGTTCGCGGTCGACTGGCGGATGGCGCTGCTCATGCTGCTGCCGGTGCTCGTCTACGCGGTCACCATGTACCTGATGATCCTGCGGTCGTACGATGCGACACCGAAGGCGCTGAAATGGGCCGAGCGGATGCAGACCGAGGCGGGCGCCTACCTCGAGGGCCAGCCGGTCGTGCGCGTGTTCGGCGGTGCCGCCGCGTCCACGTTCCGCAGCCGCCTTGATGAGTACGTGCGGTTCCTGGACGGTTGGCAGCGGCCGTTCACGGGATTGAAGACGTTCATGGACCTGGCGACCAGGCCCGCCACGTTCCTCGTGCTCATCTGCGTCTTCGGCACCCTGTGGATCACCGGCGGATCGATGGAGCCGGTCGATCTGCTGGCGTTCCTGCTGCTCGGAACGACATTCGGCTCCCGGCTGCTGGGCATCGGGTACGGCCTCTCCGGTCTGCGCGACGGCCTGCTCGCCGCCCGGCGGGTGCAGGTCGTCCTCGAGGAGGATGAGCTCGAACCGTCTGCGCCGCAGCCGGAACCGCGGCGCGAGACGGAGGGCGACGGGCACGTGCGGTTCGAGCACGTCGAGTTCGCCTACCGCCCCGGCTCCCCGGTCTTCACCGATCTGTCGCTCGCACTCGCGCCCGGCACGGTGACCGCTCTGGTCGGGCCATCCGGTTCCGGCAAGTCGACCCTCGCGGCGCTGCTCGCGAGGTTCCACGACGTGCAGCGCGGCACGATCCGCATCGGCGGCGACGACATCCGCGACCTGACAGCCGATGAACTGTACGCCAGGGTCGGTTTCGTGTTCCAGGAGACCCAGCTCGTGCGGGGCACCGTTCGGGAGAACATCGCACTGGCCGTTCCGGGCGCCGATGACGCCCGGATCGAGCAGGCGGCGCGTGCCGCGCAGATCCACGACCGCATCGTTCGCATGCCGGACGGGTACGACACGGTGCTCGGGCCGGATGCCGCGCTGTCGGGCGGAGAACGGCAGCGCCTCACGATCGCCCGTGCGATCCTCGCCGACACACCCGTGCTCGTCCTCGACGAGGCGACGGCCTTCGCCGATCCCGAATCCGAGTTCCTCGTGCAGCGCGCGTTGAGCCGGCTGACCGAGGGGCGAACCGTGCTCGTCATCGCGCATCGGCTGCACACCGTCACGGGGGTGGACCGGATCGTGGTCCTCGATCACGGCGAGGTCGTCGAGTCCGGCGCGCACGACGAGCTCCTCTCCCGCGACGGCCGCTATCGGCAGCTCTGGGAGGCGGGCGGTCATCCGTCCGGCGAAAGCGCGATCGAGACGGAGGATGCTCGGTGATCGGAACTGTTCTCGCGCTGCTGCCGGCAGGCAGCCGTCCGCGTGTCGTCGCCCACCTCGCGCTGACGTTCGTGAGCGTCGTGCTCCGCGCCGCGAGCGCCGTGCTGCTCGTGCCCCTCGTCGCGGCACTGTTCAGCGACGATCCGTCCGCGGCATGGCCCTGGACATGGACGCTGGTCCTCGTGGTCGCCGCCGGCTGGCTGGTCGACTGGCTGGTCGCCCGCATCGCGTTCGACCTGGGCTTCGGGCTGCTGCGCACCGGGCAGCGCGGGGTCGCCGAGCGCATCGACCGCATTCGTCTCACCTGGTTCGACGCGGACCGCACTGCGGACGCACGTCAGGCAGTGGCCGCGATCGGGCCCGAACTGGTCGGCCTCATCGTCTACCTGGCCACCCCGGTGCTGACCGGCCTCCTGCTGCCGGTGATGATCGCGCTCGCGCTGATCCCGATCTCGCCGCTGCTCGGACTGGCCGCGCTCGCGGGCGTGCCCGTGCTGCTCGGCGCGTACGCCCTCTCGAGCAGGATCGGCCGCGCGGCCGATCGGGAGGCGAGTGATGCGAACAGCCTGCTCACCGAGCGTGTGCTGGAGTTCGCCCGCACGCAGCAGGCGCTGCGCTCCGCCCGCCGGGTCGAGCCGGAGCGCAGTCACGTCGGCGCAGCACTGGAGGCCCAGCACGGCGCGACGCTGCGGCTGCTGAGCATGCAGGTGCCCGGCCAGATCATCTTCAGCCTGGCCAGTCAGGTCGCGCTGGTGCTGCTGGCGGGCACGACCGTGTGGCTGGCGGTGCGCGGCGAGGTCTCGGCTCCCGAGGCGATCGCGCTCATCGTCGTGATCGCGCGCTACCTGGAGCCGTTCACCGCCCTGGCCGGTCTCGCCGCGGGAATGGAGAGCACACTGACCACGCTGCGGCGGGTGCGCACCGTGCTCGATGCGCCGACCGTGCCCTCCGGTGCGGCCGTGCGGTCGGCCTCGGGAGCCCCGCGCGTCGCGCTGCGCGGCGTGCGGTTCGGCTACGACGGCCCGGGCGGCAGGAACGTGCTGCGGAACCTCGACCTCGTGTTCGAGCCGGGCACGACCACCGCGATCGTGGGGCCGTCGGGATCCGGGAAGAGCACGATCCTCGCCCTGCTCGCGGGCCTGCATCACCCGACGGAGGGAACCGTCGAGATCGACGGGGCGGATGCCGCGATGCTCGACCCCGAGGCCCGGCGTCGCCTGTCGACCTTCGTGTTCCAGCAGCCGTATCTGTTCGACACCACGCTGCGGGACAATCTGCTGGTCGGCGATCCCGAGGCGACCGACGATGCCGTCACGGCGGCGGCCGCGCTCGCCAGGGCCGACCGGATCGTCGAGAGGCTCCCCGACGGATGGTCCAGCAGAGCGGGGAGGGCGGGGCAGCGCTGTCCGGCGGCGAGCGGCAGCGCGTGTCCATCGCGAGGGCGCTGCTGAAGCCGGCGCCGCTGCTGCTGGTCGACGAGGCGACCAGCGCGCTGGACACCGAGAACGAGGCCGCCGTCGCGGCGGCGCTGTCCGGTGATCCGGTCAGCCGCACCCGGGTGATCGTGGCGCACCGGCTCAGCAGCATCCGCGCAGCAGATCGTGTGATCTTCATCGACGACGGAGAAGCGGTGGAGCAGGGCGGTTACGACGAACTGCTGGCGGCCGGCGGGCGCTTCGCCGAGTTCCATGCGCAGCAGCGTGCGGCGGCGGGATGGCGGCTGGGCGCGGAGCCCGTCGACGCCGTGTGACCGGTGCGGCCGCCGCCGCTCAGGTCAGCACGTCGGCCAGGTCGTAACCGGCGACGGTGTCCAGCTGATCGTACGTGCAGGAGCGGGCGTCCCTGTCGGGGCGCCAGCGCGCGAACTGCACGGTGTGCCGGAATCGGGCGCCCTCGAGCTGGTCGTATCTCACCTCGAGCACGCGCTCGGGACGAAGCCGCACGAACGACACGTCCTTCGCACCACTGAACCGGGAGCGCTCGCCCTCCGCGGTGACCGCCGCACCGTCGGCATCCCGCTCGACCAGCGGATCGAGGTCCTCGACCAGCTGCTGGCGCATGGCATCGCTCCAGGCGGCCACGCCGCCGACCTGGCGCAGCACGCCGTCATCCGAGTACAGCCCGACGAGCAGCGAGCCGACGCCCGATCCGCTCTTGTGCACCCGGTACCCGAGCGCGACCACATCGGCCGTGCGGGCGTGCTTGATCTTGATCAGGGTGCGCCTGCCCGGAGCGTACGGGTCCTCCAAAGGCTTGGCGACGACGCCGTCGAGCCCGGCCCCCTCGAACTCGGCGAGCCAGCGCTGCGCGGTCGCCCGGTCGTCCGTGGCGCGGGTGAGGTGCAGCGGATGCGCGGCATCCGCCAGCATCCGCTCGAGCCGGGAGCGGCGCTCACGGAACGGCAGCTGCTGCAGATCGTCATCGCCCTCGGCGAGCAGGTCGAAGGCGATGAACATCGCCGGGGTCTCCACGGAGAGCCTGGCGACCCGCGAAGCCGCGGGGTGGATGCGCTGGCTGAGCGCCTCCCAGTCCAGGCGCTGCGCGCCGGCTGGTCCGGTCGCCACGACGATCTCGCCGTCGAGCAGACAGGGGCCGGGCAGGATGCCGGGGAGCTGCTCGACCAGCTCGGGGAAGTAGCGCGTGAGCGGCTTCGCCCCGCGTGATCCGATCTCGAGGCTCTCGCCGTCCCAGGCGATGAGCCCGCGGAATCCGTCCCACTTCGGCTCGAACAGCATCGGCGTCTTGGCCGGATCGGGGATGGCCGCAGCGGCCTTGGCGAGCATCGGCGCGGGAATGTCGTACATGGGTCCATCCTGCTCGTCCCGCGGTCGCCCCGCGAGCGCCATTCGGGTCGTTGAGCGAGCGCTCCGTGGTCGTTGAGCGAGCGAAGCGAGACGAAACGGGGCGACCTGCGTGGCGGACCTCGGGGCGTTTCGTCTCGCTCCTTCGTCGCTCGCGGGGCGACCGGAGGAGCTCGCTCAACGACCGGAAGCGGGGAACAGCTCATCCAGGGACGCCGGGGCGCCGGCATCCTCCAGCGCCGTGCGAGCGGCATGCCAGCCGGCCATGCCGTTCACGCCGGGGCCCGGCGGCGTCGACGCCGAAGCGAGGTACACCCCGCTCATCGGCGTGCGCCACGGGGCCGCCGCCAGCACCGGGCGACGGAGCGCCTGCGCGATCGTGAACGAGCCGCCGAAGATGTCGCCGCCGATCTCGGCCGGGTTCAGCGCCTCGCGAGCGGATGCCGGCACGGCACGACTGCCCAGGATCAGGTCGCGGAATCCCGGGGCGAAGCGCTCCACCTGCCGGGTGACCAGCTCGGTGGGGTCGAGATCCGATCCTGCGGGAACGTGGATGTACGCCCACAGCGCGGCTCCGCCGTCCGGCGCCCTGGTGTCATCCAGCACCGACGGCTGCACAGTGAGAACGTAGGGGTGATCAGACACCGCGCCGCGCGCCACCGCGTTCTCGCTCTCGGCGATCTCGGCCCGGGTGCCGCCCAGATGCACGGTCGGTGACAGGGCGACCGTCTGGTTCGTCCACGGCACCGGGCCGCTCAGCGCGAAGTCGACCTTCGCCGCCGCAGGACCGTACCGGTAGGCGGTCAGCGCTCTGGCGTAGCCGGAGGGGATGCCGGGGTGAGTGAGTGCCAGCCGAGGGGAGCTGTTCAGCACCAGCAGGTCGCCGCGGGCCGGATCGCCCCAGTCGAGGTCGGCCAGGTCGTGCACGTGCTCGCCGGTGCGGACGGTTCCGCCGTGCGCCTCCAGATCGGCCTGCAGGGCGTCGGCGATGCGCTGCGCGCCGCCCCGAGGATACGCCCAGCCCTCCTCTCCGTGCGCCTGAGCCGCCAGCAGCAGCCCTGCCGCGGCGGACGACGGTGAGGGGAGCGGCGTGTTCGCATGCGCGAGCACCCCCGCCAGCAGCGCGTTCGCCTCGTCGCTGCGGAACGCGCGCGGACCGAGGGCGGAGCCCTGCTCCAGCATCCGCAGCCCGAAACGGATGCCGGTGACCGGATGCCGCGGCACGCGCAGCATCGACCCGCCGGTGAACTCGACCACCTCGTCGAGTCGGCGCACCAGCGGGCGCAGCAGCGCGTTCCAGGCGCGGGCGTCGGCGCCGAGGCCGTCGGCCGTGCGCTCCAGGTCGTGCCAGGCGATGCCCGCGCATCCGCCGTCGAGGGGATGCGCGTACGAGATCTCCGGGCGGATCCAGTCCACCCGGTCGGCCATCCCGAACGCCCGGAAGAAGGGAGAGGTCAGCGCCGCCGGATGCACGGCCGAGCACACGTCGTACCGGTATCCGGGCAGCGGGCCGTCGAGCGTGCGCACGCCGCCGCCCACCGTCTCGGCGGCCTCGATCACCTCGACGGCGTAGCCCGCGCGGGCCAGGGCCACCGCGGCGGCGAGACCGTTGGGTCCGCTTCCGATCACCGTCGCGCGCGCCATGCGGCCAGCCTACTGAAGCTGCATCCCGGCCATAGCCGAGCCGTGGGATCCTTGAAGTGATGAACGAAGTGCAGGGCCCCACGCCGGCCGGAACCTCCCGCCCCTACCGCAATCTCGCCGAAGCGCTCCGCGCGCAGCGCATCCCAGAGGAGAACCACGCGTTCATCACTCAAATCGTCGAGGCGGTCGGCATCTCGAGCTTCATCGACCGCGGCCGGTACATCGAGGCGATCCGTCGCGGGCCGGGTGCCGCGCTGCACATCGGCCGCACCTACACCAACGGCTTCACCGAGGACGAGATCGTCGTCGTGGGATCCGCCCCGCAGCGACTGCAGCCCAGCGAGGGACGACCGCCGTACTTCTACGTCGTGCATCCGAGCGAGTACGTTCCGCTCGCTCCGGCGAAGGCCAAGCGCAGCACGACCCCGCGCAGCTCGGCTCCCGCCGCGCCCAAGGCTCCGAAGGTCACCCCGAAGGAGGATCGCGACTACGGCGTCTGCGACGTCTGCTTCATGGTCAGGACGCCCTCCGGCGGCTGCGGCTGCGACTGAGCGAAAGCGCTGCGCGACGGGCGCGCATCTCGGTCGTTGAGCGAGCGACGAAGGAGCGAGACGAAACGTCGTGATGTTCTTGGCGGACCTGTGGGCGTTTCGTCTCGGTCGCAGGCTCCCTCGCGGGGCGACCATGAGGCATCCATCTCAGCTCAGCTCGGCCTGCATCCTCCGGGTGATCTCGGCGATCGGCATCGAGCGCGGGAAGACCGCGACGACCACATCGTCGGATGCCGCATCCGTCGCGTCCTCCAGCACGCCGTACCGGCGTCGCACGTCGGCGAGCGCCTTCTGCAGCACCGACACCGGCACCTTCCTGCCGCGCAGCAGCTGGCGCAGCACGTGGTTGTGCACGGCGGTGACCAGGGCGGCGAAGCCGACGGCATCCAGCGGGTCGATGCCGGGCAGCGACTGCCGCAGGTAGTCGTCGAACAGCCGCTCGTAGCGGAACACCGTGATGATCTCGCGCTCGCGCAGCACGGGCACGTCGCGCACGATCTGGTACCGGCGGCGCGCGAGCTCGGGATCCCGCGCGAAGTACGAGAAGACCCGCTCGGATGCCTCGCACACCGCCTGCCAGGGGTCGTCGTGCGGCTCGTCGAGGAACGAGCGCAGCTGCTCGATCAGCGCTTCGTGGTCGGCGAAGACCACGTCCTCCTTGCCGCCGAACTGGCGGAAGAACGTCGAGCGCGAGACTCCGGCGGCCTTGGCGATCTGCTCGACCGAGGTCTGCTCGAAGCCCTGCTGTGCGAACAGCTCGAGCGCTGCCCCGACGACGCCGTTGGGGGGCTGTACCGATTCGTGCATAGCGAGAGCCTAACGCCGCGGTCAGGGGGCCGTGTTCCGCGGTAGTACGCTTGTCAACCGGGTCGAATGATATCGACACCCGACAATCTTGTCGCGTCCCAACCGCCGCAACCAGCGAAGGACTGCACTGTGGATCTCTACGAGTACCAGGCACGAGACCTTTTCGAGAAGTACGAAGTGCCGGTTCTCGCCGGCATCGTCGCCGACACCCCTGAGGAGGTGAAGGCAGCGGCCGAGAAGCTCGGCGGCGTCGTGGTCGTCAAAGCGCAGGTGAAGACCGGCGGCCGCGGCAAGGCCGGTGGCGTGAAGGTCGCCAAGAACCCCGACGAGGCGTACGAGGCGGCCAAGTCGATCCTCGGGCTCGACATCAAGGGCCACGTCGTCCAGCGCGTCATGGTCGCCGCAGGCGCCCGCATCGCCGAGGAGTTCTACTTCTCCGTGCTGCTGGACCGCGCCAACCGCTCGTACCTGAGCCTGTGCTCGGTCGAGGGCGGCATGGAGATCGAGCAGCTCGCGGTCGAGAAGCCCGAGGCGCTCGCCCGGGTCGAGGTCAACGCCCTGACCGGCATCGACAAGGCCAAGGCCGTCGAGATCGCCAAGGCCGCGAACTTCCCCGAGGACCTCGTCGACAAGGTGTCCGACGTCTTCGTGAAGCTCTACGACGTCTACAAGGGCGAGGACGCCACGCTCGTCGAGGTGAACCCGCTGGTCCGCACCGAGGACGGCGACATCATCGCCCTCGACGGCAAGGTCACCCTCGACGACAACGCCTCCGAGGTGCGTCACCCCGAGCACGAGGAGCTCGCCGACAAGTCGAGCGAGGACCCGCTGGAGGCCAAGGCCAAGGCGTCCGGTCTCAACTACGTCAAGCTCGACGGCGAGGTCGGCATCATCGGCAACGGCGCGGGCCTGGTCATGTCCACCCTCGACGTCGTCGCCTACGCCGGCGAGAACCACGGCAGCGTGAAGCCCGCCAACTTCCTCGACATCGGCGGCGGCGCGAACGCGCAGGTCATGGCCAACGGCCTCGACGTCATCCTCGGCGACGAGCAGGTCAAGAGCGTCTTCGTGAACGTCTTCGGCGGCATCACCTCCTGCGTCGCCGTCGCGGAGGGCATCGTCAAGGCCCTCGAGATCCTCGGCGACTCGGCCACGAAGCCGCTCGTCGTGCGCCTCGACGGCAACCAGGTCGATGAGGGCCGTGCGATCCTCGCGGCGGCGAACCACCCGCTCGTCACGCTCGCCGCCACCATGGACGAGGGCGCCGACAAGGCCGCCGAGCTGGCCAACGCCTGACCGTTCGACAGGCTCACGGACCCAATTTTCAAGGAAGAGACATGTCGATCTACCTCAACAACGACTCCAAGGTCATCGTCCAGGGCATCACCGGCGGCGAGGGCACCAAGCACACCGCGCTGATGCTGAAGGCCGGTACCAACATCGTCGGCGGCGTCAACGCGCGCAAGGCCGGCACCACCGTCACGCACGAGACCGCGCACGAGGGCGAGGTGGAACTGCCGGTGTTCGGCTCGGTCGCCGAGGCCATCGAGAAGACCGGTGCGAACGTGTCCGTCGCGTTCGTGCCGCCGGCGTTCACCAAGGACGCGATGATCGAGGCCATCGACGCCGAGATCCCGCTGCTCGTGGTCATCACCGAGGGCGTGCCGGTGGGCGACTCCGCCGAGGCGTGGGCGTATGCGATCGAGAAGGGCAACAAGACCCGGATCATCGGTCCGAACTGCCCCGGCATCATCACCCCGGGCGAGGCGCTCGCGGGCATCACGCCGGCGAACATCACCGGCAAGGGCCCGATCGGCCTGGTCTCCAAGTCGGGCACGCTGACCTACCAGATGATGTTCGAGCTGCGCGACCTGGGCTTCTCGACCGCCATCGGCATCGGCGGCGACCCGGTCATCGGCACCACGCACATCGATGCGCTCGCCGCGTTCGAGGCCGACCCCGATACCAAGGCGATCGTCATGATCGGCGAGATCGGCGGCGACGCCGAGGAGCGCGCGGCCGACTACATCAAGGCCAACGTCACCAAGCCGGTCGTCGGCTACGTGGCGGGCTTCACCGCTCCCGAGGGCAAGACGATGGGCCACGCCGGCGCCATCGTCTCGGGCTCGGCCGGCACCGCTCAGGCCAAGAAGGAGGCCCTCGAGGCCGCCGGCGTCAAGGTCGGCAAGACGCCTTCCGAGACCGCCGCGCTGATGCGCGAGATCGTGGCAGGCCTGTAAGCACTGCCCTCGAAGGGCTCGGATGCCCGGCATCCGAGCCCTTCGTCGTGTCCGGTCGCCATCTGCAGATCGGTCCGCCACCCGCCGAGCGCGCTTAGGGTGGAGTCATGCCGCTTACCGGAGAGTATCTTCCGTCCACGTCGTCCTGGGCCCGCGAACAGGCCGAGAGGTTCGAGGCCACGGCCGGCGCCGAGGCCAACGACATGCAGGGCAAGCCGATCATCGTGCTGACCACGGTCGGCACGAAGACCGGCGCACTGCGCAAGACCGCGCTGATGCGCGTCGAGCACGACGGCGACTACGTAGTCGTGGCGTCGAAGGGCGGTGCGCCCGACGAGCCGAAGTGGGCCGGCAATATGCGCCGCCAGCCGCACGTCGAGCTGCAGGACGGTCCGGAGCGCCACGACTACACAGCTCGCGAGCTGACCGGCGACGAGCGCGCCGTGTGGTGGGACCGCGCGGTCGAGGCCTGGCCGGCGTACGCGGACTACCAGACCCGAACCGACCGCTTGATCGCGCTGTTCCTGCTCGAGCGCCGCTGAGCCGGGGCCTTCCGCGATCCTCGGATCGGACCTACCCTGGGCGGATGCCCGGTGACGTGTCGACGATGGAGCTGCGCCGACGCTGGCGCGCCTCGGTGCTGCCGGATCTGCGCGGCGCCGTCCTCGACCTCGGCGCCGGGTCGGGGATCGCCGCCGACCATCTGGCCGCGGGCGTCGAATGGATGGCACTGGAGCCGCGGCGGCGCATCGAACCTGCATTGCACGAGCGTCTCGATCGGCGCCCAGGCTCCCGGCTGCTCACCGCGCCCGCTGAGTCGATCCCGCTCGAAGCAGCATCCGTCGACGCCGTGATCGCCTCGACCGTGCTCTGCTCGGTGCGGCGCCCCGCCCTGGCGCTGTCCGAGGCACGGCGGGTGCTGCGCCCCGGCGGCATCCTGGTGTTCTTCGAGCACGTCGCCGCAGAGCGCGGCACCTGGACCTCGGCGCTGCAGGCCGCCTACGCGCCGATCTCGCGGATGATCGACCACGGATGCGATCCGCACCGCGACACCGCAGTCTCGATCCGCTCCGCCGGCTTCGCGTCCGTCGAGGTGCGGCGGATGGAGGCGCCGGGCGTGCTCGGCACCGTCGAGCCGCTCATCGAAGGCCGCGCGATCGCCTGACCGCTGCGGCCCGTACCCGAGCGGATGCACGGGAGCGCGACCGCGACCGCGTCCAGGTGCCGGTCGAGCACCTGGTGCACCGTCCGGCGCGCTGCCTCGTCGTCCGGCCGCTCCGAGGCGCTGGGCTTCGAGACCGCCTTCGAGGCGGGCTGGTGCGTCAGTCTGCGGTTCGACGGTGGCGAGCTGGCCATCCTGGACAGCATGCACGAGACGATCCCGCACGGCTTCCGCAGGCCGGTCACCGGTCTGCTGCTGAACGTCGAGGTGGCCGATGCCGCGGCCGAGCACGCACGTCTCGTCGGCGACCTCCGACTGTCGGAGCGTCTCGCTCTGCGCGACGAGGCCTTCGGGCAGCGTCACTTCATCGTCGAGGCGCCCGGCGGAGTGCTTTTCGACGTGATCGAACCGATCGAGCCGTCGGCGGAGTTCGCTGAGCCTACGCCTGACCGGCATCCAGCTGTGCGGCATTCGTCGCACCTGGCGGACGGATCTGCAGATGGGGGACGACACGCCGATGAACCCGCCGCCATGCGTCGATTCGTCCGCCACGTGTGGGCACAACGAGCCTGGGACGCCGAAGGGGACGGATGCCGGCGGCATCCATCCCCTTCGGCATGGCGGGGCTCAGCCGCCCAGCAGCGCCTCGATCGGACCGCGGGCGAAGTAGACCACGAAGCCGGCCGTGACGACCCAGAGCAGCGGGCTGATCTCGCGGGCCTTGCCCGAGAGTGCCCGCACGACCACCCAGCTGATGAAGCCGGCGCCGATGCCGTTGGCGATCGAGTAGGTCATCGGCATCACCGTGACGGTGACGAACACCGGGAACAGCGCCGAGAAGTCGGTGAGGTCGATGAACCGGATCTGGCTCATCATCAGTGCCCCGACGATGACCAGAGCCGCGGCGGCGACCTCAGTCGGCACGATCGAGACCAGTGGCGTGAAGAACATCGCGATCAGGAACAGCGCACCGGTGATGAGGTTGGCGAATCCGGTGCGGGCGCCTTCGCCGATGCCGGCGCCGGACTCGATGAACACCGTGTTGGAGGACCCGGAGGTCGCTCCGCCGACGACGGCGCCGACGCCCTCGACGATCAGCGCGGACTTCAGCCGCGGGAAGTTGCCGTGGTCGTCGGCGAGGCCGGACTCCTTGGCGAGACCGGTCATCGTGCCCATCGCGTCGAAGAAGTTCGTGAAGACGAGGGTGAAGACCAGCATCAGCGCGGCCAGCGCGCCGATGCGCCCGAATGCGCCGAACAGATCGAACTGGCCGACCAGGGAGAGATCGGGCACCGCGATGAGCTGTTCGGGCAGCTTCGGCTCGGTCAGGCCCCATCCTCCGGGGTTGATCGTGTCGCCGGCGACCTTCGGCCCGATGTGCCAGATCGCCTCGACGATGACCGCGACGACCGTGCCGGTGACCAGCCCGATCAGGATGCCGCCCTTGACCTTCTTGGCCACGAGCACCGCCGTCAGCAGCAGGGTGAACACGAAGATCAGCGTCGGCACGGTCGCGACCGAGCCGGCGATGCCGAGGCCCACCGGCGGGGAGTCGCTCTTGGTGGAGGTCACGAACCCGGCGTTGACCATTCCGATGAAGGCGATGAAGAGACCGATACCGACCGTGATCGCGATCTTCAGCTGCATCGGCACCGCGTCGAAGATCATCCGCCGCAGACCGGTGGCGCTCAGGAGCACGATGATGAGGCCGTTGATGATGACCAGGCCCATCGCCTCGGGCCAGGTGACCTCGCCGACCACGGAGAACGCCAGGAAGGCGTTGATGCCGAGGCCCGCCGCGAAGCCGAACGGCAGGCGGGCGACCAGGCCGAACAGCACCGTCATCACAGCGGCTGTGAGGCCGGTGACGGCGCTCAGCTGAGCGAAGTCGAGCACGTTCCCCGCGATGTCCGGACTGGACGAGAGGATGATCGGGTTGAGGATGACGATGTACGCCATCGTCACGAACGTGACCACGCCGCCGCGGATCTCCGCGCCGAAGGTGGATCCGCGCTTGGTGATCTCGAAGAAGCGATCGACGGCGTTCGTCGGCTCCTTCTGCTCGGTGCCGGGGGTTGCAGGGGCTGTAGTCATCGTGGACCTCCGCAGGAGAATCTATCGTGTGCCGGGCGGGTGCGCGGGCGCGATCGAGCGGCATCGTAGGCTTTTCACGACATGCAACGCCTCACCGTCGCCCTTCTCGCCGCACTCGACGCCGCGATCGCCGCTGCCGTCGGGCTCGCGGTGCTTCTGGCGCCGCTGACACTGCTGTGGACCATCGCGTTCGGCGCCGCCGCGGACTGGGGCTCCCTGTGGCCGGCCAGCGGCACGCTCTGGCAGTTCGGACACGGCGCCGCGATGCAGATCGAGATCCCCGACCAGGTCGTCCGCGCGACCGGCATCGCCCCCGACGCTGCGCGGTTCGTGCTCTCGCTGACACCACTCGCGCTGCTGCTCTTCACTCTGCTCTTCGCGGTGCGATCGGGACGACGCGCCTCTGCGGCCGGCGCCTGGCTCTCCGGCGTCATCGGAGGTGCGGTCTCGTTCGCAGCGATCTCGCTGCTGGTCGCCGTCACCGCGGCCACGACGGCGGCCCGAGTCCCCTTCTGGGCCGGGGCGCTGCTGCCCGTCGCCGTCTATCTCGCCGGCCTGCTCGCGGGCGCCGTCCGGCACGCCTGGTCCGAGGGCGACGGCGGACTGGTCGACCGCGTGCAGGACGCCGTGGACGGCTGGGGCGACTGGGCGCCGGTTCCGGCCGAGGCGCTTCGCGGCACGGCCGTCGTGGTGCTGGCACTCACCGCATCAGGCGCGCTCGGCCTGGCGGTCATGACCGTTCTGCGCGGGGGAGAGGTGATCGCGCTGTTCGAGAGCGCGCACGTCGACGCGCTCGGGGCGACGGTGATCACGCTCGGTCAGCTCGCCTATCTGCCGACGCTCGTGGTCTGGGCAGTGGCCTGGATCGCCGGTCCAGGGTTCGCCGTCGGCGCGGGCACCGCGGTCTCGCCCGCGGGCACCCAGCTGGGCGTGGTGCCCGGCATCCCCGTGCTCGGGCTGCTGCCGCCGGTCGACTCGTTCTGGATGCTCGTCGTGGTGCTGGTCCCGATCGCGGTGGGTGCGTTCGCCGGCTGGATGGTGCGATCAAAGCTGGTCTGGGAGGGCACGGCGAAGGGGTACGGCCCTCGCATCGTGATCGCCGCCGGCATCGCACTGCTCTCCGCCGGGGTCGCCGCTCTCGCGGCGGTGCTGGCCTCCGGGTCGATCGGACCGGGACGGCTCGCCGAGACCGGTCCGCAGCCGGGGGCGCTCGCGCTCGCGATCGGCCTCGAGGTGCTCGTGGGCGCCGCCATCCTGCTGCTCGCACCGCGGCACCGCGACGAACTCGCCGAGGAGCGCACCGATCGCTGGAACGAGCGGATGGCAGGACTCGGAGCCTCGCTGGAGGATGAGCGGTCATCGGGTCAGGACACCCCGCGCACCCCAGTAGACTGACCGGGTGCTGACGGTCGCCGTTCTGATCTCGGGCACAGGCTCGAACCTCCGTGCCCTGCTCGAAGCCGCCCGCCACCCCGACTTCCCGGCTCGGGTGGTCGTCGTGGGCGCCGATCGCGATGCCGACGGCCTCGCGCATGCCGAGGAGTTCGGCGTCCCCACTTTCACCGTGCCCTGGCACGAGCACGAGAACCGGGATGCCTGGGGGGCGGAGCTCGGCCGCCAGCTGGCGGTCTGGTCGCCCGACCTGATCGTGCTCAGCGGCCTCATGCGTCTGCTGCCCGCCGCACTGGTCGCGCAGTACGCGCCCCACATCATCAACACGCATCCGGCCTACCTGCCCGAGTTCCCCGGCGCGCACGGCGTGCGCGCCGCGCTCGCGGCGGGTGTCCCCCAGACCGGAGCCAGTGTCATCGTGGTCGACGACGGGGTCGACTCCGGACCGATCCTCGCTCAGGAGCGCGTACCCGTGCTGCCGGGCGACACCGAGCACAGCCTGCACGAGCGCATCAAGCCCGTGGAGCGCCGGCTGCTCATCGACGTCGTGCACCGCATCGCCACAGGCGAGCTCTCACTCACGCCCTGAACCACCTCTCCGATACCCGACACCGCACCCCCAAGGAGCATCATCATGGCCGGCCCCCGTCAGGACCCCTCGCTCTACCGCCACCGCGACACGGTCCCGATCCGCCGTGCGCTCGTCTCCGTCAGCGACAAGTCGGGCCTGCTCGAGCTCGCCTCGGCGCTCGTCGAAGCCGGCGTCGAGATCGTCTCGACGGGGTCCACCGCCGCCACCATCCGCGACGCCGGACACGCGGTGACCGATGTCGCCGCCGTCACCGGCGTCGCAGAGATGCTCGACGGACGCGTCAAGACGCTGCATCCGAAGATCCACGGCGGCCTGCTCGCCGACCTGCGCCTGGAGGACCACGAGCGCCAGCTGCAGGACCTCGGCATCGAGCCGTTCGAGCTCGTCGTCGTCAACCTGTATCCGTTCGTCGAGACCGTGGCATCCGGTGCCGAGGGCGACGACATCGTCGAGCAGATCGACATCGGCGGCCCCGCCATGGTGCGCGCAGCGGCGAAGAACCACGCGAACGTCGCGATCGTCGTCTCGCCGGAGTCGTACCCGGCGGTCATCGACGCCGTGCGCGCCGGCGGCACGACGCTGGTGCAGCGTCGCGAACTCGCCGCCCGCGCCTTCGCGCACACCGCCGCCTACGACACCGCCGTGGCGGCATGGTTCGCCGAGGGCACCCTCAGCGAAGGCGAGGACCTGCCCGCGCACCTGACCATCAAGGCGGAGCGCCTGGAGACCCTGCGCTACGGCGAGAACTCGCACCAGCGCGCGGCGATCTACACCCGCGCCGGGGGCCACGGCATCGCACAGGCGACGCAGCTGCAGGGCAAGGAGATGTCGTACAACAACTACGTCGACGCGGATGCCGCGCTGCGCGCCGCCTACGACATGGTGCTGCCGTCGGTCGCGATCATCAAGCACGCCAACCCGTGCGGCATCGCCACCACCGCGCCGAACGCCCTCGATCCGATCGCCAGCGCGCACCTTCGTGCACATGAGTGCGACCCGGTCTCGGCATACGGCGGAGTGATCGCCGCGAACGGCACCGTCACGCTGAAGATGGCCGAGAACCTGAAGGACATCTTCACCGAGGTCATCGTCGCCCCCGACTTCGAGCCCGCCGCGCTCGAGGTGTTCAGGGCGAAGAAGAACCTGCGCCTGCTGAAGCTTCCCGAGGACTGGCAGCAGGAGCGCATGGACGTGCGCCTGGTGTCGGGCGGCCTGCTGCTGCAGGATGCGGACCGCTTCCCGGACGACATCGTCTCGGTCGCGAAGGACTGGGAGCTCGTCTCCGGCGAGCGCCCCGACGAGGCCGCGATGGAGAACCTCATCTTCGCGTGGAAGGCGTGCCGCGCCGTGAAGTCGAACGCGATCGTGCTGGCCAAGGACAACGCCACGGTCGGCGTCGGCATGGGCCAGGTCAACAGGGTGGACTCGTGCCGCCTCGCCGTGGAGCGCGCCGGTGACCGCGCGGCCGGATCGGTCGCGGCATCCGACGCGTTCTTCCCGTTCGCCGACGGCGCGCAGGTGCTCATCGACGCCGGTGTCACGGCGATCGTGCAGCCGGGCGGATCGGTGCGCGACGGCGAGGTCGTCGATGCGGCCCGCAAGGCCGGCGTGACGATGTTCTTCACCGGGGAGCGCCACTTCTTCCACTGACCCGGGTGTCCCGGTCGTTGAGCGAGTTCCGCTCGCTCAACGACCTGAGGGTCATGTCCGATTTCCGCGAGCCCGGTGCTCGGGGGCGTGACAGAGTAGGGGCATGAGCAGCCCCACGATGACCTTCGACGAGCGGTACCGCGCGATCAGTGCGCGGGACACCCGCTTCGACGGGCAGTTCGTGACCGCGGTGAGTTCGACCGGCATCTACTGCCGGCCGAGTTGCCCCGCCCGCACGCCGAAGCCCGCGAACGTCACGTTCTACCCGACCAGCGCCGCCGCGCACGAGGCGGGGTACCGGGCGTGCAAGCGGTGCCTGCCCGAGGCGGCACCCGGTTCGCCGGACTGGAACCTGCGCGGCGATGCGGCGGCCAGGGCCATGCGCCTGATCGGCGACGGCGTCGTCGATCGTGAGGGCGTCCCCGGTCTCGCACGCCGGCTCGGGTACTCGCCGCGGCATCTGAACCGGATGCTGGTCGCCGAACTCGGCGCCGGTCCGCTCGCACTGTCCCGCGCGCACCGCGCGCACACGGCTCGGATGCTGCTCGTCGGCACCGATCTGCCGGTCGCGGATGCCGCGTTCTCGGCCGGCTTCGCCAGCCTGCGGCAGTTCAACGACACCGTGCGCGAGGTGTTCGGCATGACCCCGACCGAGCTGCGCGCGCGGCGCCGCGCCGGCGCGACCCCGGTCGGCGAGGCCGTCCCCGGCACGATCGACCTGGTGCTGCCGTACCGCGCCCCGATCGACCTGGACGGGCTGTTCGACTGGATGGCCGCCCGCGCGCTTCCCGGGGTCGAGGCCGCCGGCGAGCGGTTCTTCGAGCGACACCTGCGCCTGGACGGCGGACCGGCCTGGTTCCGGCTGCGGCACGACGGCACCCGACTGCACCTGCGCGCGCGGCTCGCCAGGCTCGGCGATCTCGCCCCGCTGGTGACGCGGTCGCGACGGCTGTTCGACCTCGATGCGGATCCGGACGCGGTGGATGCCGCGCTCGCCGCGCATCCGGAGCTCGCACCACTCGTGGCTCGGGTGCCCGGCATCCGCGTGCCGGGCGCCGTCGACCCGCACGAGATGCTGATCCGGGCGATGGTGGGCCAGCAGATCACGGTGGTCGCGGCACGCACCGCGCTCGCCGCGCTCGCCGACGCGCTCGGCGAGCGCACCGCAGACCGGGGAGTGCTGTTCCCGACCATGACGGCGATCGCCGAGCACGGCGCGGATGTGCTGCGCGGCCCCGCCGCCCGCATCCGGGCGATCACCGGGGCCGCCGCCGCACTCGCCAGCGGCGAGCTGACGCTCACCGTGGGGGATGACGCCGTCGACCAGCGGGCAGCGCTATTGGCGATGCCGGGCATCGGGCCGTGGACCGCAGACTACGTGCGGATGCGCGTGATCGGCGACCCCGACGTGTTCCTTCCCGGCGATGTCGCGGCCCGCGCCGGTGCGGCCGCCGCGGGTCTGCCCGCCGACGCCCGCCCGCTGGACTCCTGGGCGGCGCGCACCGCCCCCTGGCGCAGCTACCTCACCGCGCACCTGTGGCGCAACGCCGCGTTTGGGGCGTCTTCCCGCGTTCGGGGCGGGAAAGTGGCGCCCCGAACGCGAGGATCCGCCCCAAACTTCGAAGAAGAACGAGAAGGAGAACGCGCATCATGACCGCCACAATCCAGACCGTCCAGACCCCTGACGGACCGTTCACGATCCTTGCCGACGATGAGCAGCGCGTGCTGGCATCCGGCTGGACCGACTCCCGCGACGAGATCATCGCGCGGCTGGCTCCAGCGCACCGTCCGGCCGACATCGCCGAGGGAGAGACGGATGCGGCATCCGCCGTGCTCGCGTACTACGACGGCGACCTCGCCGCCATCGACAGCGTTCCCGTGCGTCAGTTCGGCACCGACCGGCAGCGCAGCGGATGGGACGCGCTGCGGCGGATCACCCCGGGAGAACCGCTGACCTACTCCGAGTTCGCGATCGAGCTCGGCAATCCGAGGGCGGTGCGCGCGGCGGCATCCGTCTGCGCGCGCAACGCACCGGCGCTGTTCGTGCCGTGCCATCGGGTGCTGCGCGGTGACGGCAGCATGGGCGGCTTCGCGTGGGGTGTCGACGTCAAGAAGTCGCTGCTCGCGCGGGAGGCCGCCGTCCCCGGTCGTTGAGCGAGGGAGCGGAGCGACTGAGACGGAACGCAGACGAATGCCCCGGATGGCGGAAGGCGTTTCGTCTCGCTCCGCTCGCGCAACGACCATCGCTCGCTCGACGACCACGACGTTCGGGAATACGCTTGCAATCAGCTGGTTCACAGGAATAGGCTGGTGGGCTGTCGCGCCGATCGGCCGACATCGCCGAGTTTCGAGGAGGACGCCATGTTCACGACCACCGCACTGCCGGCCGTCACGGATGTCCCCGGCTCGGTCTACGCTCCTCGTCTGAGCTAGTCCACACCGCAGTCACCGTCTACCGACCGGCGGGTGCCCCTGGGCATCCGCCCCTCATCGTCGCCGTTCCACCCTCTCTCGAGAATCATCGATACCTCACATGTCTGCGTCCCCCACTCCTTCCTCGTCTCTCTCCACTCCTGCCGCGCTGTGGCGGCTGAAGCCGTTCGTCCAGCCGATCATCGGCCGCCTCGCCGGCGGCGCCGCCAGCGCGCTCGCCGCCGCGGTGCTCGCCCTGATGGTGCCCATCGTGCTCGAGCAGATCATCCGCGGCCCGATCAAGTCCGGTGACATCACTGCGATCGTCGGCGGCGCGGCCATCGTGCTGCTGCTCGGACTCGGTGAGGCCGCCATGGTGTGGCTGCGGCGCTGGTTCGTGCTCACCCCGGCCACCGAGGTCGAGTACCGCATGCGCGCCGACATCTACTCGCGTCTGCAGACCCTGCCCGTCGCCTTCCACGACCGCTGGGGCTCGGGCCAGCTGCTCAGCCGCATGATGCAGGACATCGGCCTCATCCGCCGCTGGATCGCGTTCGGCCTGATCCTGCTCGTCGTCAACCTGCTGACCATCATCATCGGTGCGGTGCTGCTGTTCCAGTGGCACTGGATGCTTGGCACGATCTTCCTCGTCACCGGCGTGCCGATGTGGATCCAGGGCTACCTCTTCGAGAAGCGCTACGGCGTGCTGGCCAGGCAGAGCCAGGACCAGGCCGGAGACCTCGCCACCAGCGTCGAGGAGAGCGTGCACGGCATCCGCGTGCTGAAGGCCTTCGGGCGCGGCAAGCACGCCCTGCGGCGTTTCAGCTCGCAGGCCGAGACGCTGCGCGAGACCGAGCTGAGCAAGGCCCGCGCGGTCGGGACCATCTGGTTCTGGCTCGACCTCATGCCGCAGATCGCGTTCGGCCTCAGCCTGCTCACCGGCATCTGGCTGATCTGGCAGGGGGCGATCGACGAGGCCCAGCTGTTCGCGTTCTTCGCGATGGCGACCGTGCTGCGCTGGCCGATCGAGTCGATCGGGTTCCTGTTCTCGTTCATGCTGGACGCCCGCACCGCGACCGACCGCGTGTTCGACATCTTCCAGGAGACGAACAGCATCACCGATCCCGAGAAGCCGCTGCACATCGCAGAGCCGCGCGGCGAGCTCGCCTTCGAGGGCGCGCACTTCCGGTATCAGGATGCCGGTGCGGCGGAGCGCGATCTGCTGGACGGCATCGACCTGGTGCTGCGCCCCGGCGAGACCATGGCCCTCGTCGGCCTGACCGGCAGCGGCAAGACGACGCTCACCACGCTTCCCGCGCGTCTGTACGACGTCACCGGCGGTCGTGTCACCCTCGACGGTGTCGACGTGCGCGACCTGCCCCTGGCGGAGCTGCGCCGGCACGTCGCGATGGCCTTCGAGGACGCCACGCTGTTCTCCGCGACCGTGCGCGAGAACGTGCTGCTCGGCCGCGCCGACCTCGACCTGCACAGCGAAGAGGGCGAGCGCGTCATGCGGGAGGCGCTCGACGTGGCGCAGGCCGGTTTCGTCGACTCGCTGCCGGAGGGCACCGAGACGATCATCGGCGAGGAGGGGCTGAGTCTCTCCGGCGGCCAGCGGCAGCGCCTGGCGCTGGCCCGTGCGGTCGCCGCCGCGCCGAAGGTGCTCGTGCTGGACGACCCGCTGTCGGCGCTGGACGTCGACACCGAGGCTCTCGTCGAGGAGGCGCTGCGGCACGTCCTCGCCGAGACCACGGCGCTGATCGTGGCGCACCGGCCGTCCACCGTCGCGCTCGCCGACCGGGTGGCGCTGCTCGAGGGCGGGCGGGTCACCGCGGTCGGCACCCACACCGAGCTGCTGAAGACCAGCAGCCACTACCGCCACGTGATCTCGAGCCTCGAGGCCGAGGAAGCGGCGCGCACGGGTGCGATCCCGGTGATCACCGACAGCGGATGGGACCCTGAGCCCGTCGAAGGGCCGCCGGACGACGCTTCGACGGACTCAGCGACCCGGGGAGAGGAAGAGGAGGTGCAGGCATGACCATCACGGGAACCCAGGGCGAGGACCGCTCGAACTACACCCGCGAGGAGAGCCGTGCCATCCGGCAGCGCTCGCTGCGGCTGCTCGGCTCACTGATCTCGCCGCTGCGCGCGCGCATCGCGCTCGCCGCGGTGGTGCTGGTCGTCTCGACCGCGCTGCAGGTCGCCGGCCCGATCCTCATCGGCGTGGCGATCGACAGGGCGCTGCCGGTGCTGCTCGAACAGGGCGACTGGATGCCGGCGCTGATGGTCAGCGCGGTCTACCTTCTGGCCGGTGCGACGGCCGCGGCCCTGATCGGCTGGTACGTCGTCGTCGCGGCCCGCATCACCCAGGCGGTGCTGCTCGACCTGCGCAAGCGCATCTTCCTGCACACTCAGCGGCTCAGCCTCGAGTTCCACGAGTCGTACACGTCGGGCCGCATCATCTCGCGGCAGACCAGCGACCTGGACTCCATCCGCGAGCTGCTCGACGGCGGTCTGAACAACCTCGTCTCCGGAGTGCTGTTCGGCATCTTCACGTTCATCGCACTCGTGATCGCGGACTGGCAGTCCGGTGTGATCCTGCTGATCGCGGGAGTCCCGCTGGCGTTCCTGATGCGCTGGTTCTACCAGCGCTCACAGCTGGTGTACCGCGAGTCGCGCGTGATCAGCGCGAAGGTGATCGTGCAGTTCGTCGAGACGATGACCGGCATCCGCGCCGTGAAGTCGTTCCGCAAGGAGCCGCGCAACGACGAGACGTTCCAGAAGCTCGCCGGTGACTACCGCGACGTGAACCGCCGTTCGATGGTGCTGTTCGGCACGTTCGAGCCGGGGCTCATGGCGGTCGCGGCGCTCACCACCACGTTCGTCGTGCTGTGGGGCGGCATCAGGGTCTCGACCGGCGCTCTCGGCGTCGGCGTGCTGCTCAGCGCGGTGCTCTACGTGCGCAACTTCTTCGCGCCGATGCAGGAGATCGCGATGTTCCTGAACTCCTATCAGTCCGCCACGGCGGCGCTGGAGAAGGTGTCGGGCGTCCTCGAAGAGGTGCCGACGGTGCCCGACCCCGCGAAGCCGGTCGATCTGTGGGAGTCGCGCGGCGGCATCCGCTTCGACGAGGTGACCTTCGGGTACAACGGCGAGAAGACGATCCTGCCGAATTTCTCGCTCGACATCCCCGCCGGGCAGACGATCGCGCTGGTCGGCACCACCGGTGCCGGCAAGTCCACGCTGGCCAAGCTCGTCTCGCGGTTCTACGACCCGACCGAGGGTCGGGTCACGCTGGACGGCGTCGATCTGCGGATGCTGCATCCGAAGGACCTCCGCCGCGCGATCGTGATGGTCACGCAGGAGGCCTACCTGTTCAGCGGCACGGTCGCCGACAACATCGCGCTGGGCAGGCCGGATGCCACCCTCGAGGAGATCCGCTCCGCCGCGCGTGCGGTCGGCGCAGACGGGTTCATCGAGTCCCTGCCGGACGGCTACGCCACCGACGTGAACAAGCGCGGCGGTCGCGTCTCGGCGGGTCAGCGTCAGCTGATCTCGTTCGCGCGCGCCTTCCTCGCCGATCCGGCGGTGCTGATCCTCGACGAGGCCACCGCGTCGCTGGACATCCCCTCGGAGCGGCTGATCCAGGACGCGCTGCAGACTCTGCTCGCCGACCGCACCGCGATCATCATCGCGCACCGCCTGTCGACGGTCGCGATCGCCGACCGGGTGCTGGTGATGGAGCACGGCCGCATCATCGAGGACGACACCCCGGCCGCTCTCATCGGCGGCACGGGCAAGTTCGCCCAGCTGCATGCCGCCTGGCAGGAGACGCTGGTCTGACCTCCTCAGCGAGACATCATCTCCTGCTCGAGGAACCATCGCACACGTGGTTCCTCGAGCGGGACGTGGTTTCTCGGCGGCGGAGATCTAGCATGAAGGAGTGGACATGCTCCTCGAGCTCTGGTGGGTCCTGCCGGTCGTGGCCGGCGGGGCGGGCGCGGCCGTGATCGGCGCGCGCAGCGGTGGTCGCCGCCGCAGGCGCCTCGGCTTCGACGCCGCCCGGATGCAGCTCGCCGAGGCCCGCAACGCGGCCGTCGCGACGACTGCAGCGCTGAAGGCGGCCAGGGCGGAGGTCGCGCACGCCAACGCGGAGCGCGGGGCGGGACGCGCGTCGGACATCGACGTCACCCGCGCACGACGCGCGCTGCGCGAGGCCGAGCAGCACGCCAAGGCGGCATCCGCTCTGGTGCGCGCTCGGCGCGCACGCGTCGCGGCGTCACGCGCCGAGCTCGCCGCACCGGGCGACCCGCTCGAGCGGCTGTGGGCTGCGCACGATGCGCTGAACGTGCGGTGGATGGAGTACGAGACCGATCCGGCGCGAGCGATCGCCTTCCCGCAGATGAGCGATGTCGAAGCGCCCGCGACCGCGGCGTTCTTCGCCGCGCAGCTGCGGGCGAGGGATGCCAGACCTGCGGCGGATGCCAGACGCGTGACGCCCGCCGAGTTCGCGGCCTACCGCGATGCCGTGACCGAGCTGGAGCGCGCGTTCGTCGACGCCGAGCGTGCGGCGGGCGCCGTGCGCGAACCCCGCCCGGCCTGGCAGGACACCGCGCATCAGGTCATCGAGCTCGGCGCCGAGGCCATCCGCTCCGTGACCGATCGCACGGCCCGCCGCCGTGAGGACCCGCGCTGATCCGTACACCGCAGAGCGCGCGCCGACCGCTGCGCCGACCGGAGAAGGGGGCGACGAGACCTCGATGGGGGAGGGGATTCGAGGCCCCGCCGCCGTTCTAGTCGGCGATCCGGATCTCGGCGATGACCTCGGAGTACTCGGTCTCGCCGACGGGGAGGAAGCCCACCCGGCGGAAGAACGCCTCCGGGCCCTCTTCTCCGGCTTCATAGATCACATCCAGGTGATCCACGCCACGGTTTCGCGCTTCTTCGAGAAGCGCCTCGACGGCGAATCGGCCGACGCCGCGACCCTGGTCGTCGGCGTCGACGTTGATCCGCCAGAGAACGCTGCGGAAGTGCTCCTCGGGAGCTTCGGGGTCGAAGCTCGCGCTCACGAAACCGACGACCTGATCGCCATCGAGGACCACCCGCTGCCATGAGGTCTGCGGGTTGATGACGGTTGCTGCGATGCCGTACGAGACAGGCGCGAGGAACTGCTCCTGCCCGGGCTTGAGGGACAGGTTGTTGACCGCGACGATCGTCGCGGCCGAGAGTTCGACCAGGCTCAGTTCCGACATGACCCCAGGCTAGTCCCATTCGTCTGCTCCTCGGCAGAATCGGGGCAGGTCCATGCTCGCGGCCACAGGCCCAGATATCTCGATATCAAGATATCTCTCCGCACACGGTAAGCTGAATCGACCCATACCAGTGACGAACGAAGAGGCATGCGGTGACTGACTCCACCATCATCTACACCTACACGGACGAGGCGCCGGCACTGGCAACGGCCTCGTTCCTGCCGATCATCTCCGCCTTCACCGGCAAGGCCGGCGTCGAGGTCGAGACGCGCGACATCTCGCTGGCCGGCCGCATCCTGGCCGCGTTCCCGCAGAAGCTCACGCCCGAGCAGCAGGTCGGCGACGCACTGGCCGAGCTCGGCGGTCTCGCCACGCTGCCCGAGGCGAACATCATCAAGCTGCCGAACATCTCGGCATCGATCCCGCAGCTGAAGGCCGCGATCGCCGAGCTGCAGCAGCAGGGCTACGACGTGCCGGACTACCCGGACGAGCCGTCCTCGATCGAGGAGAAAGACGTCCGCGCCCGCTACGACCGCATCAAGGGCTCCGCGGTGAACCCGGTGCTGCGCGAGGGCAACAGCGACCGCCGCGCACCTCTCGCGGTGAAGAACTACGCCAGGAAGCACCCGCACCGCAACAAGCCGTTCGCGGACGGCTCGAAGACCCGCGTCGCGACCATGGGGCACGACGACTTCAAGAACAACGAGCGCTCGTGGGTCGCCGCGCACGACGACGTCCTCAGCTTCCGCCACACGGCGACCGACGGCACCGTCACCGTGCTCAAGGAGGGCCTGAAGGTCCTGCCGCGCGAGATCATCGACGCCACGTTCCTCTCGGCGAAGGCCCTCGACGCCTTCCTCGCCGAGACGCTCGAGACCGCCAAGGCCGACGACGTGCTCTACTCGGTGCACCTGAAGGCCACGATGATGAAGGTCAGCGACCCGATCATCTTCGGCCACGTGGTGAAGGCGTTCTTCACGGACGTCTTCGCCCAGTACGGCGAGCAGCTCGCCGCCGCCGGCCTCAGCGCGAACGACGGCCTCGGCTCGATCCTGAACGGCCTGTCCGGCGTCGCCGGCGGCGACGAGATCGCCGCGGCCTTCGACAAGGCGATCGCCGAGGGTCCCCGCCTGTCGTACGTGAACTCCGACAAGGGCATCACCAACCTGCACGTACCCAGCGACGTGATCGTGGATGCCTCGATGCCGGCGCTGGTCCGCAACGGCGGCAAGCTCTGGGGCAGGGACGGCGGCGAGGCCGACACGCTGGCCGTCATCCCGGACTCGTCCTATGCCGGTGTCTACCAGGCCGTGATCGACGACGTCATCGCCAACGGGCCCCTCGATCCCGCGACCATCGGCACCGTGCCGAACGTGGGCCTGATGGCGCAGGCGGCCGAGGAGTACGGCAGCCACGACAAGACGTTCGAGATCGCGGCGGACGGCATCGTGCAGGTGCTCGACAGCGAGGGCACCGTGCTCATCGAGCACGAGGTCGGCAGGGGCGACATCTGGCGCGCCACGCAGACCAAGCACATCCCGATCATGGACTGGGTGAAGCTGGCGGTGACGCGCGCCCGCGCCACCGGCGCTCCGGCCGTGTTCTGGCTGGACGCGAACCGCTCGCACGACGCCCAGATCATCGCCAAGGTGCACCAGGGTCTCGCCACGCTCGACACGCACGGCCTCACGCTGACCATCCTCGCCCCCGAGGAGGCGACGCGCTACACGCTCGCTCGCATGCGTCACGGCCTGGACACCATCTCGGTGACCGGCAACGTGCTGCGCGACTACCTGACCGACCTGTTCCCGATCCTCGAGGTCGGCACCAGCGCCAAGATGCTCTCGATCGTCCCGCTGCTCGCCGGCGGTGGCCTGTTCGAGACCGGCGCGGGCGGCTCGGCTCCGAAGCACGTGCAGCAGCTGGTGCAGGAGAACTACCTGCGCTGGGACTCGCTGGGCGAGTTCTTCGCGCTCGCCGCCTCGCTCGAGCACTTCGCCGACGCGGAGGGCAACGAGAAGGCCCGCGTCCTGGCCGAGACGCTGGATGCTGCGACGGGAACGTTCCTCGAGGAGGACCGGTCGCCCGGTCGCGCGCTCGGCACGATCGACAACCGCGGCAGCCACTTCTACCTGGCCCTGTACTGGGCGCAGGAACTGGCGAAGCAGACGAAGGACGCCGAGCTGGCTGCGGCGTTCGCCCCTGTGGCGGAGAAGCTGGCGGCCGAAGAGGCGACGATCGTCGCCGAGCTCAACGCCGCTCAGGGGTCGGCCGCCGACATCGGCGGCTACTACCGACCCGACGCGGCGAAGGTCGACGCTGTGATGCGCCCCTCCTCGACGCTGAACGCCGTGATCGACTCGCTCTGATCGCAGAGGAGAAAGGGCGGGGATGCCAGGCATCCCCGCCCTTCTCCGTACTCGGCTTCGGAGCGCGCGGCGCGACACGCCGCAAGCAGGCCGGATGCAGCGGCGCGTCGCGCGCGGCATCCGGAGATGCGCACGGCGGCCGAGCACACACCAGCAGCCGGTCCGCTCGAACGGGACGGACGCTGCCGGGGCTACTGCTGGACAGTGACCTGGAAGCCGTCCGGCGCCCAGTTGTACACCCACTTGGCCGCCGAGATCGGCATGTTCACGCAGCCGTGGCTCATGACATGACCGAAGTTGCTGTGCCAGTAGGTGCCGTGGAAGGCCTGGTTGCCGTTGAAGTACGTGACCCAGGGCACGTCCTTCGTGACGTAGGTCTCACCGACCATGTCCTGCTTCGCCACGTGCGCGCGGATCCGGAAGTGGCCCTGGCGCGTGTCGAATCCGGGCCGTCCGGTCGAGACCGCCCAGTCGCGGACGAGCCTGCCGTTCTCGTAGAAGTAGGCGTGCTGCTTCGACAGGTCGACGACCGCGTGCCGGTACAGCGGCGTGGTCGTGAACGGGGTCTCGTCGACCGTCAGCGCGAAGGCGCTGTCGCCCTGGCCGAGCTGGGCCGCGAATGCCGCGGCGATGCCGGCGGTGTCGCCGAGTGCACGACCGGTGCGCCCTGCGGTCTCGGTGCGCAGCACCTTGCCGTCGGAGTCCACGACGGTGGTGGCATTGACCGGCGCTCGGTTCACTGCTTCAGGCAGGGTCGCGACGGTCTTCTGGATGGCGCCGGCGTCGGCGTCGATGACCAGGTCGCCGTCGACCGGCGCCACGGTCAGCCAGGTGGCGGCGACGGCGGGTGCGACCGGGACGGTGCGCTCCTTGCCCACGTAGAAGCCGATGGTGCCGAGCATGGTGTTGAGCTTCTCGGCTGCGGCGTTCGCCTCGTCGGTGGTGATGTCTGCTGCGGTCGGGATGCCGGTGGCGTCGAACTGCGCGGAGGGCTTGCCGTCGGCGACCGCGGCGACGAACGTCTTGCTCAGCGCGTCGAGGTCGAGGCCGGTTCCGTCGACCGCGGGGGTGACTGCGTAGGTGCCGGTCTTCGCGTCGAAGGCGACGACCGCGTCGACTCCGTCCTTGTAGCTCGCGGGCACAGCGGCGCGCAGCGAGCGGTCGGCCGCGACGGGATCGAGGGTGATGTCGGCCTTCAGGGGCTCGCCCATCCAGGAGCCGAGGTTCCACATCGGGTGCGCGGCGAACGCCGCGTCGGCGAGGGCCTTCGCATCGGCCGTCACGCCCAGGGACGCGCCGTTGACCGTGACATCCGATCCGGCGCCGGCGAGCACGATCTCGGTCTCGGCGAGGTGCGTGCTGATCGCATCGGCCGCCATACCCGCGGTCATCCCGCCGACCGGGATGCCGGCGACGGTGGTGCCGGGTGCGATGAGGATGGTCGACGCACCGGCCGCGGCGAGCAGCAGCGCACCGGCGCCGATGCCGATCCACAGCCCGACGTGGTGCTTCTTCTTCGGCGCGGGCTCCATGGGCGCCCAGGCCAGGGGCTGGCCGCCGTCGGACGGCGGCAGGGCACCGCTCAGCGGCACCGTCGGCGCAGCGCCGTCGGTCACCGCGTCCTGCGCGCCTGTGTTCGGCGCAGAAACGAGATCGGTCACGAACTCACCCCGGTCTTCGAAGAACCCTCCGTACTCCATGGTAAAGGATGGTTGATAACGAGCGGGCAACGGTCGAGGGCGGGCGCCGCGCAGTGCGACGCCCGCCCTCGAGGGATCCGGCGGCTCAGGCCGTGCAGAGCTTCGTGAACGCCTTCACCGAGTCGTTCATGTCGGAGGTCAGTGTGCCGATGTCGGACGCGGCCGAGGTGTCGCCGTCGACGACGACCTTCTTGAAGACGTCGCGCAGCTTCGCGTAGTCGTCGTGGAAGTCGGTCAGAGCGGCCTTGACGTCGGCGTTGCTCACGGTGTCGGACGCCTCGCCGAGACCGTCGACGAGCGCGCTGAGCGCGTCGATCGTGCCCTGCGGGTCACTGGCGGCCTTCGACATGTCGATGTTCTGCAGTTCGCCGGTGGCGGCGGAGACCTTCTCTCCGGCGACCTTGCAGGCGTCCGCGACCGACTGTTCGGACGTCTTCGGAGCATCCTTCGACGCCGAATTCGACGTGTCGGAACCGGACGAGTCGCTGGACGCGGGGCCGGAGCAGGCGCTGAGGCCCAGGATCGCGACGGCGGCGATGGTGATGGCGGCGATACGGCGGTTCATCTGTACGTTTCCCTCCCTCGCGGGGCGCTTCCCCGCGAAAACGAACGGCGCCAAGTCAAGCACAGGAGGCGCGGGAAACGAGAACCGGACGCGACGCCGGTCAGTCGGCGATGAAGGCCAGAGCGTCGATCTCGACCAGCATCTCCTCGCGGGGGAGCCCGGTGATGACCGTGGTGCGCGAGGGCAGCACGCCGCTCGGCGTGTTCGCTGTGACGAAAGCGCCGTAGGCGTCGTTCATGGTGCCGAAGTCGTCACGGCTGGCGAGGTACACGCGGAGCATCACGACGTCGTCGAAGGTCGCTCCGGAGGCCTCGACGATCGCCTTCACATTCTCCAGCACGCGCGTGGTCTGCGCGGCCACGTCGCCGGGGTGCAGGTACTCACCGGTGACCGGGTCGACGGGGCCCTGCCCTGACACCTGCACGAGGGGTCCGCGACGCACGCCCTGCGAGAAGGTGTGAGCGGGTGCGGGGGCGGCGTCGGTGACGACGCGGGTCTTCTGGCTCATGCGTTCACCCTCGTAGCTTTGTCAGATGCCTCTCCTTATCCCCGATCCGGTCATCGGCGCCTGGACGAAGGGCCTGCCGGCACGTGCGCACGGCCTGCGGCTGTCCGAGCTGGACGGCGCCGGACTGCATCTCTCCGACCTGCCGACACCGGCTTTCACCCTGCATCACGACGCGCTGAGCCACAACGAGCGCACGATGTTCGAATGGGCCGCGCGAGCAGGGTGTGCAGGTCGCACCGCACGGCAAGACGACGATGGCGCCGGCGCTCTGGCAGCGGCTGCTGGACGCCGGGGCCTGGGGAATCTCGGTGGCCACGCCGTGGCAGGCGGGCGTCGCCATCGAGGCCGGGGTGCGGCGGGTGCTCATCGCCAACGCGGTCACGGATGCCGCGGCGGCGGCCGATCTCGGGGCCGCGCTGGCGCGCGACGCCGGACTGCGCGTGCTGTGCTGGGCGGACTCCGTCGACACGGTGCAGCTGCTGGGCGGCGCCCTCCGCAGCTCGGGGGCGACGCTGGACGTGCTCGTCGAGCTCGGCGGTCACGGTGGTCGGACCGGTGCGCGCACCGTCGGGGAGGGACAGGCGATCGCCGACGCGATCGCGGCGACGGACGGGCTGCGGCTCGCCGGTGTCGCGGGCTACGAGGGCGCGATCGGATCCGGACGCGGCGAGGAGTCGATCGCCCGGGTGGACGCCTATCTCGGCACGCTCGTCGCCCTGCACGACCTGCTGCAGTACCCGGAGCTCGAGGCGGCGGGCCTCCGCCCCGTGCTGAGCGCCGGGGGAGCGCCTTCCCGGACCGCGCGGCCGCCGTGCTGGCGACCCGGCGCGAGCGCGCCGAGGTGGTGCTGCGCTCGGGTGCATTCCAGATCCACGACGACGGCTTCTACAGTCGGATCTCGCCGTTCGGAGAGGTGCTCGGCACCGGGCCGCTGCGCTCGGCGATGCATGTCTGGGCGCGGGTGGTCTCGCACCCGGAGCCCACGCTCGCTCTGCTCGACGCCGGCCGCAGGGACGCGCCGTTCGACCTCGATCTGCCCGTGCCGCAGGGTGTGCGCGGCGAAGTCACGGCGCTGAACGATCAGCACGCGTTCCTGACGCTCGCACCGGAGCAGGAGGTCTCGATCGGGCAGGTGGTGCGCCTGGGACTGTCGCACCCGTGCACGGCGTTCGACAAATGGCGGGTCGCGGTGATCATCGACGACCCGGATGGCGCCGATCCTCGAGTGATCGGAGCGGTGGCCACGTGCTTCTGAGCCCCTCGCTCGCCGCCGAAGGCCAGGTACGGGTGTATCGCGACGCCACCGTCGTCGACGGCACGGGACAGCCCCGCTACGTCGCGGACGTCGCGGTCGAGGGACCGCGGGTCGTCGGAGTCCGCCGGCCGGGCGACGACGACTTCGGGCTGCCCGACGGGGCGATCGAGGTGCCCGCGGCGGGCCTGGTGCTCGCACCGGGGTTCATCGACATGCACGCGCACTCCGATCTCGCCGTGCTCACCGGCGCGGCGCACGACGCCAAGATCCGTCAGGGCGTGACGACCGAGGTGATCGGCCAGGACGGCATCGGCTATGCGCCTCTGGACGACCGCATCGCGGCATCCGTGCCGGTGCAGATCGCCGGATGGAACGGACTGCCCGAGACCGCCCTGCCGTGGCGGACGATGGACGACTTCCTCGCGGCGATCGATGCGGCGACCGTCGCCAACGTCGCCGTGCTCGTGCCGCAGGGCAATCTGCGCATGCTCGCGATCGGGCACGCGAACCGGCGGGCGACGGCCGCCGAGATCGCCGAGATGCAGCGGATGCTCGGCGAGGCGCTGGACGCCGGAGCCGACGGGCATGTCCAGCGGGCTCACCTACGCGCCGGGCATGTACGCCGACACGGCCGAGCTCGAGGCGCTCTGCCGGGTCGTCGCCGAGCGCGGCGGCTACTGGGCTCCGCACACCCGCAGCTACGGTGCCGGCGCCCTCGACGCGTTCCGCGAGGCCCTCGACATCGGTCGGCGCACCGGATGCCCGATCCATCTCACCCACGCGACCATGAACTTCGCGCCGAACCGGGGCAGGGCCGGCGAGCTGCTCGCGCTCGTCGACGCCGCGCTCGCCGACGGCGTCGAGGTCACGCTCGACACCTATCCCTACCTGCCCGGCGCCACCACGCTCTCGGCGCTGCTGCCCAGCCGCCTGGCGGAGGGCGGGGACCTCGGCGGCGCGCTCCGCGCCCTCGACGCGGACGGCCGCGAGAAGGTGCGGGTCGAGCTCGAGGAGATCGGCTGCGACGGGTTCCACGGCGAACGAGCGGATTGGACGCTGATCGAGATCTCGGGTGTCGGCGACCCGGCGCTGCGCGCTCTGGTCGGTCGCACCGTCGCTGAGATCGCCGAGGCCGAAGGGCGCAGGCCCGTCGACATCGTGCTCGACACCGTGATCGCCGACGGCGGAGCGACCGGCGTGCTGATGCACATCGGCGACGAGGGCAACGTGCGACAGATCATGCGCCACCCCCGGCACACGGCCGGCAGCGACGGGATCCTGGTCGGAGGGAAGCCGCATCCGCGCGGCTACGGCACTTTCCCGCACTATCTCGGGCACTACGTGCGCGAGCTGGGCGTGCTCACGCTGGAGCAGGCGGTGCAGCACCTGTCCGGCACTCCTGCCGCGAGACTCGGGCTGCACCGCGGCGATCGTCCGCGCGGCGTGGTCCGTGAGGGCGCCGCCGCCGACCTGGTACTGTTCGACCCCGCGACGATCGGCAGCGCGGCGTCGTTCGACGACCCGCGTGCGGCGCCGACCGGCATCGTCGACGTGCTCGTGTCGGGCGTGCCCGTGCTGTCGGGCGGCGAGGTCACCGGGGCGACGCCGGGGCGGGCGCTGCGCATGTCGCCACCCCCGCACCGCGCGACAGTGCCGCGGACCGCCTGTGAGATCGACTCCGACGCCGGGCCGTTCGTGCTGCGCCCGGGCGCCGCCGTGCACGCGGAGGAGGGGCTGGGATCGGTCGCCGCACTGCTGCGCGGCGCACTCGCCCTGGGCGAACCGGATGCCGGCGGCGCCCGCCGTCGCGCTGCGCGTCGAGTCCGAGGTCGGCGGTCCGGAGGCGTTCCGCATCCGCGTCGGCCCCACCGGCATCGATGTCGCGGGCGGCTCTGCAGAGGGCGTCTTCCGCGGGACGACGATCCTGCGGCAGCTCTGCGATCCGGAGCATCCGCTCGGCAGCCGCATCCCGGCGGGCACCTGGTGGGGCGAGCCGGCCGCCGGGTGGCGCGGACTGATGCTCGACGTCGCCAGGCACTTCCGGCCCGTGGCCGATGTGCGCCGGATGATCGACCTGCTCGCCACGCATCACCTGAACGTGCTGCACCTGCACCTCACCGACGACCAGGGCTGGCGCTTCGAGGTGCCGGGGTATCCCCGGCTGACCGAGGTGGGGGCGGTGCGGCAGGCCACTCAGCTCGGACACGGCCCCACGGCGACGGTCGAGCCGGGCGAGCATGCGGGCTTCTACCGTGCGGATGAGATCCGCGAGCTCGTCGCCTACGCCGCAGACCGGTTCGTGACGATCGTGCCCGAGGTGGAGCTGCCGGGGCACGTGCAGGCCGCGCTCGCCGCGTATCCCGAGCTCGGCAACTCCGATGTCTCGACGCCGCCGACGGGCCCGTGGGAGCGGTTCGGCGTGAACCGTCGGGTGCTCGCGCCCACGGAGGAGTCCCTCGCCTTCGGACGCGCCGCCATCGATGCGCTGTGCGACCTGTTCGACGCGGAGTGGATCGGCATCGGCGGCGATGAGGTGCCGACCGATGAGTGGTCTGCGAGTCCCGCGGCGCAGGTGCGGATGCGGGAGCTCGGACTGTCGTCGCCGCAGGAGGTGCAGCCGTGGTTCACGCGCGCGTTCGTGGCGCATGTGCGGTCGCGCGGGCGCACCGCGCTGGCCTGGGACGAGGCGCTCGCCGGTCCCGTTCCGGAGGGCGTGCGGCTGCTCGCCTGGCGCGGCACGGTGGCGATGGAGGAGGCGCTGCGACGGGGCATCCCGGTCGTCGCCTGCCCCGATCTCGAGGTCTACCTGGACTACCCGCAGTCCGATTCCGAGGACGAGCCGATCCGCGTCGGCCCGCCGCTGCCGATCGAGCGCGCCTACACACTGCGCGTGCCCGACGGCGCCGAGGGCGGTCAGGCGAACGTGTGGAGCGAGCACCTGCCCACGCGCGAACGGGTGGACTTCGCCGTCTTCCCTCGGCTGTCGGCGATCGCGGAGCGACTCTGGGACGGGGAGAGGCGATGTCTTTCGACGGCTTCGCGCGGCGACTCCCCGTGCAGCTGCGCCGGCTGGCGACGGCCGGCGTGCGGTACCGTCCGCTGGACGGCCCGATGCCCGCGCAACGTCGTCCCGGCATCCCGGGCAAGCCGCTCACGCGCACTCAGAGGGAGTCGATCGTGGCGGAGCTCGTGGCTGGTCTGTCGGCCGGTCGCACCCCTGGCGCGGAAGGAGCGGAGTAAAGTAACGTTTCGGTAACCTGGTCGCCCTTGAGGGCGGGGTGGGTTGCATAAATTTTGTTCGTAAGGTCTACTGAACAAACATGTCCGAATCGGATGAACTGCGTGCGTCGGCGTCGATGGAACACATCGGCGCACCGTCGCACGCCTTCGGACCCGTGCGGCGGCTGAGGTCCCGCGCCAAGGTTCTCCCCGAGCACGCCCGCGGTCACAACCGCGCCCTCGTCCTGCAGACCCTGTACCACTCCGGGGCGATGAGCCGCGCGGACCTCTCGCGCGAGACCGGCCTGACCAGGGTGACGATCTCCGACCTCGTCGCCGAGTTCATCGCGGACGGCATCGTCGTCGAGATCGGCGTGCGCGAGACCGTCGGACCGGGCAAGCCGCCGATCCTCGTTGACATCGACCGCAGCGGACATCAGATCATCGGCATCGACCTCTCCGGACCCACCCATTTCGAGGGTGCGGTGATGGGCCTGGACGGCGACGTGGTGGAGCGGCGCACCGTCACCCGGCCCGATCAGAAGGACGGTGATGCGTCCTACGCGGCGACCCTGCAGCTCGTCCGGGAGCTGATCGCCGCGTCCAGCCGGCCGCTGCTCGGCGTCGGCATCGGCGCACAGGGCATCGTCCGGCCCGACGGCGTCGTGCTCAGCTCGCCCAACCTCGGCTGGCACGGCTTCCCCCTGGAGTCGCGCCTCAGCCTGGAGCTCGACCTGCCGGTCATCGTCCGCAACGACGCCAACGCCGCAGTGCTCGCCGAGTACACCTTCGGCGAGGAGCGCAGTGACTTCATGCTGATCAAGATCGGTCGCGGCGTGGGCGCCGGGCTGATCACCGGAAGCCAGCCGCTGCTGGGCAGTCGTTTCGCCGCGGGGAGATCGGCCACGTCGTGGTCGGCACAGACGGCGGTCCGCGCTGCGTCTGCGGCAAGGACGGCTGCCTGGAGGCCTGGCTGAACGGCACGCGACTCACCGCCGCGATCGAGGAGAATCCGTCCGACCGTGACGACATCCTCCGCGACGCCGGCGCGCGGATGGCCATCGGCATCGCTCCGATCGTCGCCGCGCTCGACCTGTCCGACATCGTGCTGTCCGGTCCGCCGGAGCTGCTCGGAGACGTCCTCATCGGGGCGGCGATCGACACGCTGCGCGCCCGCACACTGGAGGGGATCTTCGACGATGTCGCCATCCGTCTCACTCATCAGGACGACATCGTGCTCCGCGGTGCCGCTGTGATGGTCCTGTCCGGTCAGCTGGGAGTCTCGTAGATGACGGCGGGGAGCGCCCGGTCGGGAGGCCGGGCCATACGAGTGGGCCTGGACGTCGGCGGCACGAAGACGGATGCCGTCGCGATCGACGGCTCGGGAGAGATCCTCGGGCGGGTCAGACGGCCCACCGGCTGGGGACCCGACGCCGTCGTGCAGAGCATCGTCGAGACCACCCTCGCGCTCGCCGGTGAGGCCGGTTTCGGCACCGCCGACATCCGCTCGGTCGGTGTCGGCATCCCGGGGATGGTGGACAGCGGCAGCGGCCGGGTGCTGCACGCCGTGAACCTCGGCGTCGAGTCGCTCGACATCGCGGAACGCGCCGGATCGGTCATCGACGCCCCGTTCGCCGTGGAGAACGACGTCAAGGCCGCGGCGCTGGGCGCGGCCTCGCTGCGCGGAGACGACGCATCGATGGCCTACCTCAACCTCGGCACAGGCGTCGCAGCCGGTATCGTCGCGGGCGGTCGCATCTGGCGCGGGACCCACGGCAGCGCCGGTGAGGTCGGGCACATCTCGGTCGACCCCCACGGCCGGGTGTGCGGCTGCGGTCAGCGCGGCTGCGTCGAGACGCTGTGCGGCGGCGGAGCACTGGCCCGGGCGTGGGGACGCCCGGGCGAACTGCCCGTCCGCGACATCTTCGACGCCGCCGAGGCCGGTGATCCCGTGGCCGCGGCCCTCCGCGCCGATCTCGCCAGGGGAGCGGCCGCGGCCGTGCGCATCCTGGTGCTCTCGGTCGATGTCGAGACCGTCGTCATCGGCGGCGGGCTGACGGCGCTGGGAACACGCCTCGAGGACGACATCGTGCGGGCGCTGCGCGCGGACGCCGAGAACTCGCCGTTCATGCGATCGCTGCACCTCGATGAGAGAATCGAACTGCTGCCGATCGGTTCTCCGGTCGCGGCCCTCGGCGCCGCCCTGCTGACTGCGGCGCCGGCCGGCTACCCCATCACCGAGAAGGAGACCGCCGCTCATGGCTGAAGTCGTCATCGTCAAGAGCGCGGCCGCCGCCGGCGCGCTGGTCGCCCAGGAGATCGTCGAGCTGCTCGACCGCAAGGCCGACGCCGTGCTCGGGCTCGCGACCGGCTCCACGCCGCTCGGCGTGTACCAGGCGCTCGCGGAGCGCGTCCGTGGCCGTGACCTGTCGCAGGTGCGCGGCTTCGCGCTCGACGAGTACGTCGGTCTCGACCCGGCGCACCCCGAGAGCTACCGGTCGGTCATCACGCGCGAGGTCGTCGAGCCTCTCGGTCTCGATCCGGCCCGGGTGCACGTTCCGAACGGCGCCGAGGCGACCATCGAGCACGCGGGATCCGACTACGAGGCGGCGATCGACGCCGCCGGCGGAGTGGATCTGCAGATCCTCGGCATCGGCACCGACGGGCACATCGGCTTCAACGAGCCGGGATCGTCGTTCGCCTCGCGCACCCGGGTGAAGACCCTCACCGAGCAGACCCGTGAGGACAACGCGCGCTTCTTCGACTCGATCGATCAGGTGCCGATGCACTGCATCACTCAGGGCCTGGGCACGATCCTGCGCGCTCGGCACCTCGTGCTGCTCGCCTTCGGCGAGGGCAAGGCGCAGGCGATCGCCGACGCGGTCGAGGGACCGCTGTCGGCCATCCTCCCGGTTCCGCGATCCAGCTGCACGAGCACGCGACCGTCGTCGTCGACGAGGCCGCGGCCTCGAAGCTCAAGCTGGCCGACTACTACCGCTACACCTACGCGAACAAGCCCGCCTGGCAGGGCATCTGACGACGCTTCGATCCCCACGCCCCAGCGACCCAGTCCTGTGGGCCCCTGAGCCTGTCGAAGTGGGTCCCTGAGCCTGTCGAAGTGGGCCCCTGAGCCTGTCGAAGTGGGTCCCTGAGCCTGTCGAAGGGGTGGAGGATCAGGCCCAGGCGATCGGGAGCAGGTGCTCCTCGCTGAGCGGGGCGAGGGGAAGCGAGCCCTGCTCGGACTCGGCGATCCAGCGCAGTTCGGCGAGCTCGGCCTGCACCACCACCTCTTCGGGTTCGGCGGTCATCGCGAACACGGTCGCGACGACGCGGTGACCGGGCTCGTTGGCGGCATCCGACACGAATGTGCCCAGCGGGCGCAGCTGGTCCTGGAACACGACGAGGCCGAGCTCTTCACGGAGCTCGCGCACCAGCGTCTCGGCGGCGGTCTCGCCGGTCTCGGGCTTGCCGCCGGGCTGCATGAAGCGCTCGGTGCCGTTCTTGCGCACCAGCAGCGCGCGGCCCTCGCTGTCGGTGATGACGGCCGCACTCACGTGGATGTCAGGCATGGGGAGCGAACACCTTTCCTGGATTGAGGATGCCCTGCGGGTCGAAGACGCGCACGATCTGCCGCTGCAGCTCCCACTGGTCGTCGCCGAGCTCCTCGGCCAGCCAGCGACTCTTCAGCGTGCCGATGCCGTGCTCGCCGGTCAGCGTGCCGCCGAGGCTGAGCGCAGCGCGGAACAGCTCTCCTGCGGCGTCCCAGATGCGCGGCGGCACCTCGTCGCCGTCGACGATGAAGTTCGGATGCAGGTTGCCGTCGCCGGCGTGCGCCACGGTGGGGATGCGGATGCCGTAGGCGGCCTCGATCCGGGCGATCTCGTCGAACATCGCCGGCATCGCGCTGCGCGGCACCGAGACGTCCTCGATGAGCGTCGTGCCCAGGCTCGCCATCGCGGCATGCATCGAGCGGCGGATCGACAGGAGCCGCTCACCCTCCTCCGCATCCGCGCTCCAGGCCACCTCGCCGCCGGCCGCGCGGAGCAGATCGGCGATGAGCTCGGCCTCGGCGCGGGCTGCGGGGCCGTCGGTGCGGATCGTGAGCTGCGCGGCGCCATCCGCAGGCGCCGGGAGCGCGAGCAGGGCGTGCACGGCCTCGAGACTGGCAGCGTCCATCAGCTCCATGATCGCGGGCTGCACGCCGGCGGCCGTCACTGCGGCCGATGCCGCAGCGGCGGCGCGCACGCCGGGGAAGATCGCGGCGAGCGTGCAGACCTCGCCCTCGACGCGGCGACGCAGGCGCAGGGTGGCCCCCACGATCACGCCGAGCACGCCCTCGGAGCCGATCACCAGCGAGGTGAGGTCGAGACCGGTGACGCCCTTCACAGAGCGGTGCCCGAGGTGCAGCAGACGTCCGTCGGCGAGCACGACGTCCACGGCCAGCACCGCGTCGCGGACCACCCCATACTTGGCGCACAGCAGGCCGCCGGCGCCGGTGGCGATGTTGCCGCCGACGGTGGAGATCTCCCGGCTGGCCGGGTCGGGCGCCCACCACAGTCCGTGCCGGACGAGCTCGGCGTTGAGATCGGCGTTCAGGATGCCGGGCTCGACGACCGCGAGCAGATCATCGGGGCGCACGTCGAGGATGCGGATCATCCGCGCCGTGGAGAGCACGATCTCGCCGGTGCCGGCGTTCGCCGCGCCCGCGAGGCCGGTGCCCGCGCCGCGGACGACGACGGGCGTGCCCGTCGCGGTGGCGATGCGCATGGTCTGCTGCACGTGCTCGACGGTCTCGGCGTGCACCACCGCCAGAGGGCGGCCCTGCGCGGCATGGCCGGAACGATCGGAGCGTGCCGCCTCGAGCACGGTGGCGCCGGTGTCGACCAGCCCGCCCAGCTCGGCACGGAGCCGCTCCAGCACCGTCATGAGAGCGAACGGCGCCCGGCCACCAAACCCGCGCCCACCGCGACGACGGCGAAGGCGATACCCGCCCAGCCCTGCCCCATCGCCCACCAGGCGAGGGTCACGCCGACGTAGATCAGCAGCTCGACGACGGCGCGCAGGAACGGATGCAGCCGCAGCACCGGCCTCGGCGAGAGGAACAGCGCCCACACCAGCAGCACGACCACAGGCAGGCCGATCCCGAACACGATGTTCATCGGCAGCGGCCACGACACGAAGCCCCACAGCCCGAGGGAGAACAGGGCGACGACCAGCACGATCGCGCGGACGACGTCGAGCGGGGTGATGTTCGGGCGGTTCACGCCCGGAACGGCGGTGGAGTCCTGGGGCATGCCTCAAGTCTAGGCGGGTCTCGGACGACCGTCCGTCAGGGGTGTTTGCCGCGGGGTCTTGTCGCACCGGCGCGCGCGAACGGCGGACTCGATGCGCTCGTCAGGCGCACGCGCCGTCGATCATTTCATGCCGGAGCCCTACGATGTACGGCACGATCACGTCGACGTCCGGAGGATGCCGACCCTCGATCGGATCAGTCCAGGGCGGCTGTGCCGTCGGTCGATGCAGTATCGCCGACGGGGCTCGAGTCGGCCGACGTGGCGTCGTCCGACTCGGGCGCGTCGGACGGGGCAGGAGCCTCTGACGGCTCGGACTTCGGTGCGGATCCCTCGGTCACGGCCGGAGCCGCGGCAGCCGGAGCGGAGGCGGGCGGCGCCGGCTCGGCATTGGAAGCGGGCGCGGCGGCATCCTCTGACTGGAGAGCCGCGGGTGCCGCCGTCTCGTTCGCCGGGACCTTCGACTCGACAGAAGCAGCGGGAGCATCGGTCTGCGTGGCAGCAGCCAGCGCCGCCGTGTCCGCTGGAGCGGACTGCAGTGTCGATCCGGCACCCAGGGCGCGCAGCCGCGTGGTGTGCAGATCCCCGGCGGAGCCGTCGATCACGGCGCGGAATGTCACTGACGCATTGCGAAAGATCTGCTCGAGCGTGGGGCGCAACTCGGCGGTGCCCTTGCCGGACTGGTCCAGAGTGATGTCCGTGCTGCTTTCCGTGGCACCGTCCAGCAGGACCCGCACTTCGACCGTCGCGCCGGGGGTACCGCTGAGCGGGATCGATACGTGCGTCACCAAGTTGCCGTCGATCCAGACGCTCGCCGGCCCCCAAGTCACCGTCGGTGCGGCCGGAACTTCACTTCCCGGGTCCGTTCCGGGGTCGGTTCCCGGGTCTGTGCCGGGGTCTGTGCCGGGGTCTGTGCCGGGGTCGGTGCCGGGGTCGGTGCCGGGGTCGGCGCCGGGGTCGGTTCCGGGATCTGTGCCCGGGTCAGTTTCGGGGTCCGTGCCGGGATCTGTTCCGGGGTCGGTTTCGGGGTCTGTGCCCGGGTCAGTTTCGGGGTCCGTGCCGGGATCTGTTCCGGGGTTCGTGCCCGGGTCGGTTCCGGGGTCGGTGCCCGGGTCGGTTCCGGGGTCGGTTCCGGGGTCGGTTCCGGGGTCGGTGCCCGGGTCGGTTCCGGGGTCGGTGCCCGGCTCCGTCCCCGGATCGGTGCCCGGCTCCGTCCCCGGATCGGTCGGAGCGGCCGGCGGAGCGGGCTTCACCGCATCGGCCGACGGTGCGGAGGATGCCTCGGGCGCCGGAGCGGGCAGCGCATCGGCATCGGTCGCCGGGGGCTCCTCCGGCTGCGGAGCATCCGGCTGCGGCTCGTCCTCGACCTCGATCACGACCGGCTGCTGGTCGAGCACCGACTGGTCGGGCGAGACCTCCGACGAGATCGACGACGGGTCGTCGTCGCCGGCCGAAGGCTGCGACGTGGCAGGCGCGGCGCTCAGCATGCTGGGGACGACCGCGACGGCGGCCACAACCCCGGCCACGAGAAGCGCGGCCGAACCCGCACCGACGAGCGCTCCGATACCCGTGAGCGCCCCGCCGGCCGAGCCACCGGCCGTGCCGCCGGTGCCCGCCGCCGATCCTGCCGCCTGGCTGCCACCTGCGGCGGCGCCGGCCGTCGCGCTGCCGGCGACCACGGCGCCCTCGACGACGTCGGAGGGCATCGCAGCGAGAGCCACGATCGGGGTTCCGCCGCCCTGCAGGGCAGCCAGGTAGCCACCCGCGCCGGCCACTCCGAGCACGAGAGGGAGCAGTACCAGGGCGAGCCGGTTCGACACGTCCTTCGCCTCCGCGGCGACGATCATGCATCGCGCGCAGTCGTCCAGATGGGCTTCGAGGCGCTTGCGGTCACGCACGCCGAGGTTGCCGCGCGAGTAGGCGCCGAGATGCTCGATCGTCCACTGGCAGTCCGAGCCCGGCTCAGCGCTGCGCAGATGCGCCTGGATCCACGCCTCGCGCAGACCCTCGCGCGCGCGGAAGGCGAGCTGCGAGACGGCACCGGCCTTCATCCCGAGCAGCGGCGCGATCTCGGCCGGCTTCATCTGCTCGATCTCCGAGTACCAGAGCACCTCCTGCCAGCGCGACGGGAGACTGCGGAACGCCTGGGCGGTCAGACCCCGGTCGAGGGCCTCCTCGGCAGCCTGGTCGGTGCTGCTCGGGTCGACGACGGTGTCCAGCTCGTCGATCGCGGTCTCCCTGCGGGCACGGCCCCAGGCGGCGGCGGTGTTGCGGATGCTGGTGAACAGATACGCCCGGAACGAACCGTTCGGGCCACCGCCCTTGAGGATCGCCTGGTAGATGCGGGCGTACGACTCCTGCACGAGATCGTCGGCGTCGATCGTCGAGGTGACCGAGCGGGCGACCGCGACCCCGCAGGGGTAGTGCCGACGCCAGAGTTCGCCGAACGCTGCGGCGTCACCCGAGCGGGTGCGGAGGACGAGATCGGCGTCTGCCGTCAGGTCGTCGGTGGTGTCGTCGTGCACAGATCTTTCCCAGGCTGATAGAGCTTCCAGGGCCGCGGGAGCGGTCTCACAAGAAGAGACGCGTGAACTCCGGATTCGTCACGCGCCTCATCCATTCTCACCCCAACTCCATGATTCGGAAAGCCCCTGTGCACAACTCCCGGCGACTGCGGATCAACCTCTCGGGAAAGTTTCTGCAGAACCCGCGTAATGAATCACGACGACCGTCGTCTCATCCGTAGAGCATGTCGCACGCGCCACCGGGGGGCGGTCGCGGACGACAGCCGGTGCAGAGCGATGCGCCGGTCGGTGGGCTCGGGATCCTCGGGGGAGGAGCTCCCGAGCCCCACCGGCTCTGGAACTGGGGAAACTGCCCGAAACAGGGACCGAGGCCGTCGCATCTGGGGTGCGACGGCCTGTTCCGTCCTGTGGCGGATCAGCGCGCGGTGCGCGCGCCGGTCCAGACCCGCACGACCTGCAGGTCCGCGTTCAGGAGCACCGCGTCGCCGAGCATCCCCGGTCGCAGTGCGCCGAGCTCCTCGCCGAATCCGACCGCCGCCGCCGGGGTCTCGGTGAGCGCGCGCACCGCCTCGGAGAGCGTGGCGCCGGCGGCGACCGCGTTGCGCAGCGCGGCATCCTGGGTGAGGGTCGATCCGGCGATCGACCCGGAGTCGACGCGTGCGACGCCGTCGAGCACGGTCACATGCAGCCCGCCCAGCGAGTACTCGCCGTCGACGGATCCGGCGGCCGCCATCGAGTCGGTGATGAGAGCGACCCGGCCGGGGGCCTCGTCGAACAGCAGCTTCGTCACATGCGGATGCAGGTGGATGTCGTCGACGATCGCCTCCAGCGTCACGCGATGGTCGGCCGCCGACGGTGAGCACCGGCCCCGGGTTGCGATGGTGGATCGGCCGCATGGCGTTGAATGCGTGCGTGAGGATCGATGCGCCGGCATCGAACGCCGCGCGCACGGTGTCGTCGTCGGCGTCCGTGTGTCCGATCGCGGCGGCCGCGCCGCTCGCGACCACGATGCGCACCGCCTCGAGACCGCCGGGGATCTCCGGCGCGATCGTCATCTGCCGCACGGTGCCGCGGCCGGCCTCGAGCAGTCGCTCGACGTCGCCGCCGGTCGGCTCGCGGAGCAGCTCCGGATCGTGTGCGCCCTTGTGTCCGGGATCGAGGAACGGGCCCTCCAGGTGGCTGCCCAGGATGTCGGCATCCGTCTCGCGCAGGTCCGCGATCTCGGCGACCCGCGCCGCCAGCGCGTCGAGCGACCCCGTCACCAGTGAGACCACGGCCCTGGTGGTGCCGTGGGTGCGGTGCATGTCACGGGCGGTGCGGATGGCGGCGACGCCGTCATCGAAGGCGACACCGGCGCCGCCGTGACCGTGGATGTCGATGAATCCGGGGGTGAGGATCGCGCCGCTGCCGGCGACGGCGGTGGCGTCGACGATCGTGTCGGCATCGGCCCGGTCCTGCCCGACGCCCAGCTCGGCGACACGGCCGTCCTCGATGAGGACCCAGGCGTCGTCGACGATGAGGCCGTCGTTCACCAGCCGCGCGGAATGGATCAGCAGGGAACCCTGTGCCGAGCTGTCGGTCATGCCCATGCGATCTCCTCAGAACGGGTGAAGTCGATACCGGAAGCCTCCCACGCGGGAGCCAGGCCCGCGACTCGGGTGCGGAACGATTCCCAGCTGCGCTCGGCGCCGTCCTTCGGCGACCAGGCGGTCTCGGCGTGCGCGGCGATGCGCGGGAAGACCAGCGCGTCGCCCGCGGCGATGGTGGTGACGGTCTCGGTCCAGAGCGGCGCCTCGACCCCGAGGATCGCCTCGGCGGGAAGGCCCGGCACGACCGCGGTCGGCTCCCACTCGTAGGCGGCGCGCACCGGCACGATCCCCGCCCAGACCAGCCCGAGCGGGAAGTCCGCAGTGGGCTTCATGTCGAGATAGGTGCGGTCGGACGGCGACATGATCAGCGAGCCACCGCGTTCCACGAAGTGCCCGGCTTCCTCGGCATGCGAGCCCTTCGGCTCGACGCTGCCCCAGTACTGCCCGATCGTGCCCTCGGCGATGCCGGCGACGGCACCCGCCTCGTGCCAGGCGACGGGGATCTTGCCGGTGTCGGCGGCCATACGGCTGACCCGCTCGAAGAACAGCGCGAAGTCCGCGGCGGGCGTGCCGAGGCACTCGTCGCCGCCGATGTGCAGGTACGGGCCGGGGGTGATCTCCGCGACCTCTCTCAGCACGTCGCCCACGAAGTCGTAGGTGCGCTCCTCGTGGATGCGCACCGAGGAGTGCCCCACCGCGGCGCCGACGGTAGAACTCGCCGTGAACCGGCAGCGGGATGCCGAGCGCCGCCTGCTCGGCGACGGACTGCTCGCTGAGCCAGGGCTGCTCGACGAGGTCGGGGTAGGCGACGCCCACCGCGTGCGTATGACCGGGCAGATCGATCTCGGGCACGACCGTGACGTGGCGGTCGGCGGCGTAGGCGAGGATCTCGCGGTACTGGTCCTTCGTGAAGAACCCGCCCTCGCCGCCGGTGGTGTCGCTGCCCGACCCTCGCTCGGTGAGCAGCGGCCAGGAGTCGATCTCCAGACGCCAGCCCTGGTCGTCGGTGAGGTGCAGGTGCAGGTGGTTGAACTTCAGGTCGACGGCGCGGTCGATGTAGGCCTTCACATCGTCGACGCCGAAGAAGTGCCGCGCGACGTCGAGCATCACGCCGCGGTACGCGAAGCGCGGAGCATCCTCGATGCGCACGCGGGGACGACCCATCCCGCATCCGATTCATGCACCAGCTGCAGCAGCGTGCGGGTGCCGTAGAACAGCCCGGCGGCGTCCGCGCCGGTGATGAGGACGCGGTCCTCCCTCGTGTCGAGGAGGTACGCCTCGGGGCCGCCGACGGCGGGATCGACGGACAGCGCGATCTCGGCATCCGTTCCGCCGCCGACGATCTGCGACCGGATGCCGGTCCGCGTGACCAGCGCGTCGCGCAGCTGCCCGGCGACGGCGGCGTCGCCGGAGATGCGCGCGGAAGCCAGGGGGATCACACCCTCTTCTCTGCGGACATCGACGGGGTAGGGGACGAGTGGCAGGGAATCAGGAAGGGCCATGAACAAAACCTATCCTGATGGCGCGCCGCAGGGGAGGGGCCGAGGCCCGTAATGCTCGGATCTTCGGCATCCGCGGCGCGCGCCCATCGGGTAGGCTCTTCCTCGTCGCGACTGGCGTCTGGGTGGGTCACCACCGGGGAGCGACTTCTCATGGGAATCGACCGCGCGCCTGGGCCGATGCGAAACCATCCCCTCTTCCCGTGAGAAAGCAGGAAACCGCCATGACCGACCGCTTCTTCAACGCACCCCTCTCCGAGGTCGATCCCGAGATCGCTCAGGTCCTCGATCGTGAGCTGAAGCGCCAGCAGACCTTCCTCGAGATGATCGCGTCCGAGAACTTCGTGCCCGTCTCGGTGCTGCAGTCGCAGGGCTCGGTGCTGACCAACAAGTACGCCGAGGGCTATCCCGGCCGCCGTTACTACGGCGGCTGCGAAGAGGTCGACGTCGCCGAGGAGCTCGCCATCCAGCGGGCGAAGGACCTTTTCGGCGCCGAGTTCGCCAACGTGCAGCCGCACTCCGGCGCCACCGCGAACGCCGCCGTGCTGCACGCGATCGCCCGCCCCGGTGACACGCTGCTGGGTCTGTCGCTCGACCAGGGCGGTCACCTCACGCACGGCATGAAGATCAACTTCTCCGGCCGCCTCTACGACATCGTCGCGTACGGCGTGAACCCCGAGACGTCGACCATCGACATGGACGAGGTGCGCCGCCTGGCCATCGAGCACAAGCCGAAGGTCATCATCGCCGGCTGGTCGGCGTACCCCCGCACCCTCGACTTCGCCGCCTTCCGCGCGATCGCCGACGAGGTCGGCGCCCTGCTCTGGGTCGACATGGCGCACTTCGCCGGTCTCGTCGCCGCCGGTCTGCACCCGAACCCGGTGCCGCACGCCCACGTCGTCTCGTCGACCGTGCACAAGACCATCGGCGGCCCCCGCTCCGGCTTCATCCTCACCAACGACGCCGACATCGCGAAGAAGATCAACTCGGCCGTGTTCCCCGGGCAGCAGGGCGGCCCGCTGATGCACGTGATCGCCGCGAAGGCGACCGCGTTCAAGATCGCCGGCACCCCGGAGTTCAAGGAGCGCCAGGAGCGCGTGCTGCGCGGCGCCGCGATCATCGCGGACCGTCTCTCGCAGCAGGACGTGAAGGATGCCGGCATCGCCGTGCGCTCGGGCGGCACGGACGTGCACCTGGTGCTGGTCGACCTGCGCGACGCCGAGATCGACGGCAAGCAGGCCGAGGATCTGCTGCACGACATCCACATCACGGTGAACCGCAACGCGGTGCCGAACGACCCGCGTCCGCCGATGGTGACGAGCGGCCTCCGGATCGGCACGCCTGCGCTGGCGACGCGCGGCTTCGGCGACGCCGAGTTCACCGAGGTGGCCGACGTCATCGCCCTTGCGCTGCAGCCCGGTGCCGACATCGATGCGCTGCGCACTCGCATCGACGCGCTCGCCGCCGCGTTCCCGCTGTACCCCGACCTGCAGCAGTAATCGTTTCGAATCTGCAGGCCCGCGCCGAGACGGGGGCGTAGCACCTCGGTCTCGGCGCGGGCCTGCAGTCTCGATGAGAGGAACATGACATGACCGCGAAGATCCTCGACGGCAAGGCCGCCGGCGGCGGCGATCAAGACCGAGCTGGCCGAGCGCGTCGCCGCACTGCGCGAGCGCGGTGTGGTGCCGGGCATCGGAACCGTGCTGGTGGGGGCCGACCCGGCATCCCAGCTGTACGTGGGGATGAAGCACAGGCAGTCCGAGGCGATCGGGATGAACTCGATCCAGCGCGAGCTGCCGGCGGATGCCACGCAGGAGCAGGTCGAGGCGCTGATCGACGAGCTCAACGCCGACCCGGCCTGCCACGGGTACATCGTGCAGCTGCCGCTGCCGAAGCACCTCGACACCGACGCCGTCCTGGAACGGATCGATCCTGCCAAGGACGCCGACGGCCTGCATCCGACCAACCTCGGGCGGCTGGTGCTGAACGTCAATGCGCCGATCCACACGCCGCTGCCGTGCACACCCCGCGGCGTGATCGAGCTGCTGCTGCGCAACGACTACGACCTCAAGGGCAAGCACGTCGTGGTCGTCGGCCGCGGCGTCACGATCGGTCGTCCGATCGGGCTGCTGCTGACCCGCCGCGACATCAACGCGACGGTCACGCAGGTGCACACCGGCACCCCCGACATGTCGCCGTACCTGCGGACGGCGGACGTGATCGTCGCGGGCGCTGGGGTCAAGCACCTCATCAGGGCCGAGGACGTGAAGCCGGGCGCCGCGGTGCTCGACGTCGGCGTCACGCGCGAGGTCGATCCCGAGACCGGGAAGAACAGGGTCCACGGCGACGTGCATCCGGATGTCGCGGAGGTGGCGGGCTGGCTCTCGCCGAACCCCGGCGGCGTGGGGCCGATGACCGTGGCGCTGCTCATGACGAACGTGGTGGAGGCCGCCGAGCGCACGCTCGGCTGACGCGACCTCCACCGTCGAGGCCCCGCTCGGTCGCCGACGCCCCTCCTGAACAACGTGATTCAGGAGGGGCGTCGGCATTCGGCAGGCGTGCGGATGCGTGGTGCGGGCGGGACCGCACCGCCGGGCTGAGTCCGAACCGGGCCGACCGCTCCCGGGGGAGCGGTCAGGAGGAGGGCGCGGGCAGCGGGAACGCGCGCTCGACGGTGTCGAGGACGGCGTCGTACAGCGCGTCCCAATCGCTCACCTGAGGGGCGACGTCGGCGAGCTCGAGGCTGACCGCTCCGTGCACCTGGGCCCACACCGTCATCGCAGCCGGCATCACCTGCGTAGCCGGTACTCGGAGGGCGAGGGCGCGCACCAGGGGCGTCATCGCAGCCGTGGCGACATCCGCATCGGTCGCGCAGTCCGCTGCGGCGGTGATCGCTCCGCCGAACATCAGCCGGTACAGCGCGGGATTCGCCTTCGCCCACGTGCGGTAGGCCCGGCCGAGAGCGCGCAGTCCGGCGGACTCGGTCTCGGCCTGGGCGGCGCCGAACGATGTGAAGCCGTGATCGATCACGGCGACGAGCAGCTGCGCCTTGCCGCCGAACAGGGCGTAGACCGCCGAGGTCGAGGTGTCGGATGCCTGCGCGATCTCGCGCAGGCTGATGCGTTCGGGTCCTTTCGCGTCGACCATGGCGGCGGTGACGTCGAGCAGTCGGTCGCGGAGCTCTGCGGTGTGGACGATCGGTCTTGCCATGGTGACGATGTTACCGTAACGTTGTTGCATAACGACGTTACAAAACTTGTTCGGAAGAGGAGAGGCCCATGGCTCAGCAGGTACACCCCGGTCGATTCACCGCCGCACCCGACCGCACGGACGTCACCGTCTTCCTGATCGGCATGCGTGCCAACCGCTGGTGGCAGGTCGGGAGGGTCGGGTGGACGGCGAGCAGGATGGCGCCCATGCTGCGCCATCTCGCCACGCATCCCGATGCCGGGATGCTCGGGCGCACAGCTGGTTCGGACGGACGACGCTCCTGCTGTCCTACTGGGAGAGCCCGGAGCACCTGCAGCGGTTCGCCGCGGACCGCGATGCGCCGCACCTGCAGCCCTGGCGCGATTTCATGCGCACCCTGCAGGGCACGGGGAGCGTGGGCGTCTGGCATGAGACCTACCAGGTTCCCGTCGCAGACCTCGAGGCCGTCTACGTCGACATGCCCGTGTTCGGCCTGGCGGCCGCGACGGCGCACGTGCCGGTCGGGCCCGGCGCCAAGACCGCCCGTCAGAGACTGGGGCGCGCGTCCCGGACGGAGACGTCGTGAGCGCCGTCGTGCTCAGAGGTCGTCGAGCATCCTGCGCTGTTCCGGGGTGAGTCCGTCGGACAGCTCCTCGCGGGCGGCCGTGGTCGCCGGCGACTCCGGGGCGGGCGCAGGCGAGCCCGCTGCGGGCCTGCCCGTCACCTTCGACGACGTCGCGTCGTACACCTGTCCCGCCTTCGCGCGCAGCCGGTCGTCGAACCGGTCGTAGATCACCCAGCCGATCAGCAGCACGATCGGGGGCACGATCCAGCCCCAGAAGAACCCGCTCACCGACACGCCGCTGAGCAGCACGGTGGCCGCCCAGATGATCAGCTCGACGACGAACACGATCGCGTACTGCACGAGCTTCTCGCCGAAGCGTGACCGCTCATCGGACGACTTCGCCGCCGAGGAGCGGAACCATTTCAGCAGCGCCGGCTTGAGCGCCAGTGCGGCCGCGGTGAGGACGATCGCGGCCCAGAAGGCGTTCCACCCGACGTGCACCGAGCGGAGCACGAGCCCGAGCACGAGCAGCACGGCGACGTTGAACACGTAGAGCGCCGCGAAACGGACGATGGCGTTGCGCATGAGCCCAGCTTCGCACACCGTGTGCTCGCGAGGGAGGTCAGGCCGGGGCGAGAGAGCTCTCGATGCCGGCGATCCGGGCGAACTCGTCGAAGCGGAACGTGGCCGACCCGCTCGCGTCGTTCACCGTGGCTCCGGTGAACGCCTCATCCGTCCACTGCAGGTTCCAGGCGGCGAGCCGGGCGAGATCCCACACCGAGGTGCGCGGGTCGGACAGCTCGGCGGAGGCGAGGATGCGGGGCAGCGCGACGACGGCATCGGCCACGGTGAGCGGGCCCAGCACGCCGTCCAGGACGAAGACCGCGCGGGTCCCGCCACCGGCATCCGCGGCGAAGTACGGCGCGCGACCGGTGAGCTCGCCCGCGACACCGCCCACGACGTGCGCGGCGTCGATCACCCAGGCGTCCACGTCGGCGATGCCCTCGGGAAATGGGGTCTCGCCCTCCGAGAGTGCAGGCATGCCGTACTGCGACCCGTAGTCGCGCAGCTTGGCGGCGATGCCGTCGACCGCGCCCATCGGGTGCGCCCATCCCCAGAGCACGGAGTGCGCCTCCGGGGCGATCGACGCGATCAGATGCGCGGTCGCGGTGATGCTTCGCGACGGGTCCGCCACGGACGCGAACGTGATGGTCCCCGCCGGGAGATCCGCATCCCAGCGGTGCTCGCCGAGGGCGTCGACGACCATGACGAACTGGTCCTGGCGGAGAGCGGAGAAGAGCGCCGCCCGTGCGGCGAGCGGGCGGAGGGCATCGAAGGTCATGCACTCAGTGTGCGCGCCCTCGCTATGAATCGCACCCCGGAGGCCTTTGGGATTCCCGCGTGCTACCTATGAACGTGGCGCGATCGCACCCTCCGCACGTCCCATCCGCCACACGCTCGGCACAGCGAGAGCCGACAGCGCGATCACGGCGTACAGGATGCCGGAGGTCACGAGCACCGTCGCCGGGTCGGCGCGCGTGATCAGCCAGCCGTAGACGAGCGTGCCGATCGGCATCACGACGAAGCTGCCGAGCATGTCGTAGCTGGAGACACGGGAGAGCTTGTCGCCCGGGATGTTCTCCATCATTGCGACGCTCCAGGCGGTGCCGAAGATCTCATGACCTGTGCCGGCGAGGAAGGCGGCGATCGCGAGCAGCACGACGGCCGGGTGCACGCCGAGCACCGTGAGGGGGATCGCGAAGATCGACATGCCGATCATGCCGAACCGCAGCGGCCGTCGCAGCGGGTAGCGCATCAGGATCAGCGTCATCAGCAGCACGCCGAGCCCCTCCGCGCTGACCACCCAGCCCCAGCCGGAGATACCGAGCCGGTCGTCGTTCTTCGCGATGTACGGTCCGACGACGCCCCAGGCGCCGACGTGGATCGCGTTCATGATCATGAAGGCGAGCACGATGGTCCACAGCCAGGAGCGGCTCCAGAACTCCCCCAGCCGGCGCGCAGATCGGCGAACAGCGAGAACTCGCCGTCACCCGCGGGCGGAGGGAGCTTCACCAGCGCCAGGATCGGGATCGCGGCGAGCCAGCCGATCACCTGCACCACCATCGCCCACGCGGGTCCTACCGTTGCCACCAGTACGCCGGCGATCACCGGGCCGCCGATGGTGACCGCGGAGCGGACGAAGGAGATCATCGCGTTCGCCTGCTGCAGGTGGGCCGGAGTGGTCAGCTGGGGGATGAGGCCCTGCATCGCGGGCATGACGAACGCGGTCGACGCGCCGTTGAGCGCGGCCAGTCCGATCAGCGCCGGGATGCTCGCGGTGCCGGTGAACAGCAGCGCCGCGATCGTGCCGATCGAGAGGATGTCGAGCACGTAGCACGCCTGGATGACGAGAGCCCGGGGCAGCCGGTCCGCGACGACCCCGCCGAACAGGACGAACACGATGTTCGCGACCGTGAACGCGGCGAGCACGAGCGACAGGCTGACGGGGTCGTTGTCGATCCCCAGCACGGCGAACGCCAGCGCGATCGACGACATCGAGCCCGTGATCAGCGTGATCGCCCGTGCGAGGAAGAACCAGCGGAAGTTGCGATCGCCGAGCGCGGCGGGGCCGCGGGTCATCGGAGGTGTCTCAGGGGACGCATTCGTCCAGCATTCCACGGGCCCGGCGTTCTCGGGCAGCTCGAGTCCCGCATCGCGGGTGGGACTGTTCGAATCCGTTCCAATCAGATCGATCACGAACAAATCATAGATTTTCCCCGCGGGGCATGTCAGCCTCACAGGGATCACAGAATGCTGAGTCGTGACGGTTCGAGGAGGAATTCGTGCATAAAAGCTCACTTCGAATGGGTGTTGTCATCGCCGCACTCGTGGCCCTGGGGGCGACGGCCATGGCGCCGGCGGCTTCTGCAGTCGAAGGCCTCGGCGGCGATGTGCACTACGCCAGCGATGTCGACTGGGTCTCCGCGACCAACGGCTGGGGGCCCGTCGAGCTCGACTACAACAACGGCGCCAAGGCCGTGCCGGATGCTGATCGGAGCATCCAGTCGATCCGCGGGACGAAGTATCCCAAGGGCCTCGGCACGCATGCCCCGGCATCCATCGTCTACTCGCTGGGCGGCGACTGCCGTCAGCTGCTCGGATACGTCGGCATCGACGACAGCCAGAGCGGGAAGGGGCGGGTCGACTTCGTGGTCACCGTCGACGGGGCCGAGGAGTTCCGCATGGAGCGCACCGGATCCGGCCCGGCGGGCCGGCTCAACCTCGACGTCACCGGTGCCGACCTCATCGAGCTGCGGGCCGAGACCGGGCCGGAGGGCAACGGCAACGATCACGCCGACTGGGCCGACCTGCGATTCAACTGCACCGACTCCTTCATCGCCCAGCCGCTGACGATCACTCCTCAGGACACCGACCTCTCCCTGCTGTCGCCCGGTTCGACGGCGAAGGTCGCCGTCGAGGGCGTGCTGCCGCAGGCGCCGGTCACGGTGACCTTCGCCGAGGTGACGGTGACGGCGAACGCCGACGAGGACGGCCGGGCCACGGCCACCTTCGTCGTTCCGGCCGGGATCGCCGGAGGCGACTACGAGATCAGCGCCACGGGTGAGGCGAAGTTCGGTGTGACGGCGACCGGGCAGGCGCCCGCGCACGTCGTCGCGGTGTCCGAGGCGGTGCACCACATCGACTGCTCGGCCGAGGGGGAGGGCGACGGTTCGGTCGCATCGCCCTACACCTCGCTCGCGCAGCTGACCGCGGCCGTCGGGACGTTCCAGCCCGGTGAGAAGGTGCTGTTCCGCCGAGGTGCCGAATGCGCCGGGACCTTCGCCCCGAAGGGGTCAGGACTCGACACGGCGCCGATCACCGTCGCGCCCTACGGTGACGGCGACGAGGAGGCCACGATCGACGGCGCCGGCGCGCTGGCCGGCATCCACCTGCTGAACGTCAGCAACTGGACTGTCGACGGCATGCACGTGATCAACCCCGGCACCCCCGACCAGCGCCGCGTCGGCATCCTGTACGAGATCAACGACGGCTCGAAGCGCAGCGGTGTGGTACTCACCCGCAACCACGTCGAGAAGGTCGCCGGATGGTCGGACAAGACCAGCCTCGGGAACGCGTTCTCCCGCTCAGCAGGCATCTCGGTGCTCGGCGACGGCGTCGGCTGGTTCGACGGCATCACCGTGACCGACAACGTCATCAACGACACCGCAGCGGGCGGCATCAAGCTCTCGGCACCCGACAGCACCGCGCACTACAACGAGGACGTGTACGTCGCGCGCAACGACATCCGTGCGGTGGGCGGCGACGGCATCGTCATCCACAACTCCGACAGGCCGGTCATCGAGTACAACTCCGCGATCGATCTCGGGCACGGCGAGTACCCCTTCCTGAAGGGCAACTTCGCCGGCATGTGGCCGTACAACTCGGTGGATCCGCTGTTCCAGTACAACGTCGTCGGCAACAGCGTGGGCTCGACCTACGACTCGACGGCCTGGGACTGCGACATGAAGATCAAGGGCAGCTGCACCTTCCAGTACAACTACTCCTACGGCAACGCCGGCGGGTTCTACCTGGACTGCATCTCGGGCTGCGGCACCGCCTCCACGACGACGAACACGATCCTGCGCTACAACGTCTCGCAGGACGACTGCCGGCTCGCGGGATCCAGCGGCGGTCCCGGGCTGCACCTGATCTACAACAACACCTTCTCGTGCCTCAACCGTCCGTTCGAGGACGACATGAACGCGCCGCGCGAGGTGCGGAACAACATCATCATCGCCCAGGGCGGAACGCTGAAGACCGCGAACGCGGTGTACGAGAGCAACGCGTACTTCGGCGGCATCCAGCCGGCGGCCGGCGAGGCGGATGCCATCGTCGGCGACCCGCAGCTGATCGCGGCAGGCAGCGGGCAGACCACGCGCACCCTGCCGGGCTACCGACTGGCCGTCGGCTCGCCGCTGCTGGGCGCGGGCACGCCGATCGAGGATGCCGGTGAACGCGACTTCTTCGGCGACCCGATCCCCGCGACGCCGAACATCGGCGCCTATCAGGGTCCTGGCGTCGCTGCCGCACCGCTGCCGTTCCGCGAGCTCGTCAATCAGACCGCCGTCGCCTCGGCCGCCAACCCGCGCAACGGAGCGGTGACTGCGGACCTGCGTGCGTTCTCGGCGGAGGCGCTGGCGGATGCCGGGCTCGCTGTCGGCGAGAAGGTGTCGGCATTCGGCGCCGAGCTCGACTGGCACCCGAACGCCGTCGGCACTCCGGATGCGGTCAAGGCCGCCGGCCAGCAGCTGAAGCTGGAGGGCGAGGGCGACCAGCTCGTCGTCGCCGGCTTCTCCGCCGGCACGCAGACGGAGGGCACCGCCACGGTGCACTACCAGGACGGCACCACTCAGCGGGTGCGGATCGCCCTCCCGCTGTGGAGCGATCGGGCCGCGACCGCCGCGGACACCGAGGTGCTCGCCGACGCCGCATCCTCCCTGCAGCGCACGAAGCCCTACAACGGGGGCACGATCCAGAATGTGCAGGAGCGGGCGTCGATCTTCGCCCAGCGCATCCCGCTCTCGGGCAAGCCCGTGGCGAGTGTGACGCTGCCGGCGGGCAGTCCGGTCACCGGCTCCGGCCTCAGTCTGTTCGCGGTCGAGCTCGCGCAGTCCGACGGCCTGGACCTGGCGCCGACCGTGACCCCGCGTTGCCTCGCAGGCAAGGCCTACGTGTACGTCTCGGTACGCAACGACGATGACGTCCCGGTCGACATCGACCTGGACACCCCGTACGGAGCGCGCTCCTTCGCGGCCGTCGAACCCGGAGCATCCGCCACCGCCGGCTTCAACTCCCGGCTCGCGGAGTTGCCTGCGGGTGAGGTCGGAGTGCACGCGACGGCCGGCACGGCCGAGCATGACGGGAGGGCGCCGTACGGGGCGTTGTCGTGTCGATGACGCGCCGCGCGGGCGCCGGCTCGCCGGCAGCCCCGGCGGGAGCCGTCGTCTGCAGTAGAGGTCTTGTCCCGCCTTGAAATGATCGTTAGTGTGACTATTCCGCGCTAGACACGCAGAATCAATCAAATGAAGCGACGGCAGTGCGGCCGTCGCGCAGGAGAGGCTCGCGATGATGCTGAGGAATCTTGTGGATGTGCGTTCGAGATCCCTGCGGGGTCCGGGACGGGTCGCCGTAGGGCTGGCAGCCGTGGCGCTGGCTGCGGGGACCGTCGCAGGCGCTCCCGCCGACGCCTCTGCCGCCGCGCTGCGATCGGCGACCGACACGGTGGCGAACGCGAAGCCCACGGTGATCCCCGCGCTGAAGACCTGGTCGGGCGGGGAGGGGGACTGGGAGCTGAGCGACAGCACCCGGATCATCGCCCCTCCGGCACTGGACGACATGGCGCGACAGTTCGCAGCGGACCTGGATGCCGTCAGCGGGATCGCTCCGGCTGTCATGACGGACGGGGCCAGGGCCGGCGACATCGTGCTCACCCAGGACGGCTCGCTCTCGAGTGCCGACGGAGGACAGCGCTTCTCCGAGGAGGGCTACACGCTCGCCGTCGATGACCGCGTGCAGGTCTCCGCGCCGAGCGCGACCGGCGTCTTCTACGGCACGCGCACGATCCTGCAGATCCTCGCCGGCACCGACTCCCGCACCTCACTGCCTCGTGGCAAGAGCGCGGACTGGCCGGACTACGCCGTACGCGGATTCATGCTCGACGTCGGCCGGCGCTTCTTCACCCCGGGTTCGTTCGCGATTACATCCGGATGATGAGCTGGTACAAGCTCAACAACTTCCAGATCCACCTCAACGACAATCAGATCGGCCGCCCGGCGACGGGCTGGCAGGACGGGTACGCCGGTTTCCGGCTCAGGTCCGATGATCCGGAGTACGCCGGCCTCGCGTCCGCCGACGGCGCGTACGACCGTGCGGACTGGCAGAGCTTCGAAGACGTCGCGGCCGCGCACGCGGTGCAGATCGTGCCCGAGATCGACGTTCCCGCCCACTCGCTGGCGTTCATCCAGTGGAAGCCCGAGCTCGGGCTCGACGGCGGTGACTCCGACCACCTGGACCTGACCGAGCCAGGGACGACCGAGACGATCAAGGGCGTCTTCGACGAGTTCGCGCCGTGGTTCCAGGGTCCCGAGGTGCACTTCGGAGCGGATGAGTATCCGCGCCAGTACGCGACGCAGTACCGCGACTTCTTCAACGCGATGGCCGAGCACGTGCGCTCTCTGGGAAGCACCCTCGCGCCTGGGGCAGCATGACCGTGATGAGCGGCGACGCGAGCGGATACGACCGCGATGTCACCATCAACAGCTGGAACGACGGCTGGTACGGCATGGCGGCGGCCCATGCCGACGGGTACCCCTTCGTCAACTCCAACGACAGCACGCTCTACGTCGTGCCTTTCGCGGACTACTACCACGGCAGCGGCCTGAACAACGCAGAGCTCTACGCGTCCTGGCTGCCCAACCGTCGCTCCGCGACCGACGACGTCCCCGCGGGAGCACCGCAGGGTGCGATGTTCGCGGTGTGGAACGACCTGGTCGACCGCGACTACACCGAACTCGACGTGCACGGGCTGATCAGGGACTCGTTCCCGGTCATCGCCCAGAAGACATGGGCCGCGCAGACGCCTGAGCAGACGTACGCGGACTTCAGCTCGGCAGTTGCCGAGATCGGGCGCGGCCCCGGACTGAAGACGATCGAGCAGTCCGGCACCGCAGCCCCCGGCGAGCTGTCCTTCGGCGCCGACGCCACCGCCTCGTCCACCGATGCTGGCAGCGATCCGGCTCACCTCACCGACGGCCGGAGCCTGACCCGGTGGACCACCTCGGCGCAGACGGCGTCGGTGACGCTCGACCTCGGATCGGTCCAGGCCGTCGGGCGGCTCGAGGTCGACTGGGCGGGCACGGCGCCGGCGTCGTACCGGGCCACGACGTCGGCCGACGGAGTGTTCTGGCAGTCCGCAGACGTTCCGGCCGAGGCCGGGGCGCCGGTCGACCTGCGCAACGTGCGAGCACGCTACGTGTCCCTCACGGACATCACGGCGGCGGATGCTCCGATCTCGGCCTGGGCCGTGCGGGCGTTCGCGCCGAGCCCGCTCACCGCGGGCGCGATCGCCACGTCGTCGGGGGATGAGGCGGCGTCGATGCCCGCGTCGAACGCGGTCGACGGGAACCCGGCGACCCGCTGGTCGGCGTCGTACGTCGCCGAGCCGTGGCTGTCGATCGACCTCGGATCGGTGCGGCAGTTCGACGCGGTCTCGATCCTCTGGGAAGCCGCGAGCGCGAGCGCGTACGCGGTGCAGGTCGGCGACGACGGCAGCACGTGGCGCACGGTCGCCGAGCGGTCCGGCATGCCTGCTCCGTCCGGATCGTCGCGTGCGGACGCGGTGACGATCGAGCGGACCGAAGCTCGCTTCGTGCGCATCCTGGTGACCGGGAAGAACCTCAGCCCCTATCTCTCGATCATCGACGTGGCGGTTCCCCGTCCCGCAGACGCGGCGGAGGCGCAGAGCGCGTCGGTCGCGGCGCGGTGCATCGGCGGCACGGCGTATGTGTACGCGTCGGTGAAGAACACCGGTGACGCGCCGGTCGACATCACGATCGAGTCCGCGTCCGACGCGAAGACGTTCCCGGCGGTCGCGCCGGGAAGAAGCGCGAGCACGTCGTTCAACAGCCGTGAGAAGACCCTGCCCGCGGGGGAGCTGATCGTCACCGCGGAACACCCCAGCGGCAGCACGCAGCGCGCTCACGTCGGGTACGACGCCCTCGCCTGCGGCTGACCGATACCACCTGAACACCGACCGCGCCATCAGAGAGCAGCTGAGAAGGGATCCACCGCATGAGAACCAGACGTTCGATCGGCGTCGTCGCCATCGCGGCGACGTGCCTGGCGGGCCTTGCCGCCGTCGCCCCCGCCGTCGCGGCGGAACCCCTGCTGACCGAGGACTTCTCGACCGGCTCGGCGCAGCAGGTGCCCAGCGGCTGGGCGATCGACAACGAGAACGTCGCCGGGATGCGGGACGGGTGGCAGGGGTGGACCTTCCACACCACCGCCGAGGTCGTCTCCGCGTTCGGCGACAGCGGCGATCGCGCGTCGTTCGGCAAGGGACAGGGAATGGTGGCCGTTGTGGAATCCGACCTCAACCGTCCGGCGACCGGCAGGTTCGACTCGGTGCTGTGGGCGCCGCAGACGGACCTGATCGAGAAGTCCGGCGCCGTGCGCGTCCGGTTCGACAGCCACTACAAGCAGGGGCAGGCCCCGCAGACCGCTCAGCTCGTCGCGCGGTTCGACGACGGCGATCCGGTGGTCGTGCAGAGCTTCGCCACGAACCGCCTCGACGAGTCGGTGGACCTCACGGTGGACGTCCCGGCCGGCACGGACACGGTGCAGGTGGGCTGGTCGTACCTGCAGAGCTCGAACAACTGGTTCTGGATGATCGACAACGTCCAGATCTCCGAGTCTGCTCCCGCGCCGGTGACCCCCTCGTGCTCTCGGGGACGAAGCCCGTCGCAGCTCCCGGCGGCACGACCCGGGTGAAGCTCGGGGGCCTGCGCGCAGGACAGCAGGTGACCGCCGAGCTCGACGGCGCAGCAGTCAGCGGCATCCCCGCGGCGGCGGCCGACGGCACGACAACCTTCGATGTGACGATCCCGGCCGGCACGCAGGAGGGGTTCCTCCGCCTGGCGATCTCCGGAGACGGAGTCGCCCCGATCGCGCTGAGCATCTCCGTGCTCAGCGGAGAATCGGCCGGCATCGCCACGACCGAGCCGATCGTCTGGTTCGGCGGCTTCGACGGCGCCGATGACTGGACGGCCGGCGGCGACTGGGCGATCTCGACCCGGGACGACGTGGTCGACGCCTATGGCACGGACCGGCGTCAGGCGTTCACCCGCGCCACCGGCAGGCTGGCCGTCGCGGAGTCGTCGACCGGCGCGTTCGACGGCGAGCTGACCTCGGAGCGGATCCCGGTCAGCGCCGGCGACGAACTCGAGGTGCGCGTGGACAGCCACCTCCGCGTGCGGGGCGCGGCACAGAGCGCGACACTGACCGCACGCTTCGACAGCGGGGAGTCCGCCGTCCTGTTCGAGCACGCCGCGGGCGACCAGGAGTCCGCACAGCTGCGGCTTCCTCTGTCCGTGCCGTCGGGCGCCCGCTCCGTCACGCTGGAGTTCGGATTCACGACGCCGGACGCAGCCGGATCATGGATGGTCGACAACGTGCTGCTGGTGCGCCCGCTCGCGCCACTCGCGGAGGATGCGACGGCCGACGCACTCGTGGACATCTTCAGCGACATCCAGGGCTCGAATGCGCGGCTGAGCGAGCAGGTGCTCCCGGGATTCCGCGGGATGGCCGAGAAGGCGAACGTCATCGTCGCCAACGGCGACCTCGTCTCCGCCGGGTCGACAGCCAACTACGCCGCCTACAAGGCGGCGTTCACGGCCGGAGGCGGCGACTCCTACCCGACGTCGATCTCGACGATCGGCAATCACGAGTACTACGGCAACGACGGTTCGGAGGTGTTCCGCAACCGCTTCCTCGACCAGGCCGGCATGCGGACGGTCGGCGGGCAGGGCGGGCTGTGGGGCGAGGTCCTCGTCGACGGCCGGCTGCCACTGCTGTGGGTCGGAAGCGAGGCGTACGACTACGCGAAGCAGACCGGAAGCGGGCCGTTCGTCGACTACTCCGATGAGCAGTTCGGGTGGCTGCGCGAACGTCTGGCCTACTGGAAGGGACAGAACCAGCCCGTGCTGCTGTTCACGCACCATCCGCTGGCCGACTCGGTGTCCGGCACATACATCACCTTCAACCGGAACGACTACGGCGCCGACGCCGAACGGTTCACCCGGCTCATGTCGGAGAACCCGAACGTGATCATGGTCACGAGCCACACGCACTGGTCGCCGCAGCTGAACGACTGGTCCGTCGAGCACCGCATCGATCCCGCGGACGCGCAGGGACTGACCATGGTCAACACCGGTGCCGTGACGACGCAGTACGGACCCAGCGGCGACTGGGGAGAGGCGGGGATCGGCGGTGCCGACCCGATCGGCGTACGCGCGGCCCTGTACGACGACCGGGTCCGCATGACCGTGTACTCGTTCGGCGCCGCAGGTCCCACCGAGATCAAGCACATCGACGTCCCGGTCCCGGCATCCGACGTCGAGCCGCCGCACGAACTGCACGCGGCAGCCACCGCGCGCTGCATCGGCGGCAAGGCGTACGTGTACGCCTCGGTCGAGAACCGCGGGGACGCACCGGCCGACGTGACGATCGAGTCCGCGCTGGGCACGAAGGCGTTCGCCGGTGTCGCACCCGGCAGGAGCGTCAGCACGTCGTTCAACAGCCGGCAGAAGGCGATCCCCGCCGGCGAGCTGGACGTCAGCGGCGAGAGGGACGGAGACACCGAGCGCACCACCACCGGCTACGACGCGCTCACCTGCGGCTGACCCACGTCCGGGGCGCCGCGACCGAGCGGCGTCCCGGCACCACACCACCCCTTCATCGGAAAGGAAGAACGGAAATGAGAAAGAACAATCGCCTGCTGCGGTACTCCACCGCGGCATTCGCCGCCCTGCTCGTCACCGGCGCCGCCGCGAGCGTCGCCAGCGCGGCCGAGGAGGACACCTCCCACGGAGAGGGCTCCGTCGACGTCTCGGTGGAGATCCCCGAGATCGAGCAGCCCGGCGTGCTCGCGCTGTCCGTCGCGGGCACCTCCACCACCCTCAGCGAGAACGGATCGGATGCCGCGGTGCGGCAGTTCACCGGCACGCTGCCGACCGTCACCGTCACCGACACCCGCAGCGCCGACGAAGTGGCCGGCGACGCCGCCTGGTACGTGCTGGGCACCTCGTCGGGCTTCACCGGCTCGGACGGTCAGGAGGCGATCACCGCGGATCACCTCGGCTGGACTCCCGCACTGGTGCAGGGCGACGAGAACGGGCTGGTGTTCGAGGGCGACCCCGTGGAGACCGTGCTGGACTCCGGCCCGAACGCCGTCGGCCTGGTGGACCGCGAGCTGCTGTTCTCGACGTTCTCCTCGGCGGAGGTCGCCTCGGAGGGTGTGTTCAGCGCCACCGCGAACCTGGCGCTGCGCACTCCGGCCGACGTGGCACCCGGCACCTACACCGCCAACCTCACCCTCTCGCTCTTCGAGTGAGACCCACGGAGTCCCGGGACGCGATCCCGGGACTCCGTGCCCCAGACAGCACTTCGCATTCCGACACGAGAGAGCATCGATGAAGATGAAGACAGTCACAGCGGAGAACCGATGGGCAGGGCCCGTCAGATGCGCGCTCGCCGCGCTCGCCGCATCCGCCGTCGTCGCCGCCGGCCTGGGGTTCGGCCCCGCGGCGACCGAGCCCGCGCAGGCGGCGGCGTCGAGCGCCGCGCCGACGCCGATCGTCCCCAAACCGGTGACGCCGGCCGTCGCACCGGCGACCGGCGGGTCCATCGGCGGAATCAGCGACGTCGAGAAGTCCGGGAACGCGGTCACGCTCACCGCGGAGAACGGCGCCGCACGGGTGACGTTCCTCGACGCGACCACGCTGCGGGTCGAGGCCGACCCGAGCGGATCGTTCACCGACCCCGCCAACACGCCGCAGGGCGACGCCGCCCGCACGGCGAACATCGTGGTCGGCACCGACGACTTCGACGCCGCGGACCTCACCGTCGAGGACGGCGACACGATCTCGATCTCCACCTCGAAGGTCGTGCTGAAGATCGACAGGGCCACCAGCAGGATGACGCTCACCCGCGCCGACGGCACGGTCGTCTGGGAGGAGTCGGCGCCGATCAGCTTCTCCACGACCGCGGCCACCCAGCGGCTGAAGCCCCAGGACGGCGAGCAGTTCCTCGGCGGCGGCATGCAGAACGGGCGCTCGATCCACACCGGAGCGACGATCAACGTCGCCCAGAACACGGACTGGGACGACGACGGCTACCCCAATGCCGTTCCCTACTACATGTCCTCCGAGGGCTACGGCGTGCTCCGCGACACGTTCGCGAAGGGCACCTACGACTTCGCGGGCGGCACGACGACGCACCAGGAGAAGCGCTTCGACGCGTACTACTTCGTGGGCGACTACAAGCAGTCGCTGGACGGCTACACGAAGCTGACCGGACGTCCGATCATGCCGCCGGTGTACGCGCTGGAGTACGGCGATGCGGACTGCTACAACCGCTCCAGCCCGACATACACCGGCAGCAAGGACCCGACGAAGCTGAAGACCCCGCAGGCTCTCGAGATCGCGAAGGACTTCGTCGAGAACGACATGCCGGGCGGGTGGATGCTGGTCAACGACGGCTACGGCTGCGAGTACCAGGAGCTTCCGGAGACCATCGCGGCGATCGAGGACCAGACCGACCTGAAGACCGGTCTGTGGACCCAGCGCTCGCTGGACCAGCAGGAGTACGAGGTCGGTGAGGCCGGCGTCCGGCTGCGCAAGCTCGACGTCGCCTGGGTGGGCTCCGGCTACCGCCTCGCGCTGACCGGCTGCGAGGCCGCGCACGACGGCATCGAGCAGTACTCGGATGCCCGCGGCACCGCGCTCATGGTCGAGGGCTGGGCGGGAGCGCAGCGGTGCGGCATGCAGTGGACCGGCGACCACTCCGGCAACCTCGACGCCGTGCGCTGGCAGGTCTCCGCGCTGACCGGCGCGGGCAACTCCGGTCTCGCGTTCACCACCGGCGACGTGGACGGCATCTTCGGCGGCTCCGCCGAGAGCTACGTCCGCGATCTGCAGTGGAAGGCCTTCGCCCCGGCGCTGTACTCCATGAGCGGCTGGGCGAGCACCGACAAGCGCCCATGGCTGTACGGCGACGAGGCGACCGAGATCAACCGGAAGTACCTGCAGCTGCGCCAGCGCCTGATGCCGTACATCTACACCCTGGCCGCGGGCTCGCACTCCTCCGGGACCCCGATGATGCGCTCCCTCGCTCTGGAGTACCCGGACGACCCGTACTCGTACGGAGCCGAGGCGAACAACGAGTTCCTGCTCGGGACGGACTTCCTCGTCGCCCCGGTGTTCACGGACTCCGACGTGCGCAACGGCATCTACCTGCCCGAGGGTCAGTGGGTGGACTACTGGACCGGCGACGTCTACGACGGAGGCCGTGTGCTCGACGGGTACGCCGCTCCGCTGGACACCCTGCCGCTGTTCGTGCGTGCCGGCGCCGTGATCCCGCAGGGCGCGGCCGCGCGCAACGCCTCGCTCGTCGCCGAGGACTCGCCGATCACCCTCGACGTGTACCCGAAGGGCGACGGCTCGTTCGACCTCTACGAGGACGACGAGGTCACCCGCGCGTACCAGAGCGGCTCGGTTTCGCAGCAGGAGTTCGCGGTCACCGCCCCGGAGCAGGACGGCGGCGACGTGGTGGTCACGATCGGCGATCGCGACGGCGCATACCAGGGCAAGGCGGATGCCAGGCCCTACCTGCTCGACGTGCACACCGGATCGGCGCCGGAATCGGTGCGGGCCGGCGAGACCGTCCTCGAGCGTGCGGCCGACGCGGAGGCGTTCGACGCGCAGGAGACCGGCTGGTTCTACGACGCGGATGCGCGCGGCGGGATCGTGCGGGTGAAGGCCGGCACCGTGGCATCCGGCTCGTCCGAGACGGTGACCCTCGCGGGCACCAGCGCCGTCGGCGGCAAGGACTCCGACTCGCACCGTGCCTACCTGAGCGTGGCACTGGAGCAGCAGGTGTTCCAGGGCGAGCAGACCACCATGAAGGCGACGTTCCACAACACCGGCACCAAGGCCAAGGACGATGTGCGCATCGAGCCGGTGCTGCCGGAGGGCTGGACGCTCGTCTCGTCCGAGGGCACGGCGGCCGGTTCCGTGGCGCCTGGCGCGACGGCGACGGCGACCTTCGTCGTCTCGCCGGGAACGGGCTCCGCCGCGGGCGCGCAGCAGCTCCGTGCGGCCGCGACCTTCCTGGACGGCTCGGGGACTGAGCGCGACCTCACCGGCGCGAACCGGATCGACGTCGCCTACGGCAGCATCGCCGCCGCCTTCGACGCGGTGTCGATCACGTCGGTGGCGACCAAGGATGCCGGGAACTTCGACGGCGGAGGAGCATCCTTCTCGGAGGATGCACTCGCCGCCGCCGGTGCCCGCGCGGGGGAGCCGCTCGAGGTCGAGCGCGGTGACGACACCCTCACGTTCCAGTGGCCGTCGGCCGCGGCCGGAACCCCGAACTCGATGTCGATGAACGGCCAGACGGTCGCGCTCAGCGGCAAGGGCACGCACCTCGCGTTCCTCGGGTCGTCGGCGACGGGCGCGGGCGTGAACCCCGAGGTCACCATCACCTACGCGGATGGCACGACCGCGAAGCAGACCTTCTACTTCCCGAATTGGCTCATCCAGTCGTCCGGGCCGCTGAAGGATGCCGCGGTCGCCGTCGCGAGCAAGGGGCGCAACAACAAGGCCAACCCGGACGGGTATGAGTATCCGACCTACACGTACCAGGTGTACGCGAACGTCGCCCCGCTCATCCCGACCAAGGAGCTGCGCTCGATCACCTTCCCCGTGGGCACCACGGCGAAGCTGTTCGACGTCCGCCCCGTGACGCTCGACATGCCCGAGGCGCCGAGCGGTGAGCCGTGGGTCTCCGACCTCGACTGGGTCTCGGCGAGCACCGGCTGGGGTGTGATCGGCAAGGACGTGGCCAACAAGGACACCGCGACCTCGCCGGACGTGCCCCTGGTGATCAACACGACGCCGGAGCTGAAGAAGACCTATGAGAAGGGTCTCGGCGTGCACGCGCAGTCGAAGGTGCGGTACTACCTCGGCGGCGAATGCACCCGCTTCACCTCCGACGCCGGCCTGGAGGACGGCTTCAACGGATCGGTGATCTTCAAGGTCGACGTCGACGGCGTGAACCGCTACCAGGGCACCACGTTCCAGGCCGGGTTCCCGACCGAGAAGGTGGATGTCGACCTGACCGGGGCGACCTACCTCGACCTGATCGTCGAGGCGCCCGGCTCGATCAACGGCGCCCACGGCGTGTGGGGCGACGCCCGGCTGCACTGCGCCGACGAGGAGCCCGCCGTGGCCTTCTCGGCGGAGGCGGCACCGCGGATGATGGGCGGAAAGGCCTACGTCCAGGTGCGCGTCGTCAACGACGAGCAGGTGCCGGTGGACGTCACCGTCGAGACGCCGTACGGCGGCAAGACGATCAAGGCCGTGGCCCCGGGCAAGAGCGCGATCGAGGCCGTCGCGACTCGCAAGGCCTCGATCCCCGCGGGCGAGGTCACCGTCACCGTCGTCAAGAAGTCCGACGGAGAGGACGTGACGGCGCAGCGCACCGTCGCGTACGAAGGCATCGGATGACGGAGGGCCGGGAGGGAGGAGCTCCTCCCCTCCCGGCCGCTTCGCCGATCGCCCCACCTCCGCAGACCCCGTCTGCCCCACCTCTGAAGAATCCGCCCACCTGTCAGGAGCCGCCGAAGATGTCACTGGAACTGCCCCGCCGATCCTTCCTCACCCTGCTCGGCGCCGGCGCGCTGGTCGCCGTGAGCACCCAGCCCGCCGCCGCGAGCACCCGAAGCGCGTTCTCCGCGACCGCCGAGGATCCGCTCGCGGCGCTCATCCAGCGTCGCCGGATCATGCTCGTCGGCGATGGCAGCGCCGCATCCGTTCCCGAGCTCGCCGAGGCGCTGAGCCAGATGAGCGCCGAGGCACAGACGGTCTGGGACTCGATGGTCCGCCCCGTCGCCGCGCCCGGAATCTGGGCGGATGTGCCGATCACCGGTGTCACCGGGACGACGCTGTCCGGGAACATGGGCCTCACCTTCGACCGGATGTTCAGCCTCGCTCTCGCGTACTCGACGGCGGGCTGCGCGCAGTACGGCGATACAGCTCTGGCATCCGACCTCGTCGCCGCGCTCACCTTCATCTCGGCGAACGTGTACGTCGCGGGGAAGTCCCCCGTGGGCAACTGGTGGTTCTGGGAGATCGGCGTGCCACGAAAAGCCGCCGACATCCTGGTGCTGCTGCACGAGGCCGTGCCCGCCGACGTGCGCACCGCGCTGATGGCGGCCGCCCGCTACTTCACTCCGAACCCGAACTGGCGCGGTCGCGGCACGGGCTCCGCTGAGACCGGCGCGAACCGCACCGACAAGGCCCTCTCGTGCATGCTGCGCGGGGCGCTGGACGGCCGGCCGGACGAGATCGCGCTGGCGCGTGACGCGCTCAGCGACACGGTGGGGGCGGGGAGGAACAGCGTGTTCGGATACGTCACCAGCGGTGACGGGTTCTACACCGACGGGTCGTTCGTGCAGCACACCTACCTGCCCTACGTCGGCACATACGGCGTGGTCACGCTCGGCGGCATCGCCGAGATCCTGGGTCTGCTCGGCGGCAGCGAGTGGGATGTCACCGACCCGAAGAAGGCCGTGGTCCTCGATGCGGTCGAGGCGGCGTACGCACCGTTCATCTGGAACGGCCGGATGATGGACGCCGTGCGCGGACGGGCCGTGTCGCGCCAGAAAGCGCCGGACTACGTCGACGGCGCGGCGGCGCTCACCGCCATCCTGCTGCTGGCCCCCGGTGCCGGCGAGCCGTATCGCACCCGGTACCTGTCGCTCGTGAAGGGCTGGCTGCAGCGCTGCACGGACCAGACCCTGTACGGGCTGCCGACGCAGACGGTGGCGAAGTCGCTGCTGGTGACCTCCGTGCTCGGCGACGACGCGATCGAGCCGGCGCCCGCCCCGGTGTACACGAAGGCGTTCGGCGACCAGGACCGCCTGGTGCACCACCGTCCGGCGTTCAGCGCGGTCGCGAACATCTCGTCGAAGCGGATCGGCCGGTACGAGTGGGGCAACAAGGAGAACAACCTGGGCTGGTACCAGGGCGACGGGCTGACCTTCGTCTACACGCCCGCCGATCCCGGCCAGTTCAGCGCCGACTTCTGGCCCACGGTCGACCCGTACCGGCTGCCGGGGACCACGGTCACGGCCGAGCCCCACGCGAACGGCGCCGCCGACGGCACCGGCATCCCGCGGGCGTTCCAGGCGTTCGCCGGCGGGCTGGAGCTGGACGGGCGCTGGGGGATCCAGGGGATGGACCACCTGAACCACAACAGGACGCTCAGCGCCCGGAAGTCCTGGTTCTTCCTCGACGACGGAATCGTCTGCCTCGGCGCGGCGATCGCAGGGACCACCGATCACGAGGTGTTCACCACCGTCGAGAACCGCTCCTTCGCGGCCGGGAGGCTGCCCGCGATCACGGCGGACGGGGCTCGGCGCACGCTCGCCCCGGGAGACGCCGCCGTCGCGGCGACCAAGGCCGTGCACATCGCGGGGCACGGCGGATACGTCTTCCTCGAGGGCGAGAACGTGAGCGGCTCTGTCGACGTGCAGGCGGTCCGTCGCACGGGCGACTGGCAGACCATCAACTCCGGTGCCGACACCGGCGGTGACGCGGAGCCCCGGACGCGGGACTACCTCACCATCACGCACCGGCACGGCGCGAAGCCCGACAGCGGCGGTTATGCGTACCTGATACTCCCCGGCGCAGATGAGGGCACCACGTCCGCGCAGTCGCAGACGCCGTCGGTGACCGTGCTCGCGAACGACGAGGCGGCGCAGGTGGTCGCGGATGGCGGGAACGGCCTGACGCTGGCGAACTTCTTCGCCGCATCGCCCGCCGGTGCCGCACCGTCGCACGGGATCACCGTCAGCGGGCCCTGCTCGGTCGCCGCGCACCGCGACGGCGACCTGCTGGCCGTCGCGCTGTCCGACCCCAGCCGCACGCAGACGAGCGCGCGCGTGACGTTCGCGGACGTCCAGGCCGTCGCCGCCGGTGAGGCCGACGACGGAGTGACCGTCGTCAGCACGTCGCCGCTCACGCTCCAGTTCGCACTGGACGGACACGGGCACTCCGCGCGCATCGAGATCGACTGCGGAGCGCCGGTGACGCTGCAGGTGACGCCGCGCTCACTGGCGGGCAAGGTGCACCTGTACGTGTCGGCCGAGAACCGCTGCGACCGCCCGGTCACGATCACGCTCGCGACCGCGTACGGCGAGAAGACCTTCACGGGGATCCATCCCGGTCACTCCGCCACGACGGCGTTCGCCACGCGTGCGGCATCGATCGGCGCGGGCGTCGTCACGGCGGCCGTCGCCGGCTTCGCCGACGTCGAACAGTCCTACCCGGCGCTCTGAGCCGCGCCGGGCGGGCGCCGGCCACCGCGGGCACGTTCCTATGATTGAGATGACCGAAGAGCAGGGGTGCATGCGCCCGGAGAGGCGAGACACCCGGTGAGAGTGAAGCTGTTGCGCATGCTGGCGCTGGTCGGCGCGGCGATCGTCCTGATCGGCGGTGCCGCCGTGCCGGCGGTCGCGGCCGATGACGGGGTCTCGTGGTCGGTGCGACCGGCGTCGGCAACGGCGGCGGACGGCCGTTCCTGGGCAGAGCTGGAGCTCGCGCCCGGTGCGAGCGCCGTCGATCATCTCGAGGTGCGCAACTACGGCGCTGCGGAGACCACGTTCCAGCTGATCGCTGCCGACGGATACTTCACCGACACCGGCCGCTTCAACATCCTGCCGGAGGGCACGCCGTCGAAGGACGCGGGGCTGTGGATCGATCTGCCCGACTCGGTCACGGTGCCCGCTGGCGGCGCGGTGGTGGTGCCGTTCACCGTCACGGTGCCGAAGGACGCGACCCCGGGGACCACCCCGCCGGCGTCGCCGCCTCGATCAAGTCACAGGGTTCTGACGCGGGCGGCACCGCGGTGAACGTCACGAGCCGTGTCGGCTTCCGGGTGATGACCCGGGTCACCGGTGAGTACCGCACCGAGGTGGCGCCCGCGGTGAACGCCCGGTACACCATGTCGTGGAATCCGTTCCAGCCCGGGACGGCGGACGTCGAGTACACGATCGAGAACACCGGCAACACACGCGTCGCCGTGACTCCCACGGTGTCGGTCGAGGGGCCGTTCGGCACGCTGTCGCAGGCGCAGACCGCCGCGAAGATCGAGGAGCTCGCCCCGGGAGAGCAGCGCAAGGGAGCTGTGCGCCTCACCGGCGTGTGGCCGACCGGTCCGCTCAGCGTGCGTGTGACGGCGGACGCGGAATCCGTGGTCGACGGCGATGCGGGAACGGGATCCAGCTCTGTCGAGACGACCGTGCCCGCGTGGCCGTGGCCTCAGCTGATCGCGCTCGGGATCGCCGTCCTCCTCATCGTGCTGACGGTCGTGGACCGTCGCCGTCGTCGCCGGAGTCTGCAGGAGCAGCTGGAGCGTGCCCGCGAGGAAGGGCGACGCGAGGCGGAGAAGCCCGCTCAGTAGCTCGCGCGCTGCGCGCCGTCGGATGCCGGGATGAAACGCGTCGTCAGAGCCTCGGACGCACGGGCGAGCAGCGCGACATCCGCGCCCACCGCGATGAAGTCCGTGCCGTGTGCGATGTACTCCTCGGCAGCGACCGGGTCGAAGGCGTTCACGCCGACCGGCTTCCCGGCGTCCTGCACCGCGGCGAAGGCGCGGGCGACCGCCTCGAGCACCTCCGGATGCGTCTGCTGTCCGAGATGACCCATCGATGCGGCCAGGTCGCTGGGTCCCACGAACACGGCGTCGACGCCGTCGACGGCGGCGATCTCCGCGGCCGCATCCACGCCGGCGGCGGTCTCGATCTGCACGATCAGGGACGTGTGCTCCGCGGCATCCTGCAGGTAGCCGTCGACGCGGTTCCAGCGGGCGCTGCGCGCGAGCGCGCTGCCCACACCGCGCACGCCGGCGGGCGGGTACCGCACCGCGCGCACCGCGCTGCGCGCCTCATCAGCGGACGACACCATCGGAACGAGCACGTTCTGCGCACCGAGATCGAGGATCTGCTTGATGGCGACGACATCGTTGAACGGCGCCCGCACGATCGGCGTGATCGGGTAGGCGGCCGTGACCTGCAGCTGCACGAGCACGGAGTCCAGGGTGTTGGCGGAGTGCTCCATGTCGATGAGCAGCCAGTCCAGGCCGGAGCCGGCGGCGACCTCGGTGACCAGCGGCGAGCCGGAACACGCCCACATGCCTACGAGGGCGCGATCGCTCTCGGCGAGCCTGGCGCGGAAGGAAGGGGCGAGCTGCAGTGCCATGGATGCTCCGGAGAAATCGTGTGCGGGCGGGTGGGCGGTCGAGCCGGTGATGAGCACGACGCTACGCCAGTCGGATGCGGTTCATACGAAGCGGCAGGCGATCGTCCCCATCTCGCGGTAGTCGCAGAGCACCTCGTCGCCGCGCGACACCCACATCGGCCGGGTGAACGACCCCGCGAGAATGATCTCGCCGGCCTCGAGCCGCGCGCCGTGCTGATGGAACTTGTTCGCCAGCCAGGCCACACCGGTGGCCGGATGGCCGAGCACGCCGGCGGCGACGCCGGTCTCCTCGATCTCGCCGTTGCGGCTGAGCACGCCGGGCACCCAGCGCAGGTCGATCTCGTCGGGCCGCATCCGCACATCGCCCAGCACCATCGCCCCGTACGCCGCATTGTCACTGATCGTGTCGACGATGGTGCGCCCCTCCAGCTCGATGTGCGAGTTCAGCACCTCGAGCGCCGGGACCGCGTAGTCGATCGCCGCCAGCGCATCGTCGAGCGCGCAGTCCGGACCCGCCAGCGGCTCCTTCAGCACGAACGCCAGTTCGACCTCGATCCGCACGTTCGAGAAGTCGTCGAACGGGATGTCGGCGCCCGAGGCGTACACGGTGTCGTCGAACATCACGCCGTAGTCCGGCTCGGTGATTCCGGTCGCCTGCTGCATGGCCTTCGACGTCAGCCCGATCTTGCGTCCGACCAGCCGGCGGCCTGCGGCGAGCTGGCGGTCGCGCCAGACGCCCTGGATCGCGTACGAGTCCTCGATCGTGGCATCCGGGTACCGCGCGGTGATGCGCGGGATCAGCGCGCGCGTGCGCTCCGCCTCGGCGAGTTCCTCGGCGATGGCGGCGATGGTCTCGTTGTTCAGCATCGGAGTCTCCTTCGAGTCGGTCGTTGAGCGAGCGATGGTCGCCCCGCGAGCGGTGGTCGTTGAGCGAGCGATGGTCGTTGAGCGAGCGCAGCGAGACGAAACGCAGAGACGAAACGCAGAGACGAAACGCAGAGACGAAACGTCGTGACGTTCCTCGTGAGCTGAGAACGTTTCGTCTCACTCCTTCGTCGTTCGCTCAACGGCCCGTGCGGTTACAGCTGGTTGCCGAGCTTTCCCTCGCGCTCATCCGCGCGGGTGTAGCTGAATCCGTCGGCGCCGATCGTCACGGCCATCTCGCTGGAGTCGGTGCGCGCGTGCACCGGCTGCGGGTTGCCGTCCAGGTCGAGCACCAGCGAAGCATCCGTGTACCAGGACGGCACCACAGGGTTGCCCCACCAGTCACGACGCTGGTTGTCGTGCACGTCCCAGGTGATCACGGGGTTGTCCGGGTCGCCGGTGTAGTAGTCCTGCGTGTACACCTCGACGCGGTGCCCGTCGGGGTCGCGCAGGTACAGGTAGAACGCGTTGCTCACTCCGTGCCGGCCCGGACCCCGCTCGATCGCATCCGAGCGGCGCAGCGCGCCGAGCTTGTCGCAGATCGCGAGGATGTTGTGCTTCTCGTGCGTCGCGAAGCAGACGTGGTGCATCCGCGGGCCGTCGCCACCGGTCATGGCAGTGTCGTGCACCGTAGGCTTGCGGCGCATCCACGCGGCGTACACGGTGCCCTCCTCGTCCTGGATGTCCTCCGTGACGCGGAAGCCCAGGTCCTGCATGAACTTCACCGCACGGGGCACGTCGGGGGTGACCTGATTGAAGTGATCGAGGCGCACCAGCTCGCCGGGCACGTGCAGGTCGTATCGCCACGACATCCGCTCCTGGTGCTCGGTCTGGTGGAAGAACTCGTACGGGAAGCCGAGCGGGTCGACCACGCGCACCGAATCGCCGATGCCCTTGACGAAGCCGTCGGGGTTGCGGCGGACGTCGCAGCCGAGCTCGGTGTAGAACTCGACGGCGCGGTCGAGGTCCTCCGGAGTGCGCACCCGGTACGAGAACGCGGCGACGGCGGCGACCGGGCCCTTGCGCAGCACCAGGTTGTGATGGATGAACTCCTCGGTGGAGCGCAGGTAGATCGCCCCGTCGTCCTCGCTGGTCACGTACAGGCCGAGGATGTCGACGTAGAACTGCCGGGATGCTGCGAGGTCGGTGACCACCAGCTCCATGTAGGCGCAGCGCAGCACGTCCGGCGGGGTGCTCTGCGGCGTCGGCGTGGGGTTGTCGGTCTGGATCGGCGCCTCCTGGCTCACGTAGAAGCCGGAGGAGGTCAGCGTCATGTCTTCACGGTTGGTCATGTCAGCGTCCTTGCTCTCTGTCGGTCGTTGAGCGAGGGAGCCTGCGCTCCAGACGAAACGTCTCAGGTGACTGCGAGCGTTTCATCTCGCTCCTTCGTCACTCGCTCAACGACCGGTTGGTGGGTCAGCGGGGGTCCGGGTCGTCCAGATCGGGTGCGGCCGGCGGGGTCTGCTTCCCGAACGTGGGATTGTGCGGTGCGCCGAGCGTGATGTGCACGCTCTGCTGATCGGTGTAGAAGTCGATCGACCGGTAGCCGCCCTCGTGGCCGAGGCCGGACGCCTTCACCCCGCCGAACGGAGTGCGCAGGTCGCGCACGTTGTTCGAGTTCAGCCACACCATTCCCGCCTCGACCGACTGGGCGAAGTTGTGCGCCCGCTTCAGGTCGTTGGTCCAGATGTAGGCGGCGAGCCCGTACTTCGTGTTGTTCGCGAGGGCGAGCGCCTCCTCCTCGGTGTCGAACGGGGTGATCGCGACGACCGGCCCGAAGATCTCCTCCTGGAAGATGCGCGCATCGGGCGACACGTCGGCGAAGACGGTCGGCGCGACGTAGTTGCCGTCCGGGAAGCCCTCCGGACGACCGCCGCCGGCCACAAGACGTCCCTCGGACTTGCCGAGCTCGACGTAGCTCATCACCTTGTCGTAGTGCTCGGGGTGCACCAGCGCGCCGACCTCGGTGGACGGGTCGTGCGGGTGGCCGACCTTCACGCGCTTCGCCTGGGCGGCGTAGCGCTCGACGAACTCGTCGTACACGTCGCGCTGCACGAGGATGCGGGAACCGGCGGTGCAGCGCTCGCCGTTGAGCGAGAAGACGCCGAAGATACAGGCGTCGATCGCGATGTCGAGATCGGCGTCGGCGAACACGACGGCGGGGCTCTTGCCGCCGAGCTCCATCGACAGGCCCTTGAGGAACGGTGCGGCGTTGCCGAAGATCAGCTGGCCGGTGCTGCTCTCGCCGGTGAACGAGATGAGCGGCACGTCCGGGTGCTTCACGAGTGCGTCACCGGCGTCCTCGCCCAGTCCGTTGACGAGGTTGAACACGCCCTTCGGCAGGCCGGCCTCCTCGAAGATCCCGGCCCACAGCGACGCCGACAGCGGCGTGAACTCGGCGGGCTTGAGCACCACGGTGTTGCCCGTCGCCAGCGCAGGGCCGAGCTTCCAGGACTCGAGCATGAACGGCGTGTTCCACGGCGTGATCAGGCCCGCGACGCCGATCGGCTTGCGGTTGACGTAGTTCATCTGCTTGCCGGGCACCTTGAACGCGTCGTCGGCCTGGGCGACGATCAGGTCGGCGAAGAAGCGGAAGTTCTCGGCGGCGCGCCGGGCCTGTCCCAGCGCCTGCGTGATCGGCAGGCCGGAGTCGAAGGACTCCAGCTCGGCCAGGCGCGCGTCGCGCGACTCGACGATGTCGGCGATGCGGTGCAGCACACGAGAGCGCTCGCGCGGCAGCATCGGCGGCCAGGGGCCCTCGTCGAACGCACGCTTCGCGGCGTCGACGGCGCGCTCGATGTCGGCCTTCTTGCCGGCGGCGGCGTGGACGTAGGTCTCGTTCGTGACGGGGTTCAGCACCTCGAAGGTGTCGCCGTCGATCGAGTCGACGAACTCGCCGTCGATGTAGTGCTGGATCTTGTCCGGCAGGTCGGCCGGGATGTACACGTCGGTCATCATCATCCTCATCTCTGGGTCGCTGAGCTTGTCGAAGCGGCGGTCTTCGGATGCCGGGCATCGAGGAACGCGTCCATGGTGCGCCAGCGGTGGTTGCGCGCCGCCAGCTCGATCTCGAGCGGGTCGGCGCCGGTGCGGATCAGCTGCAGGATCTCGACGTGCTCGTCGACGGAGTGCTGCGCGCGGCCCGGGACGAAGGCGAACGTCGAGTCGCGGATGCCGGACAGCCGCGACCACCCGCGGTGCACGAGGTCGAGCAGATGCGGGTTGGGGCAGGGCTCGTAGAGCACGGAGTGGAAGTCGCGGTTCAGCGCCGTGAAGGCGTGCGCGTCGAAGTGGTCGAGCAGGTGCCGCATCCGGCCGTTGATCTCCTCGGCGCGCTCCAGATCGTCCTCGAGCAGCAGCGGTGCGGAGAGCGCGGTGGCGGATCCCTCGACGAGGCCGAGGGTCTGCATGGTGTGCACGTACTCGCTCTCGTCGACCAGGGTGACGCGCGCGCCGACGTTGCGCTCGAAGGTCACCAGGCCCTCGGCCTCGAGTCGCCGGATGGCCTCGCGCACCGGCACCACGCTCATGCCGAGCTCCTCGGCGATCGCGCCCAGCACGAGCCGGTAGCCGGGGCCGAACGCGTGGGTGGCGATCCGCTCGCGGATCCAGGCGTACGCGGCCTCGGATTTACTGGTGGGCGGGGCGGGGACGCTCATGACTGGGTTCCTGAGCTCGTCGAAGGGGCCCGCTGGTCGTACTTCGCGCGCCATTCGGCGTTCATCGGGAACAGACCGTCGACCGGATGCCCGGCGGCGACCTGCTCGGCGATCCAGGCATCCTCGTCCTCCTGTGCGAGGGCCGCGTCTGCGACCTCCTCGGCGAGGTTCGCGGGGATGACGATCACGCCGTCGCCGTCGCCGACGATGATGTCGCCGGGCTGCACGGTCGCGCCGCCGCAGGCGATCGTCACGTCGACGTCCCACGGCACATGCCGGCGGCCGAGCACAGAGGGGTGCGCGCCCTGCGAGAAGACCGGCAGGCCGATCTCGGCGACGGCGTCGAAGTCGCGCACGCCGCCGTCGGTGACGACGCCGGCGGCGCCGAGTGTCTTCGCACGCAGCGCGAGGATGTCGCCGAGCGTGCCGGTTCCGGCCTCGCCGCGCGCCTCGATCACGACGATCTCACCGGGACGGATCGCGTCGAAGCAGCGCTTCTGCGCGTTGTAGCCGCCGCCGTGGCTCTTGAACAGGTCCTCGCGGGCGGGCACGAAGCGCAGCGTCTTGGCGGTGCCGACGATCTTCGTGCCGGGGAGGTTGGCGCTCACGCCGTCGATGAAGCAGGAGTGCAGGCCGCGCTTGCGCAGCTGGCTGGACAGCCCTGCCGTGGGGGACAGTTCGAGCTTCGCCCGGAGTTCGGGGGACAACTCCCCGGTCGTCGAAGGCGTTTCGTCTCGCTCCTCCGTCGCTCGCTCAAAGGCCGGCGGCAGCCCGGCCTCCTCGCGGGAACCCCAGGCCTCGGTGCGCTGCAGGTCGTCGACCGCGGGCATCGACCCGAGCGAGTCGTCGAATGCGACCTCGCCCTGGGTCACCGTGGTCACCAGGCGGCCGGACGAGACTCCGGCATCCGGGGCATCCACCTCGATCTCGACCACGTCGCCGGGCACGATCACCGACGATCCGGCCGGCGTTCCGGTGAGGATGACGTCGCCGGGCTGCAGCGTGAAGTGCTGCGAGAGGTCTGCGACGAGCTGGGCGAGGGGGAAGATCATGCCGGCCGAGGTGTCGTCCTGGCGCAGCTCGCCGTTCACCCAGGCGCGCACGCGCAGCGCCTCCGGGTCGACGGCACGGGCGTCGACGTACTCCGGGCCCAGCGGCGTGTAGCCGTCACCGCCCTTGGAGCGCACGTTCGAGCCCTTGTCGTTCGCGCGCAGGTCGTACAAGCCGAGGTCGTTCGAGGCGGTGACCCAGCCGACGTGCGACCAGGCGTCTGCGAGGGACACCCGCCGGGCGGCGGTGCCGATCACCAGCGCGATCTCGCCCTCGAAGGCGAGCAGCTCGGTGCCGGCGGGACGCTCGACGACGCCGCCCGATGCGCCGATCGAAGAGGTCGGCTTGAAGAAGTACGAGGGTGCGGCCGGGCGCCGACCGCGCTGATCGGCGCGCGAGGCATAGCTCAGGTGGATGGCGATGATCTTGCCCGGCTGGGGGATCGGCTGGCTCACGGGCGCCTCCTTGCGCGGCTCTTGTGCGTCGTATTCGAAATCGTATATCATCCTGATACCCGGCGGCAAGCACCGGATTCCCGGCGGCCGCGACAAGGACGTCACCCTCGAAGGAGAGACAATGAGCGACTCAGATCAGGACGGGTTCACCCCGACCGGCACCATCGCATCCCCGGGCGACAGGCGACGCGTCGTCTTCGCCACTGTCGTCGGAACGACCGTCGAGTGGTACGACTTCTTCATCTACGCCTTCGCCGCGGCCACCGTCTTCGCGACGCTCTTCTTCCAGCCGATGGGTGAGGACTTCGCGCAGATCGTGTCGTTCTTCACCGTCGGCGTGAGCTTCCTGTTCCGCCCGCTCGGCGCCTTCCTGGCCGGACACTTCGGCGACAAGATCGGCCGGCGGCCGATGCTCGTGCTCACCCTGCTGCTGATGGGCGCCTCGACCACGCTGGTCGGCCTGCTGCCCACGCACGCCGTGATCGGCGTGTGGGCGCCGATCCTGCTGATCTTCCTGCGCATCGTGCAGGGCATCTCGGCCGGTGGCGAGTGGGGCGGCGCGGTGCTGATGGCGGTCGAGCACGCGCCGAAGAAGAAGCGCGGCGTGTTCGGCGCCTCCCCGCAGATCGGCGTGCCGATCGGTCTGCTGCTCGCCTCGATGATGCTCGCGCTGATGGCGCAGATCGCGCCGGGCGATGCCTTCCTCGCCTGGGGATGGCGCGTGCCCTTCCTGCTCTCGTTCGTGCTGATCCTCGTCGGCTACTGGGTGCGCCGCCGCGTGGAGGAGTCCCCGGTGTTCACCGAGATCGCCGAGCGCAAGGAGGAGACGCGGATGCCGATCGTGCAGCTGTTCCGCCGGCACGCCCTGCTCGTGATCGTCGCCGCACTCGTGTTCGCGGGCAACAACGCCGTCGGCTACATGACCACCGGTGGCTACGTGCAGCGCTACGCCACCGACCCGAAGGGGCCGATCGCCCTCGACACCGCGCCGGTGTTCTGGGTCGTCGCCCTCTCGGGCGTCACCTGGCTGGTGTTCACCTGGCTCGGCGGATGGCTGAGCGACCGCATCGGGCGTCGCAACACCTACATCCTGGGCTGGATTCTGCAGCTCGTCGGCGTGTTCCTGCTGTTCCCGATGACGAACGCCGGCACTGTCTGGTCGCTCGCGCTGGCCCTGATCATCCTCACGGTCGGACTCGGCTTCACCTACGGCCCGCAGGCGGCGCTGTACTCCGAGCTGTTCCCGGCATCCATCCGGTTCTCCGGCGTCTCGATCTCGTACGCGATCGGTGCGATCCTCGGCGGCGCGTTCTCCCCGCTGATCGCTCAGGCGATCTTCCAGAACACCGGCTCCACGGTCGGCATCACCTGGTATCTCGCGGGCATGACGCTGATCGGCCTCGCCGCTACACTGCTGCTGCGCGACCGCAGCGGCATCCCGCTCGGCCCGGACTTCGAGGCCGAGCAGGAGAAGAGCCCGATCTACGGGCTGTCCAAGGCCTGACCGCCGGGCATCCGTTCGGAGGTCTGCAGGATCTCGGGGCTCCCCTGCGGGGGTCCGGGATTCTGCAGATCTCCGCGATGCTGCCGGGGCGGATGCCGGATCAGCCGGGTGCGCGCTCGGAGACCAGGGCGGCGACGCCGGCCAGGATCCGCTGCACGCCGAAGTCGAACGCGCGGTTGCGGGAATCCTCGCGCCCGGCCTCGGCGAACGCGGCGGCCGTGCGCGGGTAGCGGTCCGCGTTCGCGGTCAGCAGCGGGGCGATCCGGGCGGCGAGGTCGTCCTCAGGGATCGCCGACTGCGCCTGCTGCCGCACGAGTGACTGGGCGTGGCCGGAGAGCAGCGCCAGCACGTCGAGACGTTCGCCGGCGGTCAGCGGCAGCTCGGCCGTGGGTGCCAGGCCCGCCTCGTACCAGGTGAGCTCCGTGGGGCCGGGCACGTGCGGGCGCTGGGCCAGTTCGACGGCCCATGGGCGCTCCAGCACGCGGGCGAACATCATCTCGGCCCAGATCGTGAGCGCGCGCCGCCAGTCCGGTCCCGCGATCGCCGGAGGTGTGCCGAGCGCACGGTCGAGCATGGCCGCGTCGAGGTCGGAGCGGCCGGGAAGGTAGCGGTACAGGCCCATCTTCGTGCTGCCGATGCGCTCCGCGACGCGCTGCATGGTGACGGCTTCGAGCCCCTCGGCGTCGGCGATCGCGATCGCGGCGTCGGTGATGCCCTCGAGCGTGTGCCGCGGCTTGGGCCGCGGCGGCCGGTCGCCGGTGTGTTCCACAGCACGCCGGCGTCGGCGGTGGTCCGGGGGTCGTGAGCGATCACGGAATTCTCCTCGAAAGTATTGCGTCCAGAGTACGCGATTATTTACTGTGTCTAAGGGACGCAATTAATTCTGACGAAGGAGCTGCTCATGAGTGCGAAGAAGATCCTCATCTCCGGTGCGAGCATCGCCGGTCCTGCTCTGGCCCGCTGGCTGGGCCGCAACGGCTTCGACGTGACCGTCGTCGAGAAGTCACCCGGGGTGCGGCCGGGCGGTCAGGCTGTCGACTTCAAGGGCCGCACGCACCGCGAGCTGCTCACGCGGATGGGCATCCTCGACGAGGTGCACGCCCGGCAGACGCCCAAGACCGACTGGCGGATGGTCGATGCGAACGATCGCGTGAACGCCGTCGTGCCGGGCGAGTTCATCGGCGGCGACGTCGAGATCCTGCGCGGCGACCTCGCGGAGATCCTGCATCGGCGGTCGGAGCAGGACGCCGAGTACGTCTTCGGCGACGAGATCACGAAGATGTCCGAGACCTCCGGCGGCGTCGACGTGTCGTTCGCGGGGCGCGCAGCCGAGCGCTTCGACCTGGTGATCGGGGCGGACGGCGTGCATTCCGCGGTGCGCCGTCTGGGGTTCGGTCCCGAGAACGAGTATGTCGAGCAGAGCGGATATCACTACGCCGTCGCGAGCGGGCATGTGCCGCTGGGCGGGCTCGAGACCGTGCTCCCGAGCGGGCGGGCGGTGGCTTACGGCTACAACACCCCGACCGGCTCGTGCTGCTCGGCGGGCAGAAGGCGCCCGCCCTCTTCGTGTTCCGCGCCGCGGGCGGGGACTACGACCGCAGGGACGTCGGATCGCAGCGGGCGTTCCTGGAGGCGGCTTTCGCCGACGGAGGGTGGCGCACCCCCGAGGCGCTGGAGGCTGTCCGCACCGCTCCCGACTTCTATCTGGACGCGCTGACCCGCACGCGGATGTCGGCGTTCACCCGCGGACGCGCCGCACTGGTCGGCGACGCCGGCTACGCGAACACGCTCGGCGGCTTCGGCACGGGGCTGGCGCTGCTGGGCGCCTATGTGCTGGCGGGCGAGCTCGTCGCCGCCCGGGGCGACCACGAGGCCGCGTTCGCCGGCTACGACCGCCGGATGCGCAAGCCGACGAAGATCGCCCGCACCGGCAACGCGGGATCGTTCCTGGCCCCGCCGTCGGTGCGCCGCATCCGGATGCGCGACTGGACGTTCTCGAACCGTCTGATGTACCGCACGATGCTGTGGATGACGGACGCGTTCGCCACCGACGACAGCCTGCCCGACTACCGGCTGGTCTGAGCGCGCGGCATCCTGTCGGAGATCCGCGGGATTCCGGGGGTTCCCCGGGCAGGGGATCCGAGGGTATGCGGATCTCCGCGATGCGGCCGCGCGAATGCGCCGCCTCAGCCGCCGAGGGCCTCGCGGATGGTCGCGGCGGAGCGCTGCAGGCGCGCGGCGATCTCGGCGTCGTCGAAGCGGGATGCCACGTGCACGACCGCGAGGGCGGCCGGCCGCGTGCCGCGCAGCGCGAGCGGCACCGCGACGGACTGCACGGTGGGGATGACCTCGTCGTGGCTGGTCGCGTAGCCGTGCTCACGGACGTCCGCCACCTGGGCGCGCAGCGCCGCATCCGCATCCGGCCGATCCGCGTCAGCCAGTTGCGCGAGGATCGCCTTGCCCGGCGCGCCGACCGTCACCGGGTGCCGTGCGCCAGGGCGCTGCGCCACGCTCGCGACGGCGTGACGTGGCTCGACACTCACCAGCGTGATGCACTCGTCGCCGTCGAGCACGCCGAGGAAGCAGGTCATGCCGAGCTCGTTCGCGACGGCCGTGAGCTCGGGGAGGGCCTCGGCCTGCAGATCATGTGCGACTCCGGCGGCCAGCGCGGCCATCCGCGGACCGAGGGCGACCAGGCCGGCGGCATCCCGCGCCACGAGGCGGTGGTCCTCGAGCGTGCGCAGCAGCCGGTACGCGATCGAGCGGTGCACCTCGAGCTGTGCGGCGACCGCGTCGATCGACAGCGCGCCGGGGCCGTCGGCGAGGATCTCCAGAATGCGGATGCCGCGGCTGAGGGTCTGGGAGGCGGGGGCGTCGGCCATGGGACTCCTGGGTGTGCGTGATCGCGCCCTTGTGGGCTGGGGTCACTTCGTATACGATCTGTTCAATAGTAGAACGGTGTGTTCGAATATAGAACGAGATACCGAGCTCTGCAACACCCGACGAGGAAGTCCACGGGAGGGCCCCTGATGCAGTTCCACCACCACGGCTATGTCTCCGGCGACCCGCGGGTGCTGCCGGCATCCGGCACAGGCGTCGATCGCCCGGCGGATCTGCCCGACGAGATCGACGTGCTCATCGTGGGCTCCGGCCCCGCCGGCATGCTGCTCGCCGCGCAGATGTCGCGGTACCCGGAACTGACCACGCGCATCATCGAGAAGCGCGACGGACGCCTCGTGCTCGGGCAGGCCGACGGCATCCAGCCGCGCTCGGTCGAGACGTTCCAGGCATTCGGGTTCGCCGAGCGCATCGTCGCCGAGGCGTACAACATCGGCTGGATGAACTTCTGGGCCCGGATCCCGAGAACCCCGGGAACATCATCCGCACCAGCCGCACCGAGGACTACGGCTACAAGATCAGCGAGTTCCCGCACCTGATCGTGAACCAGGCCCGTGTGCTGGACTACTTCGCCGAGGCCGCCCACGACGGCCCGGGCCGCATCGTGCCCGACTACGGCGTGGAGTTCACCGGCCTCGAGGTGCACGAGACGGGGGAGTACCCGGTCGACGTGCGCATCCGCTACGTCGCAGGAGACCGTGCCGGTGAGGAGCGCACGGTCCGCGCGAAGTACGTCGCCGGCTGCGACGGCGCGCGCAGCGGCGTGCGCGAGGCCATCGGCCGCAAGCACGTCGGCGGCATCTCCGCGCACGCCTGGGGCGTCATGGACGTGCTCGTCAACACCGACTTCCCGGACTGGCGCACCAAGTGCGCGATCAACGCCGAGGCGGGCAACATCCTGCACATCCCGCGCGAGGGCGGCTACCTCAGCCGGATGTACATCGACCTCGGAGCGGTCGCCGACGACGACAACCACCAGGTGCGCACGACGCCGATCGAGGAGATCATCCGGCGCGCCAACGAGATCCTGCACCCCTACTCGATCGATGTGAAGCAGGTCGCCTGGCACAGCGTCTACGAGGTCGGACACCGCGTGACGGACGGATTCGACGATGCACCCGATGCGGACCGGCATCCACGCGTCTTCCTGACCGGTGATGCCTGCCACACGCACAGCGCGAAGGCGGGCCAGGGTATGAACGTGTCGATGCAGGACGGCTTCAACCTGGGCTGGAAGCTCGGCGCCGTGCTCACCGGGCGCTCGCCGCAGGAACTGCTGTCGACCTACGCGGCCGAACGGCGACCGGTCGCGCAGCAGCTCATCGACTTCGACAAGGAGTGGTCGTCGCTGATGGCGCGCAAGCCCGAGGAGATCTCCGACCCGCAGGAGCTCGCCACCTTCTATCTCGGCACCGCCGAGTTCCCGTCCGGATTCATGACCGAGTACCAGCCGTCGATGATCGTCGCGGACGCCTCGCAGCAGGAGCTCGCGACCGGCTTCCCGCTCGGCCGGCGGTTCAAGTCCGCCGAGGTCGTGCGGGTGTGCGACGGCAACGTCGTGCACCTCGGGCACCATGCGAAGGCCGACGGCCGCTGGCGGGTGTACGGCTTCGGCGACCGCGACGGCTCCGCGCTGAACGACTGGGCGGCGTGGATCGGCGGTGAGGTCGCGAAGTTCACCCCGGCCGACGCCGACCCCGACGCCGTGTTCGATGTGAAGGCCGTCTACCAGCAGCCGTTCGAGGAGATCGACCTGCCCGACGTTCCCGGCGTGCTGCAGCCGAAGACCGGGCCCTACGGGCTCACCGACTGGGAGAAGGTGTACTCCGCGGCGCCGAGCGCGTGGTGCGCGACCGACATCTTCGACGAGCGCGGTCTGTCCCGCGACGGCGTCGTGATCCTCGTGCGGCCGGATCAGTACGTCGCGGCGATCCTGCCCCTGCAGGCGCGCGACGAACTGGCGTCCGTCCTCAGTGGGGCGTTCCTGCCGGCATCCTGAATCTCTTTATGCGGAATCCGGTTCTCACATACCGGAATATCCGTTACGATGATGAGGTCGTCGCAGAGAAGGGACCTGTGCATGTCGCACACCACCGAAGACCAGGATGCCGGAGCAGTGTCGCTCGACCCGACCGGTGAGCACTACGACCTGGTGATCCGCGGTCAGCGCGTGCTGACCACGGCGGGCATCGCGCCGCGTGAGGTCGGCGTCCGCCACGGCAAGATCGTGGCGATGCAGCCGCTGGGCAACAACCTGCAGGGCGCCGAGATCATCAAGCTCCAAGACGACGAGACCCTCATCCCCGGACTGGTCGACACGCACGTTCACGTCAACGAGCCCGGCCGCACCGAGTGGGAGGGCTTCGCCTCAGCCACCCGCGCCGCCGCGGCCGGCGGTGTGACGACCATCGTGGACATGCCGCTGAACAGCATCCCGCCGACCGTGAACGTCGACGCGCTGAACATCAAGCGCTCCGTGGCGCGCGACCAGGTGCACGCCGACGTGGGCTTCTGGGGCGGTGCGATCCCCGGCAACACCGAGGATCTGCGTCCGCTGCACGACGCCGGCGTCTTCGGCTTCAAGAGCTTCCTGCTGCACTCGGGCGTCGACGAGTTCCCGCCGCTCGACCCGGAGGAGCTCGAGAAGGACATGCGCGAGCTCAAGAAGTTCGACTCGGTCATGATCGTGCACGCCGAGGACTCCCGAGCGATCGACCGCGCCCCGCAGCCCGAGGGCGACGACTACGGCAAGTTCCTGGCCTCGCGCCCCGCGGAGCCGAGAACCTCGCCATCGCCGAGGTCATCGAGCGCGCCCGCTGGACCGGTGGCCGCGCCCACATCCTGCACCTCTCGTCGTCGGACGCTCTCGCCATGCTGCGCACGGCGAAGCAGGACGGGCTGAAGATCACCGTCGAGACCTGCCCGCACTACCTCACCCTCACAGCCGAGGAGATCCCGCACGGGGCGACCGCGTTCAAGTGCTGCCCGCCGATCCGCGAGGCCGGCAACCGGGAGCTGCTCTGGCAGGGCCTCGAGGACGGCACGATCGACTTCATCGTGTCGGACCACTCGCCCTCGACCCTCGACCTGAAGGATCTGGAGAACGGCGACTTCGCCGTGGCCTGGGGCGGCGTCGCGTCGTTGCAGCTCGGCCTCTCGCTGATCTGGACCGAGGCACGCCAGCGCGGACTGTCGCTCGAGACCGTCGTGGAGTGGATGAGCGAGCGGCCCGCGCAATTCGCCGGCCTCACCGGCAAGGGCCGCATCGCCCCGGGCTACGACGCCGACTTCTCGATCTTCGCGGCCGATGACGCCTACGTCGTCGACGTCACGAAGCTGTACCACAAGAACCCGCTGACGCCCTACAACGGCAAGGCGCTGGCCGGCAAGGTGCGCAAGACCTGGCTGCACGGCGAAGTCATCGACTTCGAGACCCCGCGCGGCCGCCTGCTGCGCCGCGGCATGACCAACGAGGACTGAGCGCCGCATACACCGGATGCCCGGGACTCGCCCCTGTCGGGCGGGCCCGGGCATCCGTCGTTTGCGTCAGTCGGCGGCGCCAGGGCGTTCGCGCCGTACTTCTCGGTTGGCGCGGCACTTTCTGGGATGCGCGGTACTTCTCGGTTCGCGCGGTACTTTCTGGCACGCGCTGCGCGGATAGGCGCCGCGCGGGTGAGGAAGTGCAGCGCGATGGCTCGCGCACACCGCGAAGTGCCGCGCGGGCGAGGAAGTGCAGCGCGAGCAGGCCGAGCGCCGGAACCGCGGCACTCCGTCAGGAGTTCACGCGGATGATCTCGTGCTGGTACGGCGCGATCACGCCGCCGGAGACGCGCAGGTCCAGCACGAGGAAGCGGCGGGATGCCGGGTCCTCCGCCGTCCAGCTCGCGAGCCGGTCCAGGTCGGCGAGCGTGTGCACCGCGACGCCCTCGGCCCCCACGGCCGCGGCGAAGGCGGCGAAGTCCACCTCGGGGATGCGCATCGGCTGCTCGGCGAGGCCCTTCAGCCCGTACAGGTTCACCTCGGCGCCGTAGGCGGCGTCGTTCCAGACCACGGCCACACCCCGCCCGCCGGCGGCGCGCACGGCCGACTCGAGGTCCGCGATCGCCATCAGTCCGCCGCCGTCGCCGCTGGTGAGCACCACAGTCGACTCGGGCCGGGCGCGGGCGGCGCCCACGACGCTCGGCCAGCCCTGGCCGATGGCCTGGAACGCGGTGCCGATCATCATCATGCGGTCGGGGGAGGCGACCGGCCAGTACATGTTCGCCCAGCCGATGAAGTGCCCGCCGTCCGAGACGACCACGCGGTCCTCGGGCAGCAGCTCGGCGATGCGCCGCGCGGCGGAGCGGGGGTCGAGGCGGCCGTCCACGGCGAGATCGTCGCCCGGCTCGTAGGCGCGGGCGCCGGCGACGTCGACGGAATCGCGCCAGGCGACGTGCGCGTCCCGCGTGCTTGTGCTGTTCGCGCGGACGGCTTCCGCCGATCCGTCCGCGGGAAGCGCACCTTCCCGCGGGAACGCATCTGCCGCGGATGCGTCAGTCGCGGTGCCCTCCTGCGGAGTCGTGCTGTTCCGGCGGAGGTCTGCCGCGGATGCGTCCGCAGGAAGCGCACTTTCCCGCGGGAGGCGCACGGATGCGTCGCGGAGGCCGCGCACGCGCTCCACGAGCGTCTCGGCCACGACGCGAGCGTCGCCGCCGACGAAGCCGCCGACGTGCGCGTGGGTCGCCGCGGGGGCGACATCCACCTGGAACACCCGGGTGCCGGGCGCGAACAGCTCGCCGAATCGCATCGTGAACTGGTTGAGGGACGCCCCGAAGACCACGGCCACGTCGGCCTCGAGCACGAGCGCCATCGCGCCCTCGGCGCCGAAGCCGCCGGTGACACCCAGGTCGTACTGCTGTGCCGGGAAGATGCCGCGGCCGAGCGCGGACGAGGCGGTGAGGGCGCCGGTCAGCGCGGCCAGTTCACCCAGCGCTTCGCCGGCGCCGGACAGCCAGGCGCCGCGGCCGGCGAGCAGGAGCGGCCGCTCGGCGCCGGCGAGCGCGGACGCGATCTCATCCAGCATCCCGTCCGCGAACTCCCCGCCGGGGACCAGCGGCGCGGGGATGCGGGGGCCGTCACCCACGGACACCTCGCCGGCCTCCAGCATGGCGACGTCATAGGGGATGGCGAGCACCACCGGTACGCGATAGGTGAGGGCGTGCTCGATCGCGATGACGACAGTGGCCGCGGCATCCGCGTGTCCGACCGTGTACGTGCGCGCGCCGACGCCGGAGGCGAGCGCGATCTGATCGACGTCCCAAGGGCGCGGGCCCGAGGTGGGCTCGTCGCCGACGACCAGCACCAGCGGGATGTGCGCCTGCACCGACTCGGCCAGCGCGGTGAGCGTGTTCGTGAAGCCCGCGCCGTAGGTGGTCGTGGCGGCGGCGATGCGACCCGAGGCGCGGAAGTACGCGTCGGCGGCGACCACGGCGCCCTGCTCGTGCCGGACGGCCGTGTACGCGGCATCCGTCTGCTTCTCGAGAGCGTCCAGGAAGTAGGCGTTGCCGTTGCCCATCACGCCGAAGACGTGGTCGATGTGGCGGGCGATGGTGAGGGCGACCTGCGCGGAGACGGTGGGCATGACGGTGCCTTTCAAGACAGGACGGATGGAGGTTCCGTATGTGTCTCGCCGTGGGCTTCGTGCCCCTTTTCGGGCACCGGCTGCGCAGCCGGACTTTCTGATTCTAAATGCACCACAATGGGTTCATGACGGATACGGCAGTCGAGCGCGAGACGCTCACCTGGGACGGTTTCGGCGATGCGACGCGGGACCTCGCCCGTCGCATCCTGGACAGCGGCTTCGCGACGGAGGACGTCGTGGCGATCGCCCGCGGCGGGCTGCTGCCGGCCGGTGCGATCGCGTACGGCCTCGGTGCCAAGAACTGCGGTGCGATCAACATGGAGTTCTACACCGGCATCGGCACGGTGCTGGATGCTCCTGAGGTGCTGCCGCCCGAGCTCGACATGGACTACCTGAACGGGCGGCGTGTGCTGCTCGTCGACGACGTGGCTGACTCCGGCCGCACCCTCGCCCTGGCCGTGCAGCTGCTGCAGGACAAGGGCGCCGACGTGCGCTCGGTGACGATCTACACGAAGCCGACCACGATCATCCAGCCCGACTACGCCTGGAAGGACACCGATCTCTGGATCGACTTCCCGTGGTCGTTCAAGGGCACCGTGCGCGAAGAGGACCTCGGCCTGCCGCCGACCGCCTGACCTGTGGACGACGCGGCACGCGTGTCGGTGCCGTACGGCAGGGTGGAGGGATGACCTCCTCCGCCACTCGTGATGCCGCCCTCGCCGCCCTGCGCGATCTCGTCGGGCGCCCGGACGCCGACTTCCACGACGGCCAGTACGAGGCGATCGAGGCGCTCGTCGCCGGGCGCCGTCGGGCGCTGGTCGTGCAGCGCACCGGATGGGGCAAGTCGGCGGTGTACTTCGTCGCCACGCTGCTGCTGCGGCGTCAGGGCGCCGGTCCCACCGTGCTGGTGTCGCCCTGCTCGCGCTGATGCGCGACCAGATCAGCGCGGCCGAGCGCGCGGGTGTGCGCGCGGTGGCGATCAACTCGACGAACGCGCACGAGTGGGACGACGTGCTGGCCCGCCTCGACCGCGACGAGGTCGACGTGCTGCTGGTCTCGCCGGAGCGCCTGAACAATCCCGCCTTCCGCGAGCAGCGGCTGCCGGCGCTGGTGCAGCGGATCGGGATGCTCGTGGTCGACGAGGCGCACTGTATCAGTGACTGGGGTCACGACTTCCGGCCGGACTACCGGCGGCTGCGGGACCTCATCGCGCAGATGCCGGCCGACGTCCCGGTGCTCGCCACGACCGCGACCGCGAACAGCCGTGTCGTCGCGGATGTCGCGGAGCAGCTCGGCGGCGCGGAGGTTCTGACCATCCGCGGCCCGCTGGCCCGCACGTCGCTTCGCCTCGGGGTGCTGCAGCTGCCGAACGCGGCGAGCAGGCTGGCCTGGCTGCTCAGCCATCTCGACGACCTGCCCGGATCCGGCATCATCTACACGCTGACCGTCGCAGCGGCCGTCGACACCGCGCGGCTGCTGCGCGAGCACGGGCATGACGTGCGCGCGTACACCGGGCAGACGGATGCTGAGGAGCGCGAGGAGTCCGAGGGGCTGCTGAAGCGCAACGAGGTCAAGGCCCTGATCGCCACCAGCGCGCTCGGCATGGGGTTCGACAAGCCTGATCTGGGCTTCGTGCTGCACCTCGGCGCGCCCTCGTCGCCGGTGGCGTACTACCAGCAGGTGGGACGAGCGGGCCGTGCGAGCGAGAGCGCCGACGTGCTGCTGCTTCCCGGCGTGGAGGACCGCGACATCTGGCACTATTTTGCGACCGCGTCGATGCCGGATCAGGAGCGTGCCGAGCGCGTGATCGCGGCCCTCGGTGAGGAGCCGATCTCGACCCCGGCACTGGAGGCGATGGTCGACATCCGCCGCACCCCACTCGAGCTCCTGCTCAAGGTGCTCGACGTGGACGGTGCGGTCAAGCGCGTGCAGGGCGGCTGGGTCGCGACCGGCGCCGGGTGGACCTATGACTCGGAGCGCTACGCGCGCATCGCCGGAGAGCGTCGTGCCGAGCAGCAGCACATGATCGAGTATCAGCAGACCCGCGGATGCCGGATGGAGTTCCTGCAGCGCTCCCTGGACGACGCCACTGCGGCGCCGTGCGGCCGGTGCGACAACTGCGCGGGGGTCTGGTACCCCGACGACATCGCCGCGACCGCTTCGTCGAGCGCCGCCGAGTCGCTCGACCGGGTAGGTGTGCCGATCGAGCCTCGCAGGCAGTGGCCTACGGGTGCCGACCGGCTCGACGTGCCGGTGCGGGGACGGATCGGAGCGGAGGAGCAGGCCGCCGAGGGGCGGGCGCTGGCGCGGCTGACCGACCTCGGCTGGGGCGGCACGCTGCGGGAGCTGTTCGCTGCAGGGACCCCGGACGCGCCGGTGCCGCCGCAGGTGCTCGCCGCCTGCGTGCGGGTGCTGGCCGGCTGGGAGTGGGACGAGCGTCCGGTCGCCGTCGTCGGGATGCCGTCGCGCTCGCGGCCGCAACTGGCTGGCTCGCTGGCGCGTGGATTCGCCGAGATCGGCCGGCTGCCGTATCTCGGCGAGCTCGGCTTCGCGAACGGCGGGCCTACCGGTGCACCAGGCGGGAACAGCGCGTTCCGGCTCGCAGGCATCTGGGATCGCTTCACCGCCGACGGGCTGCAGGTGCCGGCCGGCCCGGTGCTGCTGGTCGACGACGTCGCCGACAGCCGGTGGACCCTCACCGTCGCCACACGCACCCTGCGTCGGGCGGGCGCGACCGCGGTGCTGCCGTTCACCCTCGCGCTGCGCGGCTGAGGATCGGCAGGCGCCTCGAAGTCATCGTCGGCTGCTCGATCAGCCCTTCAGCACCGGCTGGGGCGCAGCGCTGCGCACCGGGCTGCGCGAGAAGGCGACACCGAAGGCGATGTAACAGCATCCGAGTACGACCAGAGCCGCCCGCGTGCCGACGGACTGGCCGAGCACCCCGGCCAGCAGAGCACCGAGCGGGATCGTCGCCGCATTCAGCACCTGGGAGAATGCGCTCACCCGGCCCTGCAGCTCCAGCGGTGTGTGCTGCAGGCGGAGCGTCATGACGGCCACGCTCCCCAGTGTGATCCCGAAGCTGAGCACGAAGATGCCGACGGCGAAGAGGAGCACCGAGGGGCCGGCCTGCGTTGCCGGAAGAAGCAGCGACGCCGGGGCCGTGTAGAGGAAGGCGGAGGTCCCCGTTCTTCCCACGCCGTAGCGATCGATGAGACGACGGCTGATCAGGGCGGCCGTCAATCCACCCAGACCGCCAGCCGTGAGGACTGCACCGATCAGATCTGACGACAGTGACGCATCCCGGGCGAGGAACAGGATCTCCAGGGTGCCGCTCGCGGAGAGCAGCAGGTTCGCGGTCGCTGCGCCGCCGGTGATCCAGGCCAGCACGGTGCTTGTGCGCAGAACCCGCAAGCCCTCTCCGATCTCGCGTGCGAGGCGGCGACGCGGCGACGGCTGGGGCGGGTCGACCCTGCCGACGATCGTCAGCAGCGCCAGGGCGCAGAGCAGAAAGCTGACGGCATCGAGGATCAGGGTGTTCGACGCCCCGATCAGTGCGACGAGGGCGCCGCCGAGCGCCGGTCCGATGATCCGCGCGCTCGATCGCCCGGCCTGCATGGATGCGCTCGCAGCCGCGTACCGATCCGACGGCACGAGCTGGCGCAGGTAGGGGGTGTACGCGGAATGGAACATGGCCGTGAAGGCCCCTGTCAGCAGCGCCGACACCAGGAGCACGGGCAGGGTGAGCAGGCCGAGGTGCGCGGCGAGGGGGAGGGCCCCGAGCGTGACCGCGCGGCCGATGTCCGCCGAGACCAGGACCGAACGGCATCGCCGCTGGCTCCGGTCGACAAGCGCTCCGAGCAGCAGGCCCAGGAAGACGGCCGGCAGCCATTGCAGCGCCTCGAGCAGCCCGATGGCGAACGTGGAGGCCTGCAGCGTCTCGATCGCGATCAGGGGCAGGGCGACGACGGTCACCATCGTGCCCGTGGCACTGACCGTCTCGGCGACGAGGAATGTCGTGAACGGTCTGCCGAGTGCGCGGATGCCCGGACTCATCCGGCGTGACCCCGGAACTTCTCGGAGACGCCTGCGCTCGCGACTTCCGCTTCGCGGCGCTCGTGCCATGCGGTGAGCGCCGCGTCGCTGTCTGCAGCGGAGAACGAGACCGCGGCACCGAGCGCGCCCGAGCGCTGGCCGAGCCGCTCGCGGACGACGTGCTCCGGTACACCGCCTGCGAGCAGCTCCGCCGCGTGAGCCTGTCTCAGCTCGGAGAGCTGCAGGACGACGCCGGCCTCGGCGCAGTACTGCCCCCAGCGATGCTGAACCGACTGGTAGCGCAATGGTGTGTCGCGCCCTCGTGCGGTGAACAGGGGACCGGCAGGGTTCGCGGTGTAACGGATGTAATTGCTCAGTCGCAGCAGGATCTGTCGATCATCGACGAGAACACGTCTGCGATGACCGCCCCAGCCGGGCACCGACAGGGATGCGGACGTCTCGTCGAAGTCCTCGACCTGCAGCTCCAGCGCCTCGCCGGGGCGAAGCCCGAGGCGTGCGAGCATCCCGAACAGCAACTGATCGAGGTCGGCGTGCAGGGGATGGCTGCGAACACTGCATCGATGTCGGCGCGGACATCCCCGCGCGTCTTGTTGCGCGCGGTGGGCTCGGATGGCGAAGAGATCTCGCTCTGAGGCGGCAGGAGATCCATGCGACCGCAGCTTCGAAGCAGCCCGCGAAGCGCCGACATCCGTCGAGCCCGAGTCGCGGCGGCTCGGGCGGACGGCCACGCCAGGTAGTCGGTGACGGCCTGTTCGTCGAGTGCGCCGCCGCGTTTCGTCGCGCACTCGACAAGGACGCGGAGATCCGTCTCGTATCCCCTGATCGTGTTCGCGCGTCGCCCTGCATCCCGCAGCTCCTGGAGGTATACGGCAACCGCGTCCTGAATCGACATACTGCGACAATACACATTGACACAGGTTAAGGAGGAGATCGCGTTGCACAGGGGCGTGCCGGGGTTTGCGGATCACTCGTCTGCCGGCTGTGCTTCCAGACGTGCGAGGAGCCGACGAGCGGCGGAGGCGAGGTCGGGGACGTCGTTGCGAGCAGTGGCGTTCACGATCGAATGTGCAGTGTCGAAGTACCGATGCGCCAGAGTGTCGCGCATACGTGTGATCTCCGGCCAGGGGATCGTCGGTTCCGACGTGAGCAGTGCCGGATCGAGATCCTTGACGGCCTCGCCGATCTCGACGAGCCGGATGCGGATGGCGTCGAATACGATCTCGTCGTCGGCATCGGCACGCTCGATGTACCGGGCGATGGTCTCGCACGCGACGAGGATGTCCTGCAGGCGCGAACCGGCATCCCGACTCACAGTGGCACGGCCTCGCGCTGCGCGTTGCGGCGGACGGTGGGCTTCAGATCCGAGCGAGGGACGACGTCGACGCTGCGGCCCAGAATGCGCTCCGCGGTCGTCTGCAGACGCAAGAGCGCGAAGAGGCCGGTGTCCGGCGCGAGATCCACGAGCAGGTCCACGTCACTGCCCTCGTGATCGTCGCCTCGGGCGACGCTGCCGAACACGGCGATGCCGGTTGCGCCCAGCGCTGCAAACTCGCTCTGCAGCTCGGCGGCGTGCTCCCGGACCGTGCTGAGAGCGGTGGAACGCGGGGCCGTCGTCAGGCCGAGCCCCACCGCGCCGAGGAGCGTCTCGAGCGCGGAGACGGAGGGTTCGCGTCGGCCGCTCTCGTACTCGCTGATGACGCTCTGCGGAACCCTCGCTCTGGCGGCGAGCGCAGGCTGCGTGAGCCCGGCGTCCTGCCGGGCGTTGCGCAACAGCATCGCCGCTCGACCCATGCACCAAGGATATCGCGGATACGCGATATCCTTCAGCCCACGCTCACAGCCTCCCGAAGGCGCGCAGCGGATGCTCGATCAGCTCGGTCACGCGTCGCAGGAAGCCCGAGGCGTACCCGCCGTCGCAGACCCGGTGGTCGAACACGAGCGAGAGCTGAGCGATGCGGCGCGGCACGATCTGCCCGTCCACGACCCAGGGGCGCTCGATCATGCGGCCGATGCCGAAGATCGCGACGTTCGGCGGGTTGATGATCGCCGCGGAACCGTCGACGCCCAGGCTGCCGTAGTTGTTCAGCGTGAAGGTCGACCCGCGCATCCGTGACGGCTCGAGCGTGCCCGCACGGGCCGCATCTGCGGCATCCCGCACTGCGGCGTCGAGCGTGTCGAGGTCCATCGCATGGGCGCGGGGGATCACCGGCACGACGAGGCCGCGCGGTGTGTCCGCCGCGATGCCCAGGCTCACCCCGTCGAACACCGTGAGCTCGGTGGCGTCGGCGGAGAGGCGGGATGCCAGGATCGGGAAGTCCTCCAGCGCGAGAAGCGTGAACCGGGCGATCAGGGCGGTCATCGACGGTGCGCGCCCGCCCTCCGGGGCCATCGCCCTCCGGGCGTTCCAGAGCTCGGTCGCGTCGACGTCGAGCCAGACGGTCGCCTCGGGGATCTCGGCGCGGCTGCGGCTGAGCGTGGCGCTCGCCGCGCGCCGCAGCGGCGACAGCGGCTCCTGGGAGCGGATCGCCAGACCGCAGGGATCGCCGGACGCGGATGCAGGGCCGGCCGCGGGTGCCGCGTCGGACGCTGTCGCCGCATGCGCGGCCGCGGCGTGATCAACGGCCTTGTCGACGGCGGCGCGCAGCACGTCGGCCCGGGTGATCGCGCCGTCGACCCCGGTCGCGACGATGGTGCTCACATCGAGCCCGAGGTCGCGGGCGAGCCTGCGCACGATCGGGTTGCGGACGGCGACCGGGGCCGAGCGCGTGCCGGGCTTCGGGGCGGGTGGCGCTTCCGCGGTGTGTTGCGAGGCGGGCCCGGTGGGGTTCGGCGCGCGGTGGTCCGAAGCTGCGCGTGCCGCCGGGCGGCGACGCCGGCCCGACGTCGCGCGCTCAGGGGTGCCGTAGCCGATCAGCACGTTTCCCGAGCCGGCTTGTTCCTCCTGGCGATGGGCCTCCAGCAGCGTGGAGTCCTCGGGGACCTCGGCGCTTCTCGTCACTTCGTCTTGCTGCGCCCGCTCGTCACTGCGCTCCTCGCTCGAGGACCGGAGGGCGGCGGCGTCCGCGGCATCCGCGACCTCCAGCACCGGCGCACCCACCGCGATCGTCTCGCCCTCGGCGCCGTGCAGCGCGGTGACCACGCCGGCGAACGGCGTCGGAAGCTCCACGACACTCTTCGCGGTCTCAACCTCTGCGATGGGCTGGTCGACGGTGACGGTGTCGCCGACGGCGACCAGCCATTGCACGAGGCCGGCCTCGGTGAGGCCCTCGCCGAGATCGGGCAACCGGAAGATCCGGGCGGTGGCGACGCTCATTCGTCCTCCCAGTGCAGGGTGTCGATCGCGTCGAGCACGCGGTCGACGTCGGGCAGATACCAGTGCTCGAACTTCGGCGGCGCGAACGGCACGTCGAACCCGGTGACCTTGCGCACCGGCGCCTCGAGGTGCTCGAAGCAGCGCTCCGAGACCCGTGCCTGGATCTCGGATGCCACCGACACGTAGCCGGGAGCCTCGGCGATCACCACGGCGCGGCCCGTCGAGCGCACAGCGGCGGTGACGGTCGCGTCATCGAACGGCGACAGCGAGCGCACGTCGACGACCTGCACGCTGCGGCCCTCCTCGGCGGCGGCATCCGCCGCCTCCAGCGCGATCGGCACGGCCGTGCCGTAGGCGAGCAGGGTGACATCAGTGCCGTCCCGCACGATCCGCGCGGTGCCGAGCTCTGTACGCCGGGACGTGTCGACCTCGCCCTTGGTCCAGTACAGCTTCTTCGGCTCGAGGAAGATCACCGGATCGGGGGAGTCGATGGCCGCGCGCAGCAGCGAGTACGCGTCCTGCGGGGTCGACGGCGTCACCACGGTGAGCCCAGGGTGTGCGCGTAGTACGCCTCGGACGAGTCGCAGTGGTGCTCCACACCGCCGATGCCGCCGCCGAACGGGATGCGGATCACCATGGGCAGCCGGATGGCACCGCGGGTGCGGTTGCCGAGCTTGGCGACGTGGCTGACGACCTGCTCGAACGCGGGGTAGGCGAACGCGTCGAACTGCATCTCCACGACCGGTCGCATGCCGTTCATCGCCATGCCGACCGCGGTGCCGACGATGCCCGACTCGGCGAGCGGCGTGTCGAAGCAGCGGTCCTCGCCGAACCGCGCGGCCAGTCCGTCGGTGATGCGGAACACCCCGCCGAGCTTGCCGACGTCCTCACCGAACAGCAGCACCTCGCGGCTGTCCTCGAGAGCGTCGGCGAGGGCACGGTTCAGCGCGCCGGCCATCGTCATCGTCTGGGTGGCGGAGGATGCCGCATCCGCCGCCCGCACCTCGGCGATCGTCATCGTGCGCCTCCTTCGGTCGTGACCATCCGGTCACGGTCGATCTCGCCCCGCAGCAGCTCCCACTGCTCCGCGAGCTGCGGCGACCGCTGCGCGGTCACCCACCGGAACAGGTCCTCGGGATCGATCTCGGGATCGACGTTCATCGCGTCGCGCAGATCGGATGCCATGCGCTCCGCGCCCTCGGCGATCGTCTGCTGCGCATCGTCGTCGAGGGCTCCGGATGCTCGCAGGTGCGTGCTCATGCGGGTGATCGGATCGCGCGCGATCCACAGCTGCACCTCGTCGCGCTCGCGGTAGCGGGTGTCGTCGTCGGCGTTCGTGTGCGGCTGCATCCGATAGGTGTGCGCCTCGACGAGCGACGGTCCGCCGCCTTCCCTGGCGCGATCCACAGCGGCGGTGAGCACCGACAGCACGGCGGCGACGTCGTTGCCGTCGACACCCTGCCCCGGCATCCCGTAACCGATCGCCTTGTGTGCGAGCGAGGTCGCGGCGGTCTGCCGCGAGAGCGGCACCGAGATCGCGAACCCGTTGTTCTGCACCAGGAACACCACGGGCACGTGGAACACCGCGGCGAAGTTCATCGCTTCGTGGAAATCACCCTCGCTGGTGGCACCATCGCCGCACAGCGCGAGCACGACGGTGTCCTCGCCGCGCATCTTCGCGGCGTGCGCGAAGCCGACCGCGTGCAGCAGCTGGGTCGCGAGCGGGGTGGCCTGCGGGGCGACGCCGTAGACCGCGGGGTCATAGCCGCCGTGCCAGTCGCCGCGCAGCATGACCATCGCATCGGCGGGGCGCACGCCGCGGCCGACCACCGCGACGGTGTCGCGATAGGTCGGGAACAGCCAGTCGCCCTCGCCGAGCACCATGGCCGCCGCGACCTGGCAGGCCTCCTGGCCGTGCGACGACGGATAGACCGCGAGGCGGCCCTGCTTGACGAGCGCGGTGCACTGCTCGTTCAGGCGCCGACCCTCGACGAGCATGCGATACGCCTCGCGAAGTGCGTCGGATGCCGGCATCCGGTATTGCTCGTCGGCATGCGCCTGACCGGTCTCATCGATGAGCTGAACCGGGGTGTCCCGGGGAGCAGGTCTGTCATCGCTCCGCCTCCTTGCCGAACGTGTCCTCTCGCCAGCATGCGCCTCGCGCGAGCGATCATCCAGACCACGGGACGATTTCATGGACGAATGCTTCAGTGCGCCGGTTGCGGATGACAGACTGTCAGCAGAACCCGACGATTCGGAGGCGCTCATGGTGGAGCTCGACGAGACCGATCACGCGATCCTGCGCATGCTGAAGAAGGATGCCCGCTCATCCATGACGGCCATCGCCGACGCCGTGCACATCTCGCGCGCCGGCGCGCATGCCCGCATCAAGCGGATGACGGATGCCGGCGTCATCACCGGGTACACGGTGCGCACCGACCCGATGCTGCTCGGGCACCACGCCTCGGCCTACGTGATGGTCGCGATAGAGCAGGCCAGCTGGCAGGAGGTGCGTGACCGGTTGCACAGCATCGCCGAGGTCGAGCACATGGCGCTCATGGGCGGCGACTTCGACGTGCTGCTGCTGGTGCGTGCGCGGGACAACCGGGATCTGCGGAGGATCGTGCTCGAGGAGATCCAGGCGATCCCGCAGGTGCGGTCCTCCCGGACGTCGCTGATCTTCGAGGACTGGGGTTCTTGACCGGTCGTTGAGCTTCCCGGGCCGTTGAGCGAAGGAGCGCCAGCGACTGAGACGAAACGCATCAAGGTCTTGTGAGGACTCGGGAACGCGTCGTGGCCGGGTGGGAGGGGCGGGTCACATTGGTGAGGGCAGGAGCATGCCGGCATCCCATCGAGGGATGCCGGCATACCTGCCTGGCCGGCTCTACGAGCGGCGTGCGCTGCGAATGATCCGTCGTCTTCCGCATGGCGGACGGATCTGCGGATGGCGGACCTGAGCACGGGGTGTCCGCTGCCGGGTGCGGAATCGTCCGCCATCTGCAAGGGCCGGGGCGCGGGCGTGTCGGTCGGGGTCAGTCGTCGAGGAGGGCGGCGGCGTACATCGGGCGGGCGGCGTCGGCGCTCGGCGGATGGAAGAGGCCGGCGGTGGCGTCGCGGAACAGACGGCTGGCCTCGTGGGCGTTGCCGAAGCCGGAGCCGCTGGTGCACATGAGGGCCTCCTCTGCCGTGCGGCGGGCGGCGGTGGAGGCGTTCAGGCGGGCGCTGACCAGGCGCAGCGGCCAGCCGGCGCCGTGGTCGGCCAGCTCGTCGAAGTCGCGGCAGTACGCCTCCAGCTGGGCGGGGACAGCCATGAACTCCATGTGCGCGTCGGCCAGGCGGATGCGGGTCTCGGGGACCTCCGCGTAGGTGGTGCCGGCCTTCGCCGACTTCCGCGCCTTCAGCCCCGCGACCGCCAGCTGCAGCGCCCGCTGCGCGACGCCGGCGTAGACCGAGCCGATCAGCAGCTGGAAGTTGCTCGTGATCGCGAACGTCAGCAGGTCGGGGTACCGGCCGGAGGGGATCCTGCGGGCGACGCGCTCCGGCCGCATCCGCACGTCCTTCAGAATGGTGGCGCGGCTCTGCGAGGCGCGCATGCCCATGACGTCCCAGTCGTCCGAGACGGTGATGCCGTCGGCGTCCCGCTCCAGGAATCCGTAGATCAGCATCTGATCGTCCGAGGCATCCGCGCCGTGCACGATCAGCCGGGTCCACACCGGCGACAGGGAGGTGAAGATCTTCACGCCCGAGATCAGGTAGCCGCCGTCGTCCTGCGGAACAGCTGTGGACTTCGAGCCCTGCAGCACCCAGTCGTTCGAGGGCTCGCTGATGCCGAATGCGAAGATCTCGCCGGCGGCGGCCTCCTCGAGCACCCAGTCCAGCGAGTGGTCGCCGCGCTCGCGCATCGCGTGCACGACGCCGGTGCACATCAGGTGCATGTTGATCGCGAGCGCCGTCGCCGGGGCGGCGGTCGCGAGACGCTGCTGCAGCTTCGACACCTCGTTGAGGTTCAGTCCGGCACCGCCGAGCTCCTCCGGCACGAACAGCCGTAGGTAACCGGCATCCTTCAGGTCGGCGAGATCCTCATCGAAGAACCCGTTCTCGCGGTCGTACACCGCGGCCCGCTCGCGGAACTGCTCCAGCAGCGCGTCGGGCAGATACCGCTCGGCCAGCGCAGCGTGCCGATCAGGGGAGTTGTCCGTCATGGGGTGATCCCTTCCGCGCGTCGCAGCACGAGCGCGCCGTTGTGGCCGCCGAACCCGAACGAGTTCGACAGCACGGTCTCGACGGGATGCTCGCGGGCATCCGTCACGATGTCGATCCCGGTGAACCCCGGGTCGTCGAGGTTGATCGTCGGCGGCAGGATGCCGGTGAGCAGGCTCTGCACGGCGATCACCGCCTCGACCGCACCGGAGGCGCCGAGCAGATGGCCGGTCGACGACTTCGTCGCCGTGATCGGGATGCCGCTGAGGCGGTCTCCGAACACGGCGCGCAGCGCGGACAGTTCGGCGGCGTCGCCGGCGGGAGTGCCGGTGCCGTGGGCGTTGACATGATCGACGTCGGCGGCGGCGATCCCGGCATCCGCCAGCGCCGCCGCGATCGCGAGCGCGGCACCGCGGCCATGCGGCTCGGGAGCGGTCGGATGGTGCGCATCGCTGGATTCGCCGAAGCCGGAGAGCTCAGCCAGGGGGACCGCCCCGCGCGCCTCGGCGACGTCGGCGGCTTCGATGAGCAGCGCCGCCGCGCCCTGCGCCATCACGAACCCGCGGCGGGCTCGATCGAAGGGGCGGCTCGCGCTCGCCGGGTCGTCCTCGTAGCCGCTGGCGAGCGCGCGCAGGTTGGCGTTCGAGGCGAGGTTGACCGGGTTCAGGCAGTCCTCCATGCCGACGACGAGCACGGCGTCGGCGTAGCCGTGCCGGATGCGGCGCAGTGCGTCGCCGAGGCCGATGGCGCTGCTCGCACAGGTCGCCGTGACGCCGTGCGCCGGCCCCCGGGCGCCGTAGCGCTGACTGAGCAGCGCGGCGGCGGCATCCGGAGCGCCGTAGACGACGAGCGTGAGCGGCACGCCGCGCGGCCCCTTCGCGTCGAGGGCGCGCGTGGCCTGCTGCATCGCGTCGATCGGGCCGGAGCCGGTCGCGGCGAGGACGCCGAAGCGGGACGGATCCCACGGGAGGGAGGATCCCGACGGCGTCTGCGCGGACGCTTCGGCGTGCGCTTCGCGCGGAGGTGTGCGGCTGCCGCGGGGCTGAGTGGCGGATGCTTCCGCGGGAAGCGCACTTCCCCGCGGCGGGTGCACGTGAGCGAAGGCCGCCGTGTCGACGTGGATCGCACCGGCCTGCGTCATCGCCTGGTCTGCGGCGGCGATCGCCCAGTGCTGCACAGGGCTCAGCCGGCGCGCCAGCGACGGTTCGATGACGGAAGCCGGATCGAATCCGCGCACCTGCCCGCCGATACGCACGGGGAGGCCGTCGAACTCCGCGCCTTCCAGCGCGGTGATCGCGCAGCGCCCGTGCACCACGGCGTCCCACAGCGAGGGGACGTCGAGGCCGGAGGGGGTGATCGCCCCGAGCCCTGTGATGACGACGCGGCGGTTCACTGGCTCACCGTCCCGTGGGGGCCCTTTTCGGGTCGTTGAGCGGAGCGGTGAGGCGTCTGGCGGACGGTGGGCGTTTCGTCTCGCTTCGCTCGCTCAACGACCGGGGAGTGGGGGCCCTTTTCGGGTCGTTGAGCGGAGCGACGGAGGAGCGGAGACGAAACGTCGTCTCGCTTCGCTCGCTCAACGACCGGGGGAGGTGAGGCGGGTCGGGTCGTTGAGCGGAGCGACGGAGGAGCGGAGACGAAACGTCGTCTCGCTTCGCTCGCTCAACGACCCGCGGGAGGTGAGGCGGGTCGGGTCGTTGAGCGGAGCGACGAAGGAGCGGAGACGAAACGTGGTGAGGTGTCTGGCGGGCGGTGGGCGTTTCGTCTCGCTTCGCTCGCTCAACGACCGGGGAGTGGGGGCCCTTTTCGGGTCGTTGAGCGGAGCGACGGAGGAGCGGAGACGAAACGTCGTCTCGCTTCGCTCGCTCAACGACCCGCGGGAGGGCGACGTTCACAACCGCACCGCCGGTGCGTCGGGTGCGAGGGCGAGTTCCGCGGTCGCGCCGCGACGGATCTTGCCGCCCGCGGTGCGGGAGAGCACCGGAACGACGTACCACCGGCGCGGTACGAACTGCGGTGCGAGGCGCTTGCGGGCCCAGGCGCGCAGCGCGTCCTTCGACGGTGCCGGGCTCTCGACCACGAGCGCCACGACCGCGCCCAGTCGAGGATGTGGGAGCGACACCGCGCACACGGCGCCGAGCCCCGGCATCCCGTCGAAGGCGCGCTCCACCTCGGGGAGCGAGACCTTGTGTCCGCCGGTCACGGCGATGTCGCCGGCGCGGCCGAGCAGCGCGAGCCTGCCGACCTCCACCCGTGCCTGGTCGTGCACGGTCGCCCAGCCGTCCGGTCCCACCAGAGTGTCGGTGCTCGTCCCCGCCAGGTATCCGTCCGAGCAGGCCTCCGCGTGCACCCACAGCTCGCCGACGTCACCGTCGGGCAACGGCTCTCCGGACTCGTCGCGCACCGATATGCCGATGCCGGAATAGACCCCGATGAGGGTGCCGTCTCCGGCGCGGCTGTCGCCGATGAACCCGATCTCCGCCGCGCCGTAGTAGCTGATCAGCCGCACAGCGGGCAGCACCTCGGCAAGACCCGCGCGGATCGATGCGGGCAGATTCGCACCGCCGGTCACGACGAGCTCGAGCGCGGCGAAGGCCGAACGCTCTCGGCGAGCGGCATCCGTCAGGGCCTGCACGACGGCGGGCACGGCGACCACCCGCGTGATGCGCTCATCGCGCACACGCCGGGCGATCGCCGCCGGCTCGAACACGTCGGCGAGATGCGCGCCGCCGCCGGATGCCAGGCATTCGATCAGCGCGTACAGGGTGAGGCTGTACGAGAGCGGGCCGGGGGCGAGGGTCGCGACGCCCGGCCGCGGCTCGAGATGCGCACTCGAGATCGCGAAGTTCGCGCGGTACTGTGCGCGGGTCTTCAGGAAGGCTTTCGGATCGCTCGTCGTGCCCGACGAGAACAGCAGCAGGAACGCCTCGTCGCCGTCACGCACCGTCGGCGGGTCGGCTGGAACTGCCTCCGCCTCCCGCATCCGGAACTCCTCGAAACCGATGACCGTGCCACGCCACCCCTCGGCAGCGAGCGCTTCGCCCAGATCGGCGGAGTCGCTGATCACGACGCCGATGCCCGAGCGCACGATCACACGCACGCGGTGCGCGAGCGGCCAGAGCGGGTCGATCGTCGCCGAGACCGCCCGGTATCCGGCGAGCCCCGCCACGATGCGCGCCGCGTGGAACGCCGAATCGATGCTGATCGCGGTGATCGGGATGCCACCCGTCTCCGGAGCCGGGGCCACAGGGCGCTCGCGGTGCAGCGCATCGACGACGGCGAAGGAGCGCCGGGAGTCCTCGACCAGCCCGGCGTAGGTCAGCGATCCGTCAGGGCCGGCGATCGCGATCCGATCCGGGTGCTCCTGCGCCGCAGCGAGCACGGTCCGTGTGATCGGCACAGTGTCCTCCCTGCAGTCCGCACCAGTCTAGAGCTCGCCTGTTCAGCAGCGTCGCCCGGCCGTCGGCGCAAGCCGGGCGTTCCCCGATGCAAGGAGGATTTCGTAGGTCGGCGGGGGCCGCAGCGGCGTTTTCCTCCTCGCATCGCAGGGAGGCGGCGGGCCTTGGTCGATGCAAGGAGGATTTCGTAGGTCGGCGGCGGACCGCAGCGGCGTTTTCCTCCTCGCATCGCGGGGCGCGCGGCGCGACCGGACGGTGCGGAGACGGATGAGGCGACGGATGGGCGACGGGGGCTTCGTCAGAGCACCGTCAGGGTCAGGCCGTCGGCATCCGCCTCGATCCGGATGCCGGTGAGGTCGGCCACGACCAGGTCGGGGGCATGCGCCCCGAGGTCGCGCCCACGCCGATCACGCGCATTCCGGCGGCCTTCGCAGCGGCGATGCCCGCCTCGGAGTCCTCGAACACCAGGCAGTCCGCCGGATCGACGCCGAGCTCGGACGCACCGAGCAGGAAGCCCTCAGGATCGGGCTTGGACGACGTGACGTTCTCCGCGGTGATGTGCAGGGACGGGATCTGCAGACGGGCCTCGCCCATCCGGGCCTGCATCAGCCGCACATCCGCCGAGGTCACGATCGCGTGCGGATGCGACGCCAGCGCGGCGAGCAGATCGCCGGCACCGGATACGGCGACGACGCCCGTGACGTCCTCGGCCTCGGTGGCGAGCATGACGGCGTTCTCGGCGATGTTCTGCTCGTGCGGGCGATCCGGCAGCAGGATCGCCATGCTCTCGTAACCCTGCCGACCGTGCACGACCTCGAGCACGCGTGCGGGATCGAGCCCATGCGGCTTCGCCCAGGCCAGCCAGGTGCGCTCGACCGCGGCCGTCGAGTCGACCAGTGTCCCGTCCATGTCGAGGAGCACGGCACGGATGCGGAACGACTGGGTCATGGCAACAGCGTAGGGCCGGCGCCCGTGGCATCCGAATCGCGATTCTCAACATCCCGTGCGCATCCGCCGATCTTGCGGCGCGGATCGTCGGGAACCGCGGTATACCACCCCGGTACCCTGGAATCACGGGGCGATCCGCCCGACCCCGCCCGGCGCCGCCATCCTCAGGCGCGCACGCATCGCAAGGAAGCAGATGAACGATTTCGCCGCCCGCCACGACGAATGGACCTCGCGAGAGGAGCTGGCCGAGCGGATGATCCCGCTCATCGGGTCGCTCCGCCGCGAGCGCGACGTGGTGACGTCCCTGCACGGACACCGCCTGCTCGGCCTCTCGACCAAGGGACTGCTCGAGGTGCACGAGCGGGTCGCACAGCTCGGGCACGCGCAGCTGCGCGTGGAGGACACCCTGGCGGTGCTCGAGGGGCTTCGACGGCTGAACCCGGGCGCCTCGTCGATCGACGTCGCCCGCCTCGTCGAGGGCCACGCGGCGGACGACCGCGACCTCGACGAGTACCTCCGTGAGGTGCTCGCCCCGGCGCTCGGCGCCGAAGCGGCGGAGCCGACGGATGTCGTGCTGTACGGCTTCGGGCGCATCGGACGTCTGCTCGCCCGCATCCTCATCGCGCACACCAGCGGCGGCAGTGGCCTTCGCCTGCGCGCGATCGTGGTCCGTCGCGGCGCCGAGAACGACCTCGTCAAGCGCGCCTCGCTGCTGCTGCACGACTCCGTGCACGGCCGGTTCGAGGGCTCGGTCGAGGTCGACGAGGCGAGTTCCCGGATCATCGCCAACGGCACCCGCATCCAGGTGATCTACTCCGACGATCCGGCATCCGTCGACTACACGACGTACGGCATCCACGACGCGATCGTCGTCGACAACACCGGTCGCTGGCGCGACGCCGACGGCCTGTCGCAGCACCTGCGCGCGAAGGGCGTGGCCCGCGTGCTGCTCACCGCGCCGGGCAAGGGCGAGCTGAAGAACATCGTGCACGGCATCAACGACGGCACGATCGACGACTCGGATCGCATCCTGTCCGCGGCATCCTGCACGACCAACGCGATCACTCCGGTGCTGAAGGCGGTCGACGAGGCGTACGGCATCGTGCGCGGCCACGTCGAGACGGTGCACTCGTTCACGAACGACCAGAACCTCACCGACAACTTCCACAAGGGCGACCGTCGCGGTCGCAGCGCGGTGCTGAACATGGTCATCACCGAGACCGGTGCGGCCAAGGCCGTCGCACGCGCGCTGCCCGAGCTGGCCGGCAAGCTGACCGGTTCGGCGATCCGCGTGCCCACCCCCGACGTATCGCTCGCGGTGTTGCACCTGACGCTCGAGAACCCGGCCGACCGGGACCAGCTCAACGACTACCTGCGCCGGGCATCGCTGCACTCCAGGCTGCGCCAGCAGATCGATTACGTCGAGAGCCCGGAGGTCGTCTCCACCGACTTCGTCGGCTCTCACCGCGCCGGCATCGTCGACGGTCTGGCCACGATCGCCACCGGCAACGATGTCGTGCTGTACGTCTGGTACGACAACGAGTACGGCTACTCCTGCCAGGTCATCCGCGTGATCGAGACGATGGCCGGTTCGCACCCGGTCGTCATCCCGACCCGTCGTGAGGTCACGCTGACGGCGTGAGTCTTCGCTGCTCCGGTCTCACTCGTTGCGGGTGTGACGCCGTTCCCACCCGCAACGAGTGAGACCGGAGTCGTGTCTGCGGCATCCGGCAGGATGGCGGGGTGAACACGAAACGCCTGCTCGCCGAGCGGCTGCGCTCGCACCGGCTCACGGCACCGGCACGCACGGTGGCGGATGCCGCTTCGCACCTGCTCGCGGTACAGAGTCAGGACTTCGTGGCCGGACGCTGGGCGCTCGCCGCACGCACCCGCGGCGCCGTCACGCTGTCGCAGGTGGACGCCGCGTTCACCCGCGGCGAGATCGTGCGGGCCTGGCCGATGCGCGGCACGCTGCACACCGTGCCGGCCCGTGACCTCGGCTGGATGCTGTCGGTGACGGCGGAGCGGCAGCGCCAGCAGGCGGCGAGCCGCCATCGCCAGCTGGGCATCGACGACGGGATCGTCGCTGCGGCGGAGCGCGTCATCCGGGAGCGCATCGACGGCGGCATGACCAGGGCGCAGGTGTTCGAGGCGTTCGAGTCGGCCGGCATCGACCCGCGGGAACAGCGCGGCATCCATCTGCTGTTCGTGCTGACGATCAACGGCGCTCTCTGTCAGGGGCCGGTCGCAGGCAAAGACCAGCTGTTCGTGCTCGCCGAGGAATGGATCACGGATGCCGCCCAGCCGGACGATCCGCTCGCCGAGCTGTTCGTGCGGTACATCGACGGCCACGGGCCGGCCGGAGCGGCCGATCTGGCGTGGTGGGCGGGGCTCACGCTCGGCATGGCCCGCGAGGCGGTGGAGCGCGGCAGGCGCCGGGTGGTCGAGATCGATGACGGCGTGTTCACCGCGTCGGATGCCCCGCGCCGCGCGCCGCGCGCGGCCTCCGTGCACGCGCTGCCGGCATTCGACGAGTACTACATCTCCTACGCCGACCGCTCGCCGGTGTGCGCCCCCGAGCACGCGATGACGGTCGGTCCCGGGAAGAACGGCATGGTGCGACCCACGATCGTCGCAGACGGCCGGATCGTCGGCACCTGGTCGCATGCCGGCGCCGGTGGGCCGGCTCCCGAGCCGCAGTTCTTCGCGCCGCCGTCGGACGAGGTCGCAGATGGCGCAGCATCCGCCCTCGCCCGTTTCGCGGCGTTCCGCGCGGGCTGATCCGGCGCCCGGGACGTCCTGTTCGTGGTGACGGCGCGGCGGCCGCGTCAGCCGGCGGCGTGCCGCTCGAGGAAGTCGTAGACCTCGGTGTCGTCGACGCCGGGGAACGCGCCGCGGGGCAGCGGCGAGAACATGTGCGTGTGCACACGGGCGCTCGGCCAGGCCCTGCCGCTCCAGCGGTTGACCTGCTCGGCATCCGGGCGCCGGCAGCAGGCCTCGTCGGGGCAGGTCGACTGCGCGCGCGCCGAGGTCTCGCGTCCGCGCCACCAGCGGGCGTCGTCGAAGGGCACGCCGATGGTCACCGAGAACTCGCCGTCGCTCGACGTGCCGGTCTGCGTCGCGCACCAGAACGTTCCGGCCGGGGTGTCGGTGTACTGGTGCTGCTCGGTGGTGCGGTTCTGCTGGCCGAACGCCGCACGCGCCTGGAACTTGCGGCACACGGGCTGCCCCTCCACCGCGCCGGTGACGTCCATCGGCAGCGGCAGGTCGTCGTTCTCGTAGACCCGGGTGATCGCGCCCGACGAGTCCACGCGCAGCATGTGCAGGCGCATGCCGAGGTGCTCGGTCATGAGGTTGGTCATGCGCATCGCGGCCGCTTCGTGCGTGACGCCGAACGCGTCGCGGAAGTCCTCGACCGCGAGGTTGCGGTCCTTCTTCGCCTGCTGCAGGAAGGCGACGCCGGCGGTCTCGGGGATCAGGCAGCACGCCGCGAAGTAGTTGATCTCCAGGCGCTGCTGCAGGAAATCGGCGTAGTCGGTGGGCGGCGTGTGCCCGAGCAGCCGGTGCGCCATGGCTTGCAGCGCCATCGATCGCAGGCCGTGCCCGCCGGGGATGGACGCCGGAGGCAGGTAGATGCGGCCGTTCTCGAGATCGGTGAGCGACCGGGTGGAGTGCGGCAGGTCGTTCGCATAGATGAGCTCGAAGCCGAGCTTCTCGGCCATGATGCTCACGGTGCGGTGCGTGAGGGCGCCGGAGACGTGACCGGCGGCCTTGAGCTGCTTCTCGGCGAGCTTCTCGATGTCGCCGCGGTAGTTGTTCTGCGCCCGCATCCGCAGCCGCAGCTCGGTGTTGGCGCGGCGCGCCTCCTCCGGAGTGGCGATCGCCTCGCGCTCGCGGCGCTGCAGTTCGTGGTGCAGGCCGAGCACGGACTCGATGGTCTCGTCGCTCATGCCCTTGGTCACGCGCACCGGCGCGATGCCGAGCTGGCGGAACACGGGTGAGCGCTGGGCACGATCGAGCTCGATCTCGAGCGCGGCCCTGCGATTCGGCGGCTCGCCCGAGATCAGATCGGAGACCTCGGTGCCGCAGGCCTCGGCGATCGCCTGCAGCAGCGACAGCTTGGGCTCGCGCTTGCCGTTCTCGATCAGGCTGAGCTGCGATCCGGCGATGCCGACCTTGGCACCGAGCTCGTCGAGGGTGAGGCCGCGCGCCACCCGGTGGTGCCGGATGCGGTGGCCGAGGGTGGTCAGTTCCAGTCCGGTGCTCGCCATGTCTTGATCATAGCGAAAGATTCAATGTTCTTTCTCTCGCATCCCTTGGAAAGTCACGGTGTTTCGAGAAGAAGATGGATGCACAGCACCCGCTTCGAAGGAGCAGACATGGCCATCGCCGAGACGTACACACCTCACCTCTCAGCCGTCGCCCCCGCCCGCAGCTACGGCGCAGCGCCTGCATACGACACTCCGGCGATGGCGGAGCTGCGCGCGTGGGTCGACGGCATCGCCGCGCTCACCCAGCCCGCCCGCGTGCACTGGGTGGACGGGTCGGTGGCCGAGAACGACGCGATCATGCGCGAGCTGGTCGACGAGGGCAAGATCATCAAGCTGAACCCTGAGTGGCGTCCCGGCTCATACCTGGCGCGCTCGCACCCCAGTGATGTCGCGCGCACCGAGGCGCGCACCTTCATCGCCTCCGAGAAGGAGGAGGACGCCGGTCCCACGAACAACTGGGCGGACCCGGCGGAGATGCACGCGACCATGGACCGCATCTTCGAGGGGTCGATGCGCGGGCGCACGATGTACGTCGTGCCGTTCTCGATGGGCCCCGTCGGAGGAAAGCTCTCGCACATCGGCGTGCAGATCACCGACAGCGCCTACGCCGTGGCATCCATCGGCATCATGACCCGCGTCGGCGACGCGGTGACCCGGCAGATCGCAGAGGGCGCCCCGTGGGTGCGCACAGTGCACTCGGTCGGCGCCCCGCTCGAGCCGGGACAGCACGACGTCGCGTGGCCGTGCAACGACGAGAAGTACATCGTGCACTTCCCCGACACGCTCGAGGTGTACTCCTACGGCTCGGGTTACGGCGGCAACGCGATCCTCGCGAAGAAGTGCTTCGCCCTGCGCATCGCCTCGGTGATCGCCCGCGACGAGGGCTGGCTCGCGGAGCACATGCTGCTCATCAAGGTGATCTCGCCCGAGGGCGCGCCTACCACATGGCGGCAGCGTTCCCGTCGGCCTGCGGAAAGACGAATCTCGCCATGCTGCGTCCGACCATCCCGGGCTGGAGGGTCGAGACGCTCGGTGACGACATCGTCTGGATCCGTCCCGGCGAGGACGGCCGGATGCACGCGATGAACCCGGAGGCGGGCTTCTTCGGCGTCGCACCGGGCACCGGCGAGTCGACCAACGTCACGGCGGTCGAGACGCTGTGGGGCAACACGATCTTCACGAACGTCGCGCTGCGGCCCGACGGAGACGTCTGGTGGGAGGGCCTCACGGACACCCCGCCGGCGGATCTCGTCGACTGGGAGGGCAACCCCTGGACACCGGACTCCGGTCGCCCGGCGGCGCATCCCAACTCGCGCTTCACGGTCTCGGCCGCGCAGTGCCCGCAGATCTCCGACGACTGGGAGGACCCGGAGGGCGTGCCGCTCGACGTCATCCTGTTCGGCGGCCGTCGCGCCAGCAACGTGCCGCTGGTCGTCGAGGCCACCGACTGGACGCATGGGGTGTTCCTCGGCTCGACCATCTCGTCCGAGCGCACCGCTGCCGCGGAGGGCACCGTCGGCGAACTGCGGCGCGACCCGTTCGCCATGCTGCCGTTCTGCGGCTACAACATGGGCGACTACTTCGACCACTGGCTGAAGGTGGGCCGCAGCCTGCGCTTCGACCGCGCACCGCGCATCTTCCAGGTCAACTGGTTCCGCCGGGGGAGGACGGCCGCTTCCTGTGGCCCGGCTTCGGTGACAACGCACGCGTGATCGACTGGATCATCCGGCGCATCGAGGGCAGGGTCCCCGCCATCGACAGCCCGATCGGCCGGCTCCCCGTCGTCTCCGACCTGAATCTCGACGGACTCGACATCCCGCAGGCCGACCTGGACGAGCTGTTCGCCGTCGACACCGCGGCCTGGCAGGAGGAGGCCGACAAGACCGAGGAGTTCTACTCCGTCTTCGGCGACCGGCTCCCGCGGCGCTGCGCAGCGAGCTCGCGGCACTGCGCTACCGCCTCGCGTCGGCCCGCTGACCTCTCATTTGAAACTGCACGCCCGCGCCGAGACGTGGTGGCACCGCCACGGTCTCGGCGCGGGCGTGCAGTTTCGGGGCGCCGTCCGGGGCGTTCTAAGCTGGGCACATGAGCGATCGACGATTCCCCCGGCGCGTGTACGGCGTGGGGGAGGAGCCCGATCCCCGGTTCTCACTCGCGAACGAGCGCACGTTCCTCGCCTGGATCCGCACGGCGCTCGCGCTGGTGGCGGTCGGCATAGCGATCGAGGCGCTGCAGCTCGACATCCATCCGGTGCCGCGCTTCCTCGCGGCGGTGCTGTTCGTGCTGCTGGGCGTCATCGCGACCGTGCACGCCTGGCTGTCGTGGGCGCGCAGCGAGCGCGCGATGCGGCTGCACCTGGCCCTGCCCGGTCCCACCACCGGCGTCGTGATCGCGGCCGGGGTGATCATCGCGATCCTGCTGCTCGGCGCGGGGCTCTTCCTGTGACGGATGCCGCTGCCGAGTCCGCCGATCGTCCGTTCGACGCCGGGCTGCAGACCGAGCGCACGCTGCTCGCCTGGCGGCGGACCTGCCTGTCGCTCGCGGTCGGCAACGGCGCGGCGATCAAGTACCTCTCCGACGCGCTCGGGGCGTGGGCGACGCTGCTCGGCTTTCTCGGTCTCGCTCTCTCCGTCGTGGCCTGGGTACTGTGCACCATCCGCTATCGCAGGGCGCACGGCGGCCTGGTTCGCGACGAGTCGCTCATCGTGAGCGGGCGACTGCCGGCGCTCGTGACCGCCGCGGTCGGCGCGGCGGGCGTCGCCGGACTCGTGGTGCTCTTCGTGCAGTGGCGCCCTTGGTGACACGTCTCTGAGACGCATCGTCTCCATTTGGTCTGCCATTCCGGTACACGCCGATACCCGGCCCGCCTGACCGCGCCGAGACCCCGCCTGCTCGCCGAGACCCCGCCTGCGCGCCGAGACCCCGCCTGCGCGCCGAGACCCCGCCTGAGCAACCGTGATTCAGGAGGGGGCTCGGCAACCACGAGGGGTTTCGATGAGTGCGCCTCAGACCAGCAGCTGGTGCCGCGCGAGATCGCGATAGAGCGGTGTCGTCTCGACGAGTTCGTCGTGCGTGCCCTGGCCGACCACGGCGCCGTCCTGCAGCACCACGATCAGGTCGCTGTCGACGACCGTCGACAGCCGGTGCGCGATCACGACCAGAGTTCGATCGGCCGAGACCGCGTCGATCGCCTCCCGCATCCGCTGCTCGTTCACGCCGTCCAGCGACGAGGTCGACTCGTCGAGCAGCAGGATCGGAGCCTTGGTGAGCAGCGCCCGCGCGATCGCGAGGCGCTGGCGCTCGCCGCCGGAGAGCATCACGCCGTCCTCGCCGACCGGCGTCGCCAGGCCCAGCGGACCGCGCTCGAGCACATCGCCGAGGTTCACCGCGTGCAGCACGCGCTCGCAGTCGGCGTCGGTGGCATCCGGCACCGCGACGCGCAGGTTGTCGGCGAGCGTGCCGGCCAGCGTCGGGGCGTCCTGCTCGACGTACCCGAAGTGGGCGCGCAGCTCGTCGCGCCGGTAGGTGCGCAGGTCGTGTCCGGCGAGCCGGATCGAGCCGCCGGTCGGGTCATAGAAGCGCTCGATGAGCGAGAGGATCGTGCTCTTGCCGGCGCCCGACGGTCCGACCAGCGCCACGCGTGCGCCGCGCGGCACGGCGAACGACACGCCGCGCAGCACCTCGCGAACGGGCTGGGTGCCTGAGCTCGTCGAAGGGTCCGCCTCGCCCGCCAGATGCGCGTCGGCGAGCAGGTCGTTCGCCTCCTTCGCGGCCGCCTCACGCGCGGCGACGACGTTCTCGGGGTACTGGAAGCGCACGTCGCGGAACTCGATCGCCGTGGAGCCGGCCACCGGCGCGGCCGTGGCTGCGGCATCCGCCTCGTCGGCGTCGGTCTCTGCCGGCAGGTCGAGGATCTCCTGGATGCGACCCAGCGCGCCGAGCGCCTGGTTCACCGAGGTGATCGCGCCGAACGCCTGCCCCAGCGGCATGATCAGCATGAACAGGAACATGATGAACGTCACCAGCGACGCGATCGTGATGGCTCCGGATGCCACGCGGAAGCCGCCGACGCCCAGGACGACCAGCAGCGAGAGCTGCAGAGCGATGCCGGCGATCGGCACGACGAGCGAGGAGATCTTCGCGATCCGCACGCCGATGCCGTAGGCCTCGTTCGCGAGTCCCGTGACGGCCTCGGTCTCGCGCTCGGTCGCACCGGATGCGCGCACGGTGCGGATGGACGACACGGCGCGCTCGACGCCGGATGCCAGCTCGCCGACCTTCTGCTGCTGTGCGGTCGACGCCGTGCGGATGCGACCGCTGAGCAGCACGACGACCACCACGGATGCCCCGATCACCAGCACGATCAGCAGCAGGAGGATCGGGTCGATCACCAGCATCGCGACGAGGGCTCCGAGGAACAGCAGTGCGCTGCCGACGGCATCCGCGAGCCCCTGCGTGAGCACGGCATACAGCAGGGTCGTGTCGGTGCCCACGCGCGACACCAGATCACCGGTGCGGCGCGCGTCGAACTCGCTGATCGGCAGATGCAGGATGCGGGCGATCAGCCGGCGCCTGCTGGAGAGCACCACCGCGGTGCCGGTGCGCTGCAGCAGGTAGTGCTGGTAGCCCGAGATCACCGACGACACGATCACGAACGCGATCAGCGCCCAGATCAGCATGCCCAGCGGAAGTTTCTCCTGGACGCGCTGGATCACCTGCCCCACCAGCAGCGGCTGCACCAGAGAGGCGGCCGCGCCGATGATGCTGAGGATCGTGACGACCATCAGCACCTTCTTGTGCTCGAACAGGAAGGGGAGGAGCTGGCGGAACGAGGCGCGCGGACCGTCCTGCTGCGCACCGCGCCCGCGTCGGCGTGCTGTCGCCGTGCGAGACATGGGAGACCTTCTTCGATGGGGGCGGATCCATTGTGCTCCGGTTCGCTTATGGGTCGCCTGTCTGTTTCGGATGCCGGATGTCGGCGAAATCCACTACCGTGAGGCGGGTGCCCGCTCCCGTCATCGCCGCCCGCGACCTCGTCAAGGCCTACCGTGTCAAAGGCAAGCCCGACTTCCTCGCCGTCGACGGACTGAGCTTCGACGTCGCTCCCGGCGAGTCGTTCGGGCTGCTCGGGCCGAACGGTGCCGGCAAGTCCACCACCATGAAGATGGTCGGCGCGGTCTCTGCGCGCACCGGCGGCGAGCTCAGCATCCTCGGGCTCGACCCCGACCGGTACGGGCCGGAGATCCGCTCCCGCCTCGGCGTCGTACCGCAGCAGGACACGCTCGACGGCGAGCTGAACGTGCGCGAGAACCTGTACATCTACGGCCGCTACTTCGGGCTGCCGGCCAAGGTCTGCCGTGAGAAGGCCGAGGAGCTGCTGGACTTCGCACAGCTCGCGGAGAAGGCGTCGTCGAAGGTCGATCAGCTCTCCGGCGGCATGAAGCGGCGGCTCACGATCGCCCGGGGCCTGATCAACGACCCGCGCATCCTGCTGCTCGACGAGCCGACCACGGGCCTCGACCCGCAGGCGCGGCACGTTCTCTGGGATCGGCTGTTCCGGCTCAAGGAGCAGGGCACGACCCTGGTGCTCACCACGCACTACATGGATGAGGCCGAGCAGCTCTGCGACCGGCTGGTCGTGGTCGACAAGGGCAGGATCATGGCGGAGGGCACGCCGGCGTCGCTGATCCGCGAGCACTCCAGCCGAGAGGTGCTCGAGGTGCGCTTCGGATCGGCGCACAACGCCGACGCGGCGCGGCGGATGCAGGGAATCGGCGATCGTGTCGAGGAGCTGCCCGACCGTGTGCTGGTGTACGCGCAGGACGGCGAGGCAGCCCTCGAGCAGGTCAGCGCCCGCGACCTGCATCCGATCACCTCGCTCGTGCGACGATCGAGCCTGGAGGACGTGTTCCTGCGGCTGACCGGAAGGTCGCTGATCGAATGAGTCACTGGGACCCTGAGCCGGTCGAAGGGCGCGCTTCGACAGGCTCAGCGACCGATGGTCTCGACGAGCTGCGCGACGAGGCGATCGCCGCCGCGCGTCGCACTCGCCGCCGGGGCTCGTGGTACGTCGCCGAGCACATCGTCAGCGCAATGCGCGCCTATGGCTGGACGATCATCGTCGGCGCCGTCGGACAGCCGGTACTGTACCTGGTCGGCCTCGCGCTCGGCCTCGCCGCGCTGATCCAGGCTCCGATCCAGGACGGCTCGCAGCAGGTCGACTACGTCGTCTTCGTCGCCCCCGCGCTGCTGATGAGCGCCGCGATCACCGTGGCCTCCGAGGAGTTCAGCTATCCGGTGATGGCCGGCTTCAAGTGGCGGCGCTTCTTCTACGGGTTCAGCGCCTCGCCGCTGTCGTCGGGGCAGATCGTGACCGGCGAGGTCATCGGGGTGATGGCACGTGTCGTGCTGACCGCCGGGCTCTACTACCTGTTCCTGCTGCTGTTCCCTGCTGTCGGGAATCCGGCCGTCTCGTGGGTCATGATCCTCGTCGGCATCCTCGCCGCGCTCGCCTTCGGCACCCCGTTGCTCGCGTACGCGGCATCGCTCGAGGAGGACACCGGACAGTTCGCCCTGGTGCAGCGCTTCGTGTTCATGCCGATGTTCCTGTTCTCGGGCACCTTCTACCCGCTGGACACGCTGCCGGTGTGGCTGCAGTGGATCGGCTGGATCTCGCCGCTATGGCACGCGACCGAGCTCGGACGCGATCTGTCTTACGCGCGTGACACCGGCGGCGTGATGATCGCCGTGCACCTGATCGTGCTGTTCGCCTTCGCCATCGGCGGCTACGTCGTCGCCCGCCGCATCTTCGCGAGGAGGCTGGCCGCATGACGACCACCGAGCTGACGGATGCTCCGCGCGTGAGAGCCGGGGGAGTGCGGGCGCTCTGGGCCGGCAATCCCTGGTCGGTGGTGCTGCGCGGACTGATCGCGGCGCGGTCGTCGAGCTTCGTGGTGATCCTGTCCGGCTTCTTCGAGCCGGTGCTGTACCTGGCGTCGATGGGCATCGGACTCGGCGCGCTGATCGGCGACGTTCAGACCGAGTCCGGGGCATCCGTGCCCTATGCGGCGTTCATCGCACCGGCCCTGCTCGCCGTGTCGGCGATGAACGGCGCGATCTACGACTCCACCTGGAACGTCTTCTTCAAGCTGAACTACGGCAAGCTCTACGAGGGGATGCTGGCGACCTCGCTCGGCCCGCTCGACGTGGCGCTCGGCGAGATCATCTACGCGCTGCTGCGCGGGCTGGTCTACGCGAGCGGATTCATGATCATCATGCAGATCTGGGGGCTCAACCTGTCGTGGACAGCGGTCTTCGCGCTGCCCGCGGTGGCGCTGATCGCGTTCGGCTTCGCCAGCTTCGGGATGGCGGTGACCAGCTACATGAAGGCGTTCCAGCACATGGACTGGATCCAGTTCGTGCTGATGCCGATGTTCCTGTTCTCGGCGACGTTCTATCCGATCACGGTCTACCCGGAGTGGGTGCAGGCCATCGTGCGGGCGCTGCCGCTGTGGCACGGCGTGGAGCTGATCCGCGGACTGACCACCGGGGCGCTGTACCCCGGCATGCTGTGGCACGTCCTCTACTACGTGGTCATGATCGCGATCGGGCTGGTGTTCACGACCAAGCGGCTGCGGGCGCTGTTCCTGGGCTGAGCGAGTTATCCACAGATTGCTCTTGAGTGCATGTGCAGCACATGTGACGATGGAAGCATGTCTCGCATGCTTCAGGTGAGGAATCTTCCCGATGAGGTCCACGCGCGTCTCAAGGAACGTGCGGCGGCCGAGCGCATGTCGCTGTCCGACTATGTCGCTCGTGAACTGGAACGGCTCGTGAGGTACCGCAGCAACGCCGAGATCCTGGCAGCTGCACGTGCGCGGCGGATCGCAGGCGGTGCGGCGATGACGCGTGAGGAGATCCTCGGGACGCTCCATGAGGTGCGGGCCGAGCGCGAGTCAGAACTGGAACGACGCGATGCGCAGCGGGATGGGGCGGTGCGGGATGCCGGCACTGGTTCTTGACGCGTCCACGATCGTCGAACTCGTCGGAGGTGAGCTCGAGTGGAGCCTGGACGGGGCGTTCCACGCCCATGCCGGACTGGACCTGGAGGTGCTCTCGGTGCTTCGTCGCAGGGCACTGCACCACGACATGCCGCAGCATGTGGCGAGGGAGGCTCTTGATGTCTTCGCGTCACTCGAGATCGAGCGGCATCCGGTGCGGCAGCTTCTGCCGCGCATCTGGGCCATGCGTCACGACATCTCAGCGTATGACGCCGGCTACGTCGCCCTGGCGGAAGCGCTTGGGGTCCCGCTCGTGACGCTCGACCGGCGACTGGCGAAGACTGCAGAGCGGTACTGCGACGTCATCGTTCTCTGATTGCGAGCGCCGTTCGTCGGCAGGCCGGCTACTGGCGACCGTACCGCTTGTGCGCGGCCTGCTTCGAGATGCCGAGAGCGCTCGCGATCGCCTGCCAGGAATACCCGGTCATGCGCGCCTTGCGCACCTGTGCCTCTTCAGCGCGCGCGAGTTCGCGACGGATGCCGGTGAGCCGGTGCAGCTCGGCCAGTGGCTCGCCCTCGGGGTCGGTGGAGATCGCGGTTCGCGTGGTCATGGTGTCAATCTAGGTTGACACACGGATGATGTCAACCTTCATTGACGCTGGTCGTGTGACAGGGTGGGCGGGTGCTGATTCCCCCGAAAGCTCGTCCTGGAGATCGTGTCGCCGTCCTCTCGCCCGCCTTCGCCGCGCCCGCGCAGTACTGAGGGAGGGCGCATGACCGCGAAGAAGTGGATCCTGTTCGACATCGGCGGCGTGCTCGAGATCGTCGACGACGATGCCTGGCAGGACGAGTGGTGGGGTCGCTGGCGGGAACGAGCCGGCATCGACGAGACCGACTTCGACGTGCTGATCGAAAGGGCCGAACTCCCGCCGATCGATCTCGTGACCGGACGTGCGGATGAGTTCTGGCAGCGCTTGGGTGCAGCGCTGAACCTCGCCTCCGACGACCGGGACGCGATGCGCGCTGATTTCTGGGACACCTACTGCGGCACGGGGAACACGGAGCTGATCGAACACGCCCGTTCATTGCAGGGGCGAGCGGGCCTGGCGATCCTGTCGAACTCCGTCGACGGCGCGAGGGAGGAGGAGGAGCGCCGCTACGGCTTCTCCGAGATCTTCGACCCGATCTGCTACAGCCACGAGCAGGGCGTGAACAAGCCGGACCCGCAGGCCTACCTGCTCGCGCTGGAGAAGCTGGACGCGGATGCCGACGGACGTGCTCTTCATCGACGACAGACAGCACTCGATCGACGGCGCCGCCGGCGTCGGCATCCGCGGCGTCCTGCAGCGCGAGAACGCCTCGACGATCGCCGCGATCGAGGAGTTCCTCGCCGACTGAGCGCTACTCCAGTCCGTGCTCGGCGAGCCACGCCTTCGCGACCGTGCGGGGCACGCGCAGCAGCCAGGCATCCGTCAGGGTCTCGCGCAGCAGCTGCTCGTCGATCGCGTCGACGCGGGTCAGCACAGCGGGGTATCCGTCGAAGTGCGGGATCGTGAAGAACACGTCGGGGTAGGTCTCCAGCAGGGCCGCCTTGGCCTGCTCACCGTCGACGCGGATGCCGATGATCAGCCCTTCCGGCCACTCCCGGCCGAGCGCGTCCAGCTGCTCGAGGTCGTGCTTGCGAGGCGGCCGCTCCCAGGCGAGCATCCCGGCCGCCGTGCGCCAGGACGCCCCGCCGCCGTGCCCCTCGGTCTTCTCGGAGACCCGCGGAAACTCCAGCGCGATCCTGCGCACATCGTCGAGCGTCGCCATGCCGACAGGCTACGCCCGGCCTCGGACCACGACCAGTCCGCGCCCCGCCCCACCGATTCGGATGAGGGGTCAGAGATCGCGGCATCAGAGCCCGCAGACCCGACATCTCCTGACCCCTCATGCGGGAGTGGGCGGGCACGGCGGGCCTGGAGCAGATCAGCTCAGGCGCACGCGTCCGCGCAGCTCGGCGATCGTTGAGACCCCGGTGAGCTGCATGGTGCGCACCGCCTCGGCGCGCATCAGCTGCAGCATCCGGTCGACACCCCGCTCGCCGCCGGCCATCAGACCGTACAGATACGCGCGGCCGACCATGCAGGCGTCGGCGCCGAGGCCGACGGCGGCGAGCACGTCCGCGCCGGAGAGGATGCCGGTGTCGAGGAAGATCTCGGCATCGTCGCCGACCGCCGCGGCGACCTCGGGCAGCAGCCGCAGGGGAGTGGGTGCGCGATCCAGCTGGCGGCCCCCGTGGTTCGAGACCACCAGCGCATCGGCACCGGCGTCAACGACTCGCCGGGCATCGGCGACCGACTGGATGCCCTTGACAACGAGCCTGCCCGACCACTCCTCGCGCAGCCAGGCCAGGTCCTCGATCTTCAGGCTCGGGTCGAACATCTTCGCCACAAGCTCGGCGACCGTGCCGTCGAACGACCGCAGGCTGGCGAACTCGATCGGATCGGTGGTGAGCACGTTGAACCACCACGCCGGATGCCACGCCATGTCCCAGATCGTCTTCGGGTTCAGCGTCGGAGGGATGGTGAGGCCGTTGCGTGCGTCGCGCAGCCTGTTGCCCGCGACCGGAGTGTCGACGGTGAGGACCAGGGTGTCGTAGCCGGCGCTGCGCGCCTCGTCGACCAGTCGCCGGGTGCCGTCGCGGTCCTTCCAGAGGTAAAGCTGGAACCAGTCGTCGCCGTGCGGCACCGCCTGCTTCAGCTCTCGCGGCGACGTCGTCCCCATCGTGGACAGCGTGTACGGCACGCCGGCGCGGGCGGCGGCACTCGCCACCGCGATCTCGCCCTCGTGATGCATCATCCGGGTGAATCCGGTGGGCGCCAGGATCAGCGGCAGGGATGCCGCGCGGCCGAGGATCGTCGTCGATGTGTCGACCTCGGCCACGTCGTGCAGCACACGCGGCTCGAACTCGACCTGCGCAAACGCCCGCCGGGCGCGGGCGATGCTCAGCTCGTCCTCGGCCGCCCCGTGCACGTAGTCGAACACCGACCGGGGCGTGGTGCGCCGCGCGATGCGGGCGAGGTCCTTCACGGACAGCGCCTGCGCGAGCCTGCGATCCACGCTGTTCCACACCGGTCGGCGGAATCCGAGCAGCGGGGCCACGGCACCCCAGGTCGGCACCCGGCGGCGGATGCGACGGGTCACGAGCCCGGGCCCTCCGGAGCATCTGCGGCCGCTTCCTCGGCCTCGACCGGTGCGGGACCGCCGCTGCCGGTGCCCAGGTAGGCCTGGATGATGTCGTCGTCGGCGAGCAGATCTGACGCCTTGCCGGAGCGCGCGATCTCGCCGTTCTGCAGGATGTGTCCCTCGTCGGCGGCCTGCAGCGCCCTGCGGGCGTTCTGCTCCACGAGCAGCACCGTCGTGCCGCCCGCGCGCACCTCTTCGATGACGGCGAACACCTCGTCGACGATCTTCGGGGCCAGACCCATCGACGGCTCGTCCATCAGTACGAGACGTGGCCGGGCGAGCATGGCGCGTGCGATGGCGAGCATCTGCTGCTCGCCACCGGACAGCGATCCGGCAGGCAGCCTGCGGCGCTCCCCGAGCACCGGGAAGCGCCGGTAGATCTCGTCGATCGCGGCCCCGGCGCCTCGGCCGTGCGAGCGGGCGCCCACCTGCAGGTTCTCGGTGATCGTCATGGTGGCCAGCACTTGACGGCCCTCCGGCACCTGCACCAGCCCGCGCGGCACCAGCCTGTGCGACTTGGCGCGGGTGATGTCGTCGCCGTCGAAGAGGATGCGTCCGCCGGAGGGGCGCACCAACCCCGAGACCGCATTGATGATCGACGACTTCCCGGCGCCGTTCGCACCTACGAGGGTGACCAGCGACCCGGCCTCGACGTCGAACGAGACACCGCGCACGGCCTCCACCCGGCCGTACGAGACGGTGAGATCCTGTACGCTCAGCAGCGGTCCGGCCATCACACGTCCTCCTTCCCCGGCGTGGCGGCGGTCGCCGCATCCGATCCGTCGTCCTGCGAAGCGGCGCCGAGATAGGCCTCGATGACCCGCTCGTCCGCGGCGATCTCGGCCGGCGTTCCATCGGCGAGCACCTCGCCGAAGTTCAGCACGACGATATGGTCGCAGGTGCTCAGCACCATCCCGACGTTGTGCTCGATGAAGATGATCGTCAGCCCGTCGGCGGCGAGCTGGCGGATCAGCTCCGACAACTCGGCGGCCTCGACGTGGTTCATGCCGGCAGCCGGCTCGTCGAGGATCAGCAGAGTGGGATCGGCGGCCAGAGCCCTGGCGATCTCCAGCCGGCGCTGGTCGCCGTACGAGAGGGCCTTCGCGGTGACGTTCGCGCGGTCGAGCATCCCCACCCGGCGCAGGCACTGCGCGGCATGTGCGAGGGCGGTGCGCTCGTCGCGACGCGCCGACGGCAGCCAGAGCAGCCTGCGCAGGAACGTCGGCCGGGCCACCAGGTGCGCGCCGATCAGCACGTTCTCGAGCGCGGTGAGCCTGTTGAACAGTTTGGAGTGCTGGAAGGTGCGGGTCACGCCCGCTGCCGCGATCCTGTGCACCGCGGTGCGCCCGACGCGCACGCCCAGGACGCTGGCGGTGCCGCCCGAGGGCGGGATCAGTCCCGAGATCATGTTCACCAGGGTGGTCTTGCCCGCGCCGTTCGGGCCGATCAGCCCCACCACATCGCCGCTGCGCACAGTGAGGTCGACGCCGCGCACCGCGTGCACGCCGCCGTACTCCTTCGAGAGTCCCTTCAGCTCTGCGACGATCTCGCCCTTCGCCGGGTGCTCGCGCAGCGCGAGCCCGGCGGCGTCCGCGTCGATCGTCGAGACATCGACCTTCTGCCGGCGCCGCGGGATGAGGCTGGCCAGACCGCCCGGCAGATACAGGATGACCACGAGCAGCAGCAGACCCGACAGGAACGGGCGGATCCAGCCCGCCTCGATGCCGATCGCGCGTTGAATCTCGGGCAGCAGCGTCTGGAACCCGCTGCCCAGGAGCGGACCGACGAAGTTGGCCGTGCCGCCGACGACCGCGGTGACGAGGCCGTCGATCGCCGCGCTGAACCCGAAGTCCTCGGGGGCGATCAGGCGCACGTAGTACGCCCACATCACGCCGTACAGGCCGGCCAGCACTCCCGCGGCGATGAACGCCGACAGCCGGTGGCCGCTGACGTTGACGCCGAGCGAGCGGGCGGCCAATTCGTCCTCGCGGATCGCCTCGAGTGCCCGGCCGTATCGAGACCTGGACTGCCGGGCGAACCAGTAGGTGACCACCGCGAGGACGATCCAGGCGATCGCCGGCGTGAGCACCTTCGGCACCGGCATGCCCTGTGCGCCGCCGGTCCAGGAGGAGTTGATGATGATGATGCGGATCGCCTCGGCGAATCCGAGCGTCGCGATCGCGAGATACACACCGCGCAGCCGCATCGTGGGCAGGCCGAGGATCACCGCGGTGACCGCGCCGACCAGCATCCCGACCGCCATGGCGAACAGCAGCGTCGGCAGTGGTCCCCACTGCAGAGGCGGGGGCGTGAGGGCCGCGGCGGTGAAGCCGGCCAGCCCCGCGAACCCGGCCTGTCCGAGGCTGAGCTGCCCGGCCACGAGTACGGCGTAGAACGAGTACGCGAAGATCGCGTTCAGCGCGATGAAGACCAGTGTGGACTCGGTGAACACGTCACACCTCCCGCACCCGGCGCTTGCCGAACAGGCCCTGCGGCCGCACCAGCAGAATGAGGAACAGCAGCGCGAACGCGATCAGATCGCGCCAGCTCGAGCCGATGTACTGGATCGCGAACACCTCGGCGACGCCGAGGATGAGGCCGCCTACGAGCGAGCCCGACAGCGACCCCATGCCTCCGACGATGATCACCGCGAGGCCCTTCAACTCGATCGCACTGCCCATGCCGAGCTGGGCGCTGTTCACGTTCAGCGCGAACAGCACGCCGGCCACGGCGCCGAGCGCGGTCGAGATGGCGAATGTCAGGGCGGTGACCCGATCGACGTTCACCCCCAGCACTCGCGCGGCGGTGGGGTTCTCGGCGACCGCGCGCATCGAGCGGCCCAGCGACGAGCGGTGCACCAGCAGACTCAGCGCCACCATCAGGCCCAGCGACACCACCAGGATGCCGATCTGCAGCACGCTGGCGGTGAGACCGGCGAACTCGACGGTGCTCTCCGAGACGGTGCCGGGAGGGAACCGCCGCGTGTTCGGGCCGAAGGCGGCCTGCAGCAGCGCCACGATCATGCCCGCCATCGCGATTGACGAGATCAGCCCCGCGAAGTGCGCATCCGGCCGGTCCTTGAGCGGGCGGAACGCGATGCGCTCGATGAGCAGACCCATCACCGCCCCGAAGGCGAACACGATGACGAGCACGAGGGCGATCGGCAGGTCGAAGGCATCGCTGACCCAGATGCCCACGAACGCCGAGGCGGTGAAGACCGCGGGATGGGCCAGGTTCAGCCGATCCAGGATGCCGAACACCAACGTGAATCCGATGGCGAAAAGGGCGTAGATCGAGCCGAGGAACAGGCCGTTCAGCAGCTGCTGCATGGTGGTTCCCTCTGTGGAGCGGACGGCGTCAGTTCAGGACCGCGAACTTCCCGTCCTGCACGATCTGCACCACGGCGGCGTGCTCGGCGTCGCGGTTCTCGTTGATGCTGAGCGACCCGAGCGGGGTGGGCAGGTCCTTGACCTTGGTCAGCCCGTCACGGATGTCGTCGCGCTCGCCGGAGCAGTTGGTGCGCACGGCGTGGTCGACGACCTTCAGGCCGGTGTAGGCCTGGGCGGCGAACTGGTCGGGCGCGGAGTCGAACTTCTTCTGGAACGCCTCCATGAACGCGGTGTTCTCCGGGCTGTCGGACGCCGAGTTCCAGGCTGCGCCGACGATGACGCCCTCGGCCGCGTCGCCGGCATCCGCCATCAGCTGCGGGTTGTTGAAGCCGTTGCCGCCGATGATCGACACGTCGATGCCGAGCTCACGGGCCTGGGTGACCAGCGGGATCGCCGCCTCGATCAGCGCTGAGACGACGAGCGCGTCGGGGTTCTTCTGCTTCGCCGCGGTGAGCAGGCTGCGGAAGTCGGTGTCCTTCACCGAGAAGGTGAGCGTGTCGGCGACCTCCACGCCGTTGTCCTCGAGCGACTGCGCCATCACGTCGTAGCCCGACTTGGTGAAGGCGTCGTCGTTCGAGTACATCACCACGACCTTCTTCAGGTCCTGCTTCTCGGTGGCCGCCGCGATCGTCTGCGGGATCACCTGTCCCTCGGTGAGCGAGTCGCGGAAGATGAAGTCGCCCTGCTCGGTGATGCCCGCAGCGGTGTTCGAGATCGCGAGCACCGGCAGACCGCCGTCCTGCGCGACCGGCTGCGCCTGGAACGCGGTGTTCGACAGGGTGGGGCCGATCACCAGGCTGGTGCCGTCGCCGACGAACTGCTCGAACAGGCCGATCGCCTGCCGCGGGTCGGTGCCGTCGTCCTCGACGGTGAGCTTGTACTTCACGCCGTCCTGCGCGTTCAGCTCTTCGGCCGCCAGCTCGAGCCCCTTCTGCTGGGACTCGCCGTAGCTCGCCGCCGCGCCGGTCAGGCTGAGCGCCGCCGCGACGGGCACGGTGCCGTCGATGGTGCAGGTGTCGCCGGAGCCGCTGCCCTTCAGCCCGCCATCCGCACTGCCTTCTGAGCCTCCGCCGGTCTGGCTGCAACCGGCGAGCAGGAGAACGGATGCTGAGAGCAGAGCAGCGGTGCGGAACGTCTTGCGCATGAGAACCTCCATGACATCGAGGCTCGGAATGGGGACCGTCGTGGTGCGGGACGGATCCGGGGGAGTTCCGGATGCCCGCGTCCGCGTCGGTATCAGCCTCGATGATGAACGGCGCAGTGCGCAGGTGAGTCGATCATACTGATCCGCGCGGACACGGTCGCGCGGCCGCGGATTTCAGTGCCAGAAGAAGCCGAGCGCCGCGTTCAGCAGGGCGAGCACGCCGACTGTCCAGAACACGCCGGCGGGCACCGCCTCGCCGCGCTTCTGCTTCGCCATGCCCATGCCGATCAGGCCGCCGATGATGATCAGGACCACGAGCTTCACCGTGATCTTGATGTAGAAGCTCATGCCCGGCGTCCAGTCGATGCCCCACGGCGCCGCCAGTGCGAGGCCGGCGACTCCGGCGATCGCCAGGCCGACGTTCATCGGCTGCGTGAACTGCCGCTTGCCGCCGAACGCCTGAGCCGCCCAGGCTCCGAAGAGCACGGCGAACCCGAGAAGGTGGACGAACACGACGACATCGCGGAGGGTTTCCATGGCTTCAGGCTAGCCGAGCGGACGACGCTTCGAAGCCCCCAGACTGCAAGCCCGCGCCGAGACTGCGGCGTTGCCGCCCCGTCTCGGCGCGGGCTTGCAGTTTCGAGAGGGCGTCAGCCGCGCAGCTCCGCGATCACACGTGCGGTCCGCAGCGCGGCATCCGCCGCCTCGGCGCCCTTGTCCTCCTTCGAGCCGGGAAGGCCCGCGCGGTCGATGCCCTGCTGCTCGTCGTCGAGGGTGAGCACGCCGAAGCCGACCGGCTTGCCGGCATCCAGTGCCACCCGGGTGAGCCCGTCAGTGGTGGCGGCGGAGACGTATTCGAAGTGCGGGGTGCCGCCGCGGATGATCACGCCCAACGCGACGACCGCATCGGCGCCGCCGGCGAACGCCGCCTGCGCGGCGACGGCCAGCTCGAACGAACCGGGCACGCGCACCAGCGAGTGTGCGGCGCCGGCGGCGTCGAGCGTGCGCTGGGCGCCAGCGATGAGCCCGTCCGTGATGACGTCGTGCCAGGTTCCGGCGACGACCACGACGCGCAGGCCGGTTCCGGCGATCGGGCTCTGCGGGGTGGGGGCTCCTGCGCCGCTCATGCGTGGTCCTTTCCCTGCGCGAGAGCCTCGGCGAGTTCGGACTCGCCGATGATGTGGCCCATGCGGTCGCGCTTGGTCTCGAGGTACTGGTGGTTGTTCGGTCCGACGCCGACGATCAGCGGAACCTGCTCGACGACGTCGAGGCCCAGCTCGCGCAGCTGCTTCACCTTGTCGGTGTTGTTCGTCAGCAGCCGCACCTTGGACACGCCGAGGTCGGCGAGGATGCCGGCGGCCGCAGCGTACTCACGGGCGTCGGCGGGCAGCCCGAGGGCGAGGTTGGCGTCGACCGTGTCGAGTCCCTCCTCCTGCAGGCTGTACGCGCGCAGCTTGTTGATCAGGCCGATGCCGCGGCCCTCGTGGCCGCGCATGTAGATGACCACGCCGCCGTCCTGCTCGATCGCGTCGAGCGCGGCCTGCAGCTGCGGCCCGCACTCGCACTTCAGCGAGCCGAACGCCTCACCGGTCAGGCATTCGGAGTGCACCCGCACGAGCGCCGTCTCAGCGGGCTCGCCGGAGACGACCGCGATGTGGTCGGTGCCGGTGATGCGGTCCTTGTACGCGAGGAAGCGGAAGGTCCCGTGCTCCGTGGGCACGGTGGCGTCGGCGCGCAGGCTCACCCGGCGCCGGCTGCTGGTCGCGACGCAGTCGGCCTCGTCGCGAGGATCGGTCTCGTTCAGGTATCCGATCAGCTGCTCGATCGTGATCACCGGCACCCGGTCGCGCTCTCCCAGCTCGAGCAGGGCGGGAAGCCGCATCATGCTGCCGTCCTCGGCCACGACCTCGGCGATCGCGGCGACCGGCTGCAGGCCCGCGAGGCGCATCAGCTCGACGCCGGCCTCGGTGTGCCCGCCGCGCTGGCGCACGCCGCCGTCGACGGCGCGCAGCGGCAGGATGTGACCGGGCCGGATGACGCTCTTCGCGGTCGATTCCGGATCTGCCAGCACGTTCAGCGTGTGCGAACGGTCGTGCGCGCTGATGCCCGTGGTCACGCCCTCCGCGGCATCCACGCTGACCGTGTAGGCCGTCGAGCGGGCGTCCTCGTTCGCCTCGACCATCGGCGGCAGGTTCAGCCGGTCGGCGAGATCGGCAGGCATCGGCGCGCAGATCAGACCCGAGGTCCAGCGCACCATCCAGGCCATCGTCTCAGGCGTCGCGAGCTCGGCCGAGATGATGATGTCGCCCTCGTTCTCGCGGTTCTCGTCGTCGGCGACGATGATCGGCCTGCCGGCGCGCAGCGCGTCGACGGCTTCGGTGATGGTGGACAGGCTCATCGCGAGCCTCCTTCGGATCGGAACGCGAGCAGGCGCTCGACATGACGGGCCAGGATGTCGGTCTCGAGGTTGACGCGGTCGCCGACGGCGAGCGCGCCCAGGATGGTGGCGATCAGGGTCTCGGGGATGAGAGAGACCTCGAACCAGGCGTCGGGCGCACCGGGGTCGCTCACGGCGCTTACCGTGAGCGACGTGCCGGCGACGGTGATCGAGCCCTTGTCGACCACGAGCGGGGCGAGGTCGGCGGGCAGCGAGATGCGCAGCACTCGCCACTGGTCGCCGGGGCGCACCTCGAGCACCTCTCCCGTGCCGTCGACGTGCCCCTGCACGATGTGGCCGCCGAGACGCGCGCCCACGGGCATCGCCTTCTCGATGTTGACGCGGGTGCCGACCTCGACGGATGCCAGGGCCGAGACGTCGAGCGTCTGCTTCATCACGTCGGTGTCGAAGGTGTCGGCGGTGGAGCCGACCACGGTCAGGCAGACGCCGCTGACGGCGATCGACTCGCCGTGCACGGCGTCGGAGGCGGCCTTCGGCGCGCGCACGGTGAGGCGCCAGCCGTCGCCCGAGGGCGTGATGGCGGTGATCTCGCCGATCTCCTCGATGATTCCGGTGAACATCATGCTCCTTCTGCAGCAGTGGACGGATGCGCGATCGCGAGCAGGTCGTCGCCGAGCGGCAGCCATTCGTCGATCGTGAGTCTGCGGGCGCCGGAGATCGTGTCGACGCCGATGTCTGTGAGTGCGAGCCGGTCGCCGCCGAGCAGCACGGGGGCGAGGTACGCGAGGATCTCGTCGGCGAACCCCTGAGCCAGGAACGCGCTCGCGAGAGTCGGGCCGCCCTCCACGAACACGCGCTGCACACCGCGCTCGCGCAGGTCGTCGAGCACGGCGGTCAGGTCACGCGTGCCGTAGAACAGCGGTGGATGCGGATGGCGCCGCACCGCGGCATCCGCCGGTGTCTCGCGGGATCCGATCACGACGGGAACCGGCTGCCGCGGGTACAGGGCCTCGCCGTCGCGGGCGGTGAGGGAGGGGTCGTCGGCGAGCACCGTCCCGGTGCCGACGACGATCGCGTCGGATGCCGCGCGCCGCGCGTGCACGTCGGCGCGCGCTGCCGGTCCGGTGATCCACTGGCTGGTGCCGTCGGATGCCGCGGCGCGACCGTCGAGGCTCTGCGCCCATTTCACGGTGACGTGCGGGCGGCCGAGGCGCTGCACGGCGAGCCAGTCGCCGATCAGGTCGCGCGCGGCATCCGCCTGCTCGCCGGACTGCACGTCCACACCGGCCGCGCGCATCCGTTCGGCGCCGCCGCCGGCCCTCTCGCTCGGATCGTCGAGGGCGTACACGACGCGGGCGACGCCGGCGTCGATGAGTGCCTGGGAGCAGGGACCTGTGCGGCCGGTGTGATTGCAGGGCTCGAGCGTGACGATCGCCGTGGCGTCCTGCGCGGCGCCGGGTGCGAGCCTCGAGAGCGCGTCCACCTCGGCATGCGGGGTGCCGGCGCCGTGATGCCAGCCCTCGGCGATGATCTCGCCCGCGGGGAGAGGATGACGGCGCCCACCTGCGGGTTCAGTCCGCGGGGGCCGTTCGCGGCCAGTGCGAGCGCGCGCGACATCGCGTCGCGCTCCGCCTCGGTCGCTGTCATCCGCGGTCCTTTCCGGACTCCGGGGGTGCCGAGGCGCGCGTGTGCACGCCGTGCTTCCTCTCTTCCGGACTAGCAGGAGTCGCCTCCCGCATCACCGTCGGTTCCGGAGTTCCACCGGATCGGCGCCCTGGCGGGCGTTCGCGGACTGTCACCGCCGGTTCGGATTCTCACCGACCCCGGAGCACGTTGATGCTCTGAGTCTAGTCAACGCGGCATCCGTCGATTCATTCCCGCGCATGCGCTCGTTTTCTGCAGGCCTCGCTGCCCCGGTTCGCACAAGGAGGAAAGTGCCCCTGCCGCCGGCACCGCGGGGTGCGTTTTCCTCCTTGCCGCGGTTTCGCAGAGGCCGAGCGGATCGTGGGAGGGTACGGCGGGCCCCACATGCAAGGAGGGAAACGCCGCTGCGGATGTGGGCGACGCGGCGTTTTTCTCCTTGCTGGAGTTCGTGGACGACTGCGGCGGAGTCCGTGGGCGGACGTGTCGCGGTGCAAGGAGGAAATCGCAGGTGCGGATGCCGGGGGAGCGGCGTTTTCCTCCTGGCGCATTGTCTGCGCGCGAAGCCGTCCGGCCGTGCACCCGCCGATGCGCTACTTCAGCAGGCGGGACAGCCGGCGGTCGGCGAGGAGCTTGCCGCCGGTCTGGCAGGTGGGACAGTACTCCAGGCTGCGATCGGCGAAGAAGACGCTGCGGATGGTGTCGCCGCACACGGGGCAGGCCTCTCCGCGACGCGCGTGGACGCGGAAGCCCGACCGCTTGGCGTCCTTGAGACTGGCGGGCGGTCTGCCGGACGCCTCGGCCGTCGCCTCCCGCAGCGTCGTCTGCATCGCGTCGTAGAGCCGATCGATCTCGGCGTCGTCGAGGTTCGCCGCCGGGGCGTACGGCGACATCTTCGCGGCGTGCAGGATCTCATCCGAGTAGGCGTTGCCGATGCCGGCGATCAGCCCCTGATCGCGCAGCAGTCCCTTGATCTGCGTGCGGCGTCCGGCCAGCACAGCGGCGAACGCGTCGCGCGTGAACGCCGGATCGAAGGGGTCGGGACCGAGCCGGGCGATGCCGGGCACGTCCTGCGGATCGCGCGTCACGTACACCGCCAGTGACTTCTTGGTGCCCGCCTCGGTGAGGTCGAAGCCGCTCCCGTCGTCGATCGCGACGCGCAGCGCGATCGGGCTCCTGCCGGGCTTGATGAGCGTGGACGGCAGATCGTCGTACCAGCGCAGCCAGCCGGCCTTGGCGAGATGGAAGACCAGGTGCAACTCGTCGCCGCAGGCGAGATCGACGAACTTTCCGTACCGCGCGGTCGCGGTGATCGTCGCGCCGTGCAGGGCCGTGTTCGGCGGGTCGTAGGTCTTCAGCGCGGCGATCTCGCCCACGCTCGTGCGGGTGATCGCGTGGCCGACCGCGCGGTCGCCGAGGTAGTCGACGAGCCCCTGCACCTCCGGCATCTCGGGCATGGGTTCATCCTGCCACCGGTCTGCGACATCCGGCCAGGGGGCGTCTACCGCACCAGCAGTGAGAGGAACTGCCGCGCCTCGGCGACCATGTCGACGGGCTCCGCCCCTTCGTCAGAGAGCGCCAGCAGCCACTGCAGCTGCAGGCCGTCGAGCGCCGCCATCGTGATGCGCGCCGCGCTCTCCGGTGAGACGCCGGCGCGCAGCATCCCTTCGTCGCGCAGCGCAGAGAAGTCGGCCGCGAGTTCGGCGGAGACGCGCGCGTAGCGGCGCTGGACGAGACGGGCGGTGCGCATGGTGACGGCTTCCATCCGCAACACCGTAGCGGCGCGCGGGCGGACGGGCCGATTCCCCGCGTGTCAGCCGGCGAGCACCGGCCACTCCACCGGAGTCCGGTCGTCGGATGCCAGCAGCGCGGCCATCCAGCCGTCGTCGCGGCCGCGCGGACCGGTGAGCCCCTGCCTCAGCATCCCCTCGTAGCGGAAGCCGAGCGTACGCGCGGTGCGGGCGGACGGGATGTTGCCCACGGTCGCGCGCCAGCCGATGCGGGCCAGGCCGAGCTCCGCGAAGCCCCAGTCCACGACCGCGCGTGCCGCCTCGGTCATCACGCCCTGCCCGCGGAAGCGTACGACGCTCCAGTAGCCGAGCTCGGCGTTGCCGCCGGTGTGGTGGCCGGCGATCTGATGCAGGCCGACCATGCCCGCGAGCGCGCCGTCGATCCGCACGGCCCACACCGCCTCCGAACCATCGTCCCACCAGCGTGCGACCTTCTCCACGAAGGCCTCGGCGTCGGCGCGCGAGTAGGGACTCGGGATCGGCGTCCAGCGCGGCACCTCTGGGTCCTGGCAGGCCGAGGTGATCTCGTCGACGTCGGCCTCCGTCGGGATGCTGAGGACGAGGCGATCGGTGCGCAGGGTGACGGGTTCCATCGGGCCAGCGTACTGAGCAGCCGGCCGTCGCGTCGGGCGCGGATATCCTGAGAGGGCGGCACGACGTCGCGAGGGACGGAGACGGGCGTGGCGGTGCAGCATTCCTCCGCGGGCGGTGTGCTCGCGTCGATCGCCGCCTCCGTGCTGTTCGGCGGCATGTTCCTGCTCGCGGGGCTGGTCTCGGTCTCCGCGGAGGTGGTCTTCGCCTGGCGGGTGCTGCTCGGCGAGCGCATGCAGGGCGCGGACGTCTTCGTGTACGGCATCCTCGCCGTCGCACTGACCGTGCTCGCCGTCGACGGTTTCCGCGTCGCCCGCCGCACGCGCTGACCGGAGCGGCGCGTCAGGGGTGCGGTCGCGGAGCACCCGGGGTCTTCATCGTCCGTCGGGCACCCTTGCGCGCGGAGGCATCCCTGACCGTGCCCGTGCCTGGGACGCTGGCCGATCGAGTCACGCGGTCCACAGCCGATAGAGGGCGTAACCGATCGGGAACAGAATGAGCAGCAGCTGCATGATCAGGGGGACCAACAGCTCCAATGAGAACGCGGCCGCGGAGAGGATGATCGCCCAGATCGCGGGTCGTCCTCCTTGGAGTGTCCTCCGTGTGTAGATGGCCGTGATCGATGCGATGAGGCTGAGAACGACGACAACGACACCCATTCGTCCGGCTGGACGAACGTCAAGCAGGGCGAGGGAATCGCCCCAGAGATAGAGCTCGATGACGTCCCAGGCATCCAAGAATGCGACGGTCATCGAAACGGCGGCGAGGCCGACGGAGGCCCAGGCGAGCCTCGACGATCCGCGCTCTGTGACGGCTCCATCTTCTGCACGCTGCGACATGACCGCCACCGTATTCGCCCGGAGCGGCGCGCCGTTCACGCCCTGTGGATAACTCCCGTCCAACCGTCGTTGCGGTCGCGCTCACCTGTCAGGCCATGCCGCACGCCTCCGTCAGGACGTCTGACCGATGATCAGGAGCTCTGGTCGACGATGACCGCCCCGAAGCCGATCAGCGTGTACCGCATCAGTCCACCTCAGACGAGTCCCCACACCAGAGCCCCCGCGAGCGCCGTCACGATGCCGAAGATCCCGGCCCTGCGCCCGCGGCGCGACACCGCCGCCGCGATGCCCAAGCCGATGGCGGTGAGCCCGACGAGAGTGCCTAGTGAGGTCGCCGGGCTGAAATCGAAGGGAAGGATCCTGAACAGGCTGAGCACAGCGCCGATCGCGCTCACCGCTCCGCACACGAGCGCGGTGATCCCCAGACCCAGAGCCCATCGCCCAGCGCCCCAGCACGGGCGAGCCGGGCTCGGAGACGACGGCCGCCGGGTGCGCGTGCGGGGACTGGTTCGGCGGAGGGAGCGTCATGCCGGTCAGTGTAATCGCCAGGTCCCGCATGTCGGCGACCCGCAATACACTTGTCCGGTGACTGTTCCGGGGATTCTGCGCGCCTTGGAAGAGGCGAACCTGTACCGCGATGCTCTCAGCTGGGCATCCACCGACGCCGACATCTCGCTGGTCGACGGGCTCGACGCTCCCGTGATCGCCGGTCTGCTCCGCAGACGTGCGGATGCCGGGCATCCCGCCGCCGTGCTCGTCGTCACGCCCACCGGCCGGCGCGCCGAGTCGGTCGCGGCGGCGCTGGGCACGTACCTCGCGGATGCCGAGATCCTCACCTTCCCGGCCTGGGAGACCCTGCCGCACGAGCGTCTGAGTCCGAGCCCCGACACCGTCGGCCGCCGGCTCGAGACGCTGCGCAGCATCACCACCTGGGACGGTGCGAAGCCGCTGGTGGTCGTCGCCTCGGTGCGCGCCGCGCTGCAGCCGCTCGCCGCCAACCTCGGTGACGCCGCCCCGCTCGAGCTGCGCGTCGGCCGCCGCGGCCTCGAGCTCGAAGAGGCCGTCGAGCAGTTGGTGGAGCGGGCGTACTCCCGTGTGGACATGGTCTCGCGCCGCGGCGAGTTCGCGGTGCGCGGCGGCATCCTCGACGTGTTCCCGCCGACGGCCGAGCATCCGTCCAGGGTGGAGTTCTTCGGCGACGAGGTCGACCAGATCCGTGCCTTCTCCGTCGCCGACCAGCGCTCTCTGCCCGGTGAGATCACGGTCATCGACATGCCCGCCAGCCGCGAACTGCTGCTCACCGCCGAGGTGCGCGAGCGCGCCGGCGAGCTCGTCGGCCGGTACCCGGCGATCGCCGGGATGCTCGAGAAGATGAGCGAGGGCATCCCCGTCGAGGGCATGGAATCGCTGCTGCCGGCGGTCGCCGGTCCGCTCGTCACCCTCGCCGAGTACCTGCCGAAGGGCTCCGCTGCCGCGATCGTCGATCCCGAACGCGCGACCGCCCGTGCACAGAACCTCGGCGAGACCAACCGCGAGTTCCTCGAAGCGGCCTGGAGCGCCGCGACCTCCGGGGCATCCGCCCCGATCGATCTCGGGGCCGGCGACTTCCGCACCATCGCGCAGCTGCGCGACGTCGTGCGCGACCGCGACGGCGTGTGGTGGCGGCTGAGCGCGTTCGCCACCGACGATCAGGACGCCGCGAACATCGATGCGTCGATCATCCCGTCGTTCCACGGCAACGTCGACGGTGCGATCTCGTTCGTCGACGCACGGCTGCAGGACGGCTGGCGCGTGGTCGTGATCGCCTCAGGGCAGGGCCTCACCGAACGCGCCCTCGATGTGCTCGGCGACCGCGGCATCGCCGCCCGCATCCTCGAGGACCTCGACGCGGAGCCGGATGCCGGCGTCGCGACTCTGGTGACAGGATCGGTCGAATCCGGATTCCAGGTCCCGGAGGCCCGCCTCGCCGTGCTCACCGACAACGAGTTCTACGGTCGCACCATCGGCGGCGATCAGCGCGTGGTGCGCAAGCTCGCCTCGCGCAGGAAGAACGTCGTCGACCCGCTGCAGCTCAAGCAGGGCGACTACGTGGTGCACAACACGCACGGCATCGGAAAGTTCGTCGAGATGACCAAGCGCGAGGTCTCGTCGGGCGGCCGCAACCCTTCGACAAGCTCAGGGCGGCGCGCAGTGACCACCCGCGAGTACCTCGTGCTGGAGTACGCGCCGTCCAAGCGCGGCTACCCGGGCGACAAGCTGTTCGTGCCCACCGACCAGCTCGATCTGCTCTCGAAGTACGTCGGCGGCGAGGCCCCGGTGCTCTCGAAGATGGGCGGCAGCGACTGGGCCGCGGCGAAGGGCAAGGCCCGCAGAGCGGTGCGCGACATCGCCGTCGAACTGGTCAAGCTGTACTCCGCCCGGATGAGCGCGAAGGGGCACGCCTTCGGTCCGGACACCCCCTGGCAGCGCGAGCTGGAGGAGGCGTTCCCCTTCGCCGAGACGCACGATCAGCTGCAGACCATCGACGAGATCAAAGCCGACATGGAACGGCCGATCCCGATGGACCGGCTGCTCTCCGGCGACGTCGGCTTCGGCAAGACCGAGGTCGCCGTGCGCGCTGCGTTCAAGGCGATCCAGGACGGCAAGCAGGTCGCGATGCTGGTGCCGACCACGCTGCTGGTGAAGCAGCACCTCGAGACGTTCACCGAGCGGTTCGCCGGGTTCCCCGTGAAGGTGCGGCCGCTGTCGCGGTTCCAGACCGACAAGGAGGCGCGCCTCACCCTGGCAGGGCTGGCCGACGGCACGGTCGACATGGTCATCGGCACGCACCGTGTGCTCACCGACCAGGTGATCTTCAAGGACCTCGGCCTGATGATCATCGACGAGGAGCAGCGGTTCGGCGTCGAGCACAAGGACGCCCTGAAGAAGATGAAGACCAACGTCGACATCCTCGCGATGAGCGCGACGCCCATCCCTCGAACGCTCGAGATGGCCGTCACCGGCATCCGTGAGATGTCCACGCTGCAGACGCCGCCCGAGGACCGGCATCCGATCCTCTCGTTCGTGGGCGCGCGCAGCGACAAGCAGATCGCCGCGGCGATCCGCCGCGAGATCCTGCGCGAGGGGCAGGTGTTCTTCGTGCACAACCGGGTGCAGTCGATCCAGCGCGTGGCATCCGAGCTCGCCGAGCTCGTGCCCGAGGCGCGCATCGCCGTCGCGCACGGCAGGATGGCTGAGCATCAGCTCGAGCAGGTCGTCGACGACTTCTGGGAGCGCAAGTACGACGTGCTCGTCTCGACGACCATCATCGAGACCGGCCTCGACATCTCCAACGCGAACACGATCATCATCGACCGTGCCGACAAGTACGGCCTGTCGCAGCTGCACCAGCTGCGCGGGCGCGTCGGCCGAGGCCGCGAGCGGGCGTACGCGTACTTCCTCTACGACGAGCTGAAGCCGCTCAGCGAGACCGCTGCCGACCGCCTGCAGACCATCGCCGTGAACAACGACCTCGGCTCTGGCATGCAGGTGGCGCTGAAGGACCTCGAGCTGCGCGGCGCAGGCAACATGCTCGGCGCCGAACAGGCCGGGCACATCGCCGGGGTGGGCTTCGACCTGTACCTGAGGATGGTGGGCGAGGCCGTGGCCACCTTCCGCGGCGAGGACACCTCGTCGGATGTCGAGCTGCGGCTCGAGCTGCCGGTGGACGCCCGCATCCCGGAGCACTACATCGACAGCGAGCGCCTGCGTCTCGAGGCGTACCAGAAGCTCTCCGCCGCGGCAGGGACGACGGCCGCCGACGACGCGATCGACCTCGTGGTCGAGGAGCTCACCGATCGGTACGGCGCGCTGCCCGACGAGGTGGACGGGCTCGTCGCGGTGGCGCGGCTGCGCCGCCGCGCCGCTCGCGCCGGGCTCTCGGACGTCGTCGCGATGGGGTCGAACCTGCGCATCGCGCCGGCGAACCTCCCCGATTCGATGCAGGTGCGGCTGCAGCGGCTGTACCCTAAGGCGAAGTTCGTCGCCGGGGAGAGGCGCTGCTGGTGCCGATGCCCGAGGACATCGACCTGGTGGAGTGGGTCGGCAACCTGTTCACGGCGCTGTTCCCGGAGCCGGTCAAGGCCGAGGCGTCCTGAGCCTCGGAGGGTCTCCTAGGCTCGAGTCATGACGGGCATCCTCCGGCGCGGCACAGCGACCATCCACTACGTCGACGGCGGAGGCCCCGGCCGGCCGGTCGTGTTCACGCACGGCGCGGGGATGGACAGCGCGTCCTTCGCCACGCAGGCGCAGGCCGTGCAGGATGTCGGATACCGTGGCATCCGCTGGGATCTGCGCGGGCACGGCGCCTCTGTGCTCGCCGCCGGCACCCGCTTCACGGCGGAGGACGCCCTCGCCGATCTTGGCGCGCTTCTCGAGGAGCTGCAGCTGGAGCATCCGATCCTGGTGGGGCACTCGCTGGGCGGCAACCTCTCCCAGGCGTACGTGCGCGCCCACCCCGATCGGGTCGGCGGGCTGATCGCCGTCGGCACGACCTGGAACAGCGGACCGCTCACCCGCGGCGAGCGGTTCGGGCTGCGCCTGGCCGCGCCGATGCTCCGGCTCATTCCGGCGTCGAAGCTGCCGAGGCTGATGGCGGATGCCTCGGCGGTGACACCGCAGGCCGTCGAGTCCATCAGCGCGACCTTCGCCAGGATGCCGAAGCCGATGTTCCTCGACGTGTGGCGCGCGACCGCCTCGTTCGTCGCGCCCGATCCCGCGTACCGAACGCCGGTTCCGCTCGCGCTGGTCGTCGGCGCGGAGGACCGCACCGGCAACATCCGCACGGCGATGCAGGCGTGGGCCGACGTCGAGGGCGCGCCGCTGCACACGATTCCCGGCGCCGGTCACGTCGTGATGCTGGATGCCCCCGCTGCGGCGTCCGAGGCGCTCCTCGACATCATCCGGGGGTGGGACGCGTCCGGCCGCTGAGCCGGCGGACCCGACTTCGAATGCTGGGTCGCGACGCGCCGTGGCATCCGGTCATCGTCCGGCGTGTCGCCCGCCGGATCCGAAGTCGGGCACGCCCGGCCGCCGGTTCAGCGCAGCGCGAAGCCGCCGTCGGTGGTGAGCACCTGCCCGACCACCCACGACCCGGCATCCGTGCACAGCCAGCCGATCAGCCGGGCCGGATCGTCGGGCCGTCCGAATCGCCCGAACGGGGTCTTCGCCAGGAACTCCGGCAACCAGCTCAGGTCGCGGTCCGTCGTCGCGGGATCGAGATAACCCGTGTCGACAGGGCCGGGGTTCACCGTGTTCAGCACGATGCCGAGGTCGAGCAGCTCGGCGGCGACGGTCTTCGTGACGCCGGCCAGTGCGGCCTTGCTCGTGGCGTAGGCGACCTCGCCGCGCATCGGGCCGTCGGCCTGGCCCGAGGTCATCCAGATGACGTGCCCGGTGGGCCTCTCGAACGGGCCGGAGCCCACGCGGTCGCCGGGGCGCTGCTCGGCGGCATCCGTCGCCGTCTTCCGCCGGGCGAAGCCGGCGGTCAGCAGCAGCGTCGCCCGGGCGTTGGCCTGCCAGTGCGCGTCGAGCCGGTCAGCGGTCATGTCGAGGATGCCGCCGTCGCTGCCGCTCATGGCCTGATTGCAGATCAGGATGTCGAGCGATCCGGTCAGCTCGGACGCCGCATCCAGCAGCGGCTCGATCGACGCGGGATCGCGAAGGTCGGCGTGCTGGTCGCCGGAGACGGCACCGGGGATCAGCGCGTCGGACACTCCGGCGCGCACCTCGTCGAGGTCGTCGCCGCCCCAGGGCTGATCGAGGTCGTGTGCACGGAAGTGGTGGATGAACACATTCGCGCCGAGCGCGGCGAGAGTCGTGGCGGTCGCGTAGCCGATTCCGGCCCGGCGGGAGACGCCGGTGACGAGGGCCGTACGGCCCGCAAGAGGATGCTGCATGGTGAGTCTTTCCTGTCGAAGGATGCCCGGACGCGACGAACGGCGCCCGAAGGCGGGGACGGAGGCGACTCACCGGCATTGCATGGCATCGAGTCTACGGCGCTAACGGATCCGCCTGTGCTCGTCAACGGGGTGTCGCGGGCCTCGACGGACGCCGAGACTCGGGCCATGTGGATTCTTCTGATCGTGCTCCTGCTCATCTGGCTGGGCTTCTCAGTGCTCGGGTTCGTGGTGAAGGGCCTTCTCTGGCTGGCGGTGCTCGGGATCATCCTGTTCCTGGTGACCCTCGTCTACGGAATCATCAGAGGCGCGCGCAAGAACCGCACCTGAGACGTCAGGCGTCGGCGAGCACCCGTTCGACATAGGGCTGCAGGTCGAGAGCGACGGCCTCGTCCCTCGAGAACCAGGCGACCTCGAGGATCTCGTCGAGATCCGGTCGCGGTGCGCCGGTCAGGGTGCAGGAATAAGCCGTGGTCACGTAGGCGACGCGGTCGCCGTTCGGATACTCGACGGTCAACTCCTCGCCGCCGTAGACGCCGACGATCCCGAGGACGCGGATGCCGGTGCCGATCTCTTCGTGCACCTCGCGGACCAGAGCGTCGGCAGGGTGCTCGCCGGGTTCGATGCTGCCGCCGACGAGCCCCCACTGCCCGGAATCCGCGTGCCGGGCGAGCAGGAACCGCTCCCCGTCACGGATCACCGCGGTGACCGCCGGGATCAGCAGCAGGGCGTGCCCGACATGGGCGCGGAGCGAGGCGATGTAGGGCGAGACCGGCATCCCGCCACGATAACCGCATGCGAGGATCGAGAGGTGGCTGGCACCTTCGAAGAACTCATCGCAGACGCGGAGACCGCCGACGTCACCGGCTGGGGCTTCGACTGGCTCGACGGCCGTGCGTCAGAGGAGCGCCCGCCGTGGGGGTATGCCCGCCTCCTCGCGGAACGCTGGGCTGCGGCGCATGCCGCACTCGACCTCGACACCGGCGGAGGAGAGGTGCTCGCCGAGGCCACCGCCTTCCCGCCGGTCGCCGTCGCCACGGAGGCCTGGCCACCGAACGCCGCGGAGGCCACTGCCCGGCTGCATCCACGCGGCGTCGCGGTCGTGCGGACCACAGCCGGGGAGCCGCTGCCGTTCGCGGACGGCGGGTTCGACCTCATCACCAGCCGGCATCCGGTCGCGCCGGACTGGCCGGAGATCGCGCGCGTGCTCGCGCGCGGCGGCACCTACTTCGCACAGCACGTCGGCCCCGCCAGCGGCTTCGAGCTGATCGAGTTCTTCCTCGGGCCGCTGCCCGAGCAGCGGCGCGGTCGTGACCCGCGGGCGGAGACGGATGCGGCCCGCGCCGCCGGCCTGGAGATCGTGGATCTGCGCGCAGCGCGACTGAGGATCGAGATCCATGACGTCGGCGCGGTCGTCTATCTCCTGCGCAAGCTGATCTGGTGGGTCCCGGGTTTCACCGTCGAGCGATACCGTGACCGCTTGCGCGACCTTCACGAGCAGATCCGGCGAGAAGGTCCGTTCGTCGCCCACTCCTCGCGGCACCTGATCGAGGCCCGACGATCCTGACCGGCCCGGTCAGCGCCAGAGCCAGCGCAGCGCGTCGGGCAGCAGCACGCCGCCGTGGTTCGGGCTGTGCCCGCCGTCGCCGACGACCAGGCGGACGTCATGCCCCGAGCGGGCCATCGCGGCCGCGGTCTCGAGCGACTCGGCGAACCAGTTCGCTTCGCGCTCGTTCCATCCGATGTCGTGGTGCGCGGCGTGCAGGAACGTGCGGATCCGCCGCGTCTCGCCGTCGGCGAGCAGAGCGGGGTAGGGGTTGCCGCCGGGGATCTGCGCGAAGCTCGGATTGAACGCGATCACCCGCGCGATCGCGTCGGGCCGGTGCCAGGCGGCGGTGAAGGCTGCGTTTCCGCCCGAGCTGCCGCCGCAGATCCCGATGCCGCCGCCGAGCGCCAGATCCTGCGCAACGCTCGGGAGCACCTCGTGGAGCAGGAAGTCGGCGTAGCGGGCGTCACCCGGGTCGTACTCGTCGTTGCGGTTCTTCGGCGTCGCCGAATCCGGGACCACGCCGGGATCGACGAACACGCCGATCATCGGAGGGATCGCGTGCTGCGCGGCGAGGTTGTCCAGCACGATGCCGGTGCGCACGTCACCGCCCGGATCCAGGTACCACCACCCGTCGTTGAACAGCATCACTGCCGCCGGCGACGACGGGTCGTGTGTGGCAGCGGTGTGCACCCAGATGCGCCGGACGGTTCCGGGGTAGGCGCGACTGTCATCGATCACGAACTCCCGGACGGTGCCGGGGCGCACATCCAGCCGCGGTTCCGAGTCGGGGCCGTGCGCGTACGTGACGCCGTCCGGATCGAGGACGAGCGGCACGAACGGGACGACGGGCATAGCTCATCCTCCCGCATCGGCGCGGTCCGGTGCGACGGCGTCGCGCAGGTTCCGGCAGCGCCCGGTTAGTCTGGCGGCATGATCTATGAGCACCTCGGGGCTCGACCCCGCATCCATGAGACAGCCGTCGTCGCACGCTCCGCCGTGATCTCGGGCGACGTCACGATCGGCGAGAACTGTCAGGTGCTGCACGGCGCCGTGATCACCGCCGAGGGCGGCCCGATCACCCTCGGCGAGCACGTGATCGTGATGGAGAACGCACTGATCCGCGCCACGGCGGCGAACCCCGTGCACATCGCAGACCACGTGCTCGTGGGCCCGATGGCGAGCATCTCCGGTGCGACGATCGCCGAGGAGGTGTTCCTCGCCACCGGCGTGCGCATCTTCAACGGCGCCGTGATCCGGGAGCGCAGCGAGGTGCGGATCAACGGCGTGGTGCATCTGCGCACCACGCTGCCGCCGGAGACGGTGGTGCCGATCGGCTGGGTCGCGGTCGGCGACCCGCTCCGCATCCTCTCGCCCGATCGGCACGAGGAGATCTGGGAGGCGCAGCACGAGCTCGACTTCCCCGGATACGTCTTCGGAGTGGATCGTTCCACGCCCGATCTGATGGTGCAGCTCACCGAGCGCTACGCCCGGTCGCTCGCCCGGCACGGTGGCGACCGCGAGGTCTGATTCGCCGCATCCGCCGCCGCGCGCGGCGAGACCCCGCCTGAATCGCCGAGACCCCGCCTGAATGACGTCATTCAGGCGGGGTCTCGGCGAAGAGGAAGACGGATGCGTCAGATGACGCCCTGCTCGAGCATCGCATCGGCGACGCGCTCGAAGCCGGCGATGTTGGCTCCGGCCACGTAGTCGCCCGGCACGCCGTAGCGCTCCGCGGCCTGGAACGACGCGTCGTGGATGTCGGCCATGATGTCGCGCAGGCGCTGCTCGCTGTCGGCGAAGCTCCAGCGCTGACGGGCGGCGTTCTGGCTCATCTCCAGGGCGGAGGTCGCGACGCCGCCGGCGTTGGCGGCCTTGCCGGGGGCGAACAGCACGCCCTCCTGCTGGAAGACGCCGACCGCCTCCGGGGTCGACGGCATGTTGGCGCCCTCCGCCACGGCGCGGACGCCGTTCGCGACCAGCATCCGCGCGGAGTCCTCGTCGAGCTCGTTCTGCGTCGCGGACGGGACGGCGATCTCGACCGGGACCTCCCAGACGTTGCCGCCCTCGACGAACACCGCACCGGGACGGCGGTTCGCATAATCGACGATGCGGCCGCGCTCGACCTCCTTGATCTGGCGCAGCAGGGCCAGGTCGATCCCGGCCTCGTCGAGCACGTAGCCGGTCGAGTCCGACGCGGTGATGGCGCGTGCACCGAGCTGCTGAGCCTTCTCGATCGCGTAGATCGCGACGTTGCCCGAGCCCGAGACGGCGACGCGCTTGCCCTCGAGGTTCTCGCCGTGCACCGCGAGCATCTCCTGCACGAAGAACACCGCGCCGTAGCCGGTCGCCTCGGTGCGGACCTGTGCACCGCCCCAGCCGATGCCCTTGCCGGTGAGGATGCCCGACTCGAAGCGGTTCGTGATCTTGCGGTACATGCCGAACATGTATCCGATCTCGCGGCCGCCGACGCCGATGTCACCGGCGGGGACGTCGGTGTGCTCACCGATGTGGCGGAACAGCTCGTTCATGAACGACTGGCAGAAGCGCATCACCTCGGCCTCGCTCTTGCCGTGCGGGTCGAAGTTCGACCCGCCCTTGCCGCCTCCGATGCCCTGACCGGTGAGCGCGTTCTTGAAGATCTGCTCGAAGCCGAGGAACTTGATGATCGAGATGTTCACCGACGGGTGGAAGCGCAGACCGCCCTTGTACGGGCCGAGAGCCGAGTTGTACTGCACCCGGTAGCCGCGGTTCACCTGCAGCTTGCCGGAATCGTCGATCCACGGCACCCGGAAGATGATCTGACGCTCCGGCTCGACGAGGCGCTCGAGCACGCCCTTGTCGAGGTACTCCGAGCGGCGCTCCAGCACCGGCCCGATCGAGTGCAGGACCTCGTGCACAGCCTGGTGGAACTCCGGCTCATTCGGGTTGAGCGTGCGCACGGCGTCGAACACGGGCTGTGCGGCGGTGGAGAGCGGGTGGAAGTCGGCTGTGGTCTCGATGGTCACGCGGGTGCTTTCTGAAGGGGGATGAAGTCATGCGGAGCGATCGTGTCGCGTGAGGATCCGCCGGATCGGGCGGAGTTTCACTGTACAACGACCACCAGGGTGCCCTCGTCCGCGCGTCAGCAGCACGAGGACGCCCGATCGATCACCCCGTGTTCTGCAGCCCTGCGGCCACACCGCTGACCGACAGCAGCAGGAGGCGCTGCAGGTCGGGCGAGGCCGCGGGTTCGGTGGTGGCGTTCGTGCGCAGGGCGCGAAGCGCCCGCAGCTGCAGCAGGGACAGGGCGTCCACATACGGGCTGCGCAGCTGCACGGCGCGCTGCAGCACGGGCTTGTTCGCGAGCAGGCGGTCGCCGCCCGTGAGACGGATCACCCAGTCCCGCGTGAGCTCGAGCTCGTCGAGCACCAGCTTCGCGAGATCGTCCCGGTCGCCGAGCGCCAGGTACTCGCGGGCGATGCGCTCGTCGGTCTTCGCCAGGCTCATCGCCACGTTGTCGACCATGGTGCGCAGCAGCGGCCACTCGCGGTACGCCTCGACCAGTGCCTGCTCGTCGCCGACCGCCTCGAGCGCTGAGCCCAGGCCGAACCAGCCGGCGAGGTTGATGCGCGCCTGCGTCCAGGCGAACACCCACGGGATGGCCCGCAGGTCTTCGAGGGACTCGACCGACAGCCCGCGTCGCGCGGGGCGGGAGCCCAGCGCGAGCAGTCCGATCTCCTCCATGGGGGTGACGGTCGCGAACCAGGGCGCGAAGCCGTCGGCCGCGACCAGCGAGAAGAACCGCTCGCGAGAGGCGGCATCCATCACGTCGGCGATGCGCGCGAAGCGGGATGCCGCTCCGCTGGTGCGCTCCTCGACGGTGGGCGAGGAGGCCAGCAGCGTCGCCGCGGCGACCTGGTCGATGTGCCGCATGGCGATCGCCGGCTCGCCGTACCGCGCGAAGATCACCTCACCCTGCTCGGTGAGCTTGAACCGGCCGTCCACCGAGTGCGGCGGCTGAGCGAGGATCGCCGAGTTCGCGGGGCCGCCGCCGCGGCCGAGCGCTCCGCCGCGACCGTGGAACAGGGTCAGTTCGAAGCCGGCGTCCTTCGCCCACAGGGCGATCTCACGCTGCGCCTCGTACAGGGCGAGATTCGCGGCCACCGGGCCGACGTCCTTGGACGAGTCGGAGTAGCCGAGCATCACCTCGAGACGGTTGCCGGTCTCGGCGAGCCGTGCCCGGAACTCCGGCGTCGTGACGGCCTCGCTCATGATGCCCGGCGCGGCCTTCAGGTCGGCGAACGTCTCGAACAGCGGCACGACGTCGAGCACGGGGGCGTCCTCGCCGAGCGCATGGCGCGCGAGCAGGTGCACGTTCGCGAGGTCCTCGGCCGACTGGGTGAACGACACCACATAGCGGCCCGCGGCGCGCAGACCGTAGCGCTTCTGGATGTCGGCGACCGCGCGGAACACCTCGAGCACTTCCTCGGTCTGCGCTCCGATCGGACCACCGGCCTCCAGCTCGGCGAGCGCCTGGCGGTGCACCTTGGAGTGCTGCCGCACCTCGAGCTCGGTGAGGTGGAAGCCGTACGTCTCGACCTGCCAGATCAGGTGCTGCACGCCGCCGAAGGCGTGCCGACGGGCCCCGGCCTCCGCGAGCGACCGCTGCACGGCGCGCAGGTCGGCGAGCAGCTCCTCGGGGGCGCCGTAGGCGTCACGGGCCTCGTGCCGGGTGGCCCGCACACGGTGCGCGAGCACGAGCAGCACGCGGCGGTGCGGCTCCGCCGGGGAGCGGGTGGCGACCTCCTCGGCCAGGGCGGCGTCGGATCGCGCGAACCCGTCCCAGATCTCCTGCACCTCGGTGCTGGGCGGAGTGTCCTCGGCGTCCAGCGTGAGCGTGCGGCCGATGCGCTCGATCGCGCGCTCCAGACCGCGCAGCACGTGCTCGGAGGCGATCGCGGATGCCTCGCGAGTCACCGAGGAGGTGACGAACGGGTTACCGTCACGGTCGCCGCCGACCCAGGAGCCGATGCGCACGAACGCCGGCACGACCGGGGCGGAGTCGCCGGACTCGTCACCGCGCAGGTCGTCGTCGATGCGGCGGTAGATGTGCGGCACCGTCGTGAACAGCGTCTCGTCGAACACGCTCATCACCGTGCGCACCTCGTCGGTGGGCGTCGGCTTCTGCGCGCGCAGCGGTGCGGTGCGCCACAGGGTGTCGACCTCTTCCAGCATCCGGCGCAGCGCGCGGCGCTGCTCGGCCCCGCCGTCGCTGGCCGCGTCGTGCTGGGTGAGCAGCTCGGCGATCCGGCGGATGCTGCCGGAGACGGCCCGACGTCGCGCCTCGGTGGGGTGCGCGGTGAAGACGGGGTGGAATCGCAGGCCCTCGAGCCGGCGCCGGGCCTCGTCCTCGCCGACCTCGGAGCGCAGCCGCGCAAACGCGGTCGCGACGGTGTCGGGCAGCTTCTCCTGGCTCCCTGAGCCCGTCGAAGGGCCGGGCTTGCCTGCGCGTTCGCGCAGGATGCGCACGCGCTGGTGCTCCTCGGCGAGGTTCACCAGGTGGAAGTAGCAGGTGAACGCGCGGGCCACCTCGTCGGCGCGCTCGATCGTGAAGCCGTCCGCGATCTCGGCGGCGCGTCGGAACGCCGCATCCGACTCCTCGTCATACGCCTGGATCGTCGCCAGTCGCAGCCGCTCGACGTCCTCGAACAGACCGGGCGATCCCGATTCGCGCAGGACCTGGCCGAGCAGTCCGCCCAGCATCCGCACATCGGCCCGCATCTCGTCGGGTATGCCGCTGGACGCCTCGAATCGGGTGATGACGCGGATGGCCTCGGTGGGTGTGGGCTCGGGGGTCATCCTTCGAGCGTATCCCGACGCGAACGGCGCCTCGGACCGCGTGACATCCGCTGCCGACGAGGGTGGTGATGAGAGCATGGTGGGGATGCGTATCTCGGTGAAAGCCCTTCGCGGACAGCAGTTCCCTGCCGTGCTCCTGCTGCTCGCGGCGGCACTCGGACTCCTGCTCGCCAATCTGCCCGCCCACGACGCGATCGCGGAGGTGCTCGGCTTCCACATCGCCGTCCCCGGCACCGACATCGATCATTCGATCTCGGACTGGATCGCCGACGGCCTGCTCGCGATCTTCTTCCTCATGGTCGCGATCGAGCTTCGTCATGAGCTCACGCACGGCGAGCTGGACAGTCTGCACAAGGCGGCCCAGCCCGGCGGTCGCCGACGGCCGGCGGCGTGCTGGTGCCGATCGCGATCTACCTGCTCATCGCCGGCCCTTCGACGGGCTCAGGGGCCACTGCAGCCGGCTGGCCGATCCCCACCGCCACCGACATCGCCTTCGCGCTCGGCGTGCTCGCCATGTTCGGCAGGGGGCTGCCGTCGGCCGTCCGGGTCTTCCTGCTCGCACTCGCGATCCTGGACGACATCATCGGCATCATCTTCATCGCCGTGCTCTTCGCGCACGACGTGCACTGGGGACTCTTCCTGCTGGCGGTCGTCGCGGTGGGGGTGTTCGCGATCCTGAGCCGGATGCTGGGGCGCAGCGGCCACTGGTTCATCGCCGTGCTCATGGTCGTCGTCGGCGTGGCCACCTGGGTGCTCGTGTCGGAGTCGGGCGTGCACGCCACGATCGCCGGCGTGATGCTGGGACTGGTGATGTCGCCGAGCCCTGCCGAGCGCACCCGGCACGCTCTCGAGCCCTGGGTGAACGGCATCATCCTGCCGGTGTTCGCCTTCGCCGCCGCGTTCGTGGTCATTCCTCAGGTCGGCGGCAGCGGCCTCTCGCCCGCGTTCTGGGCCATCCTCATCGCGCTGCCCGTCGGCAAGATCATCGGCATCACGCTGTTCGGCTGGATCGCGATGCGCTTCCGGCCACGCGGACAGGCCCCCGCGTTGGTGCTGCCCGACCTCGTCGCCGCCGGCGTGCTCGGAGGCATCGGGTTCACGGTGTCGCTGCTGCTGGCGAACCTCGCGTTCGCCGGGGATCCCGGCATCCGCGATCAGGCGATCCTGGGCGTCCTGGGCGGATCGCTCATCGCGCTCGCCCTGTCGGGTGTCGTCGTCTCGCTGCGCGCGCGGCACTACCGGAGGGTGGCGTCATGACCGATCCGCTGCGGGATGCCGCCGAGGTCATGCGGCGGGTGCGGGCCGAGTGCCCGTGGTCTCAGCGCATCACGCACCGGGACCTCGTGCCGTATCTGATCGAGGAGGCGCACGAGGTCATCGACGCGGTCGAGGGCGGAACCGCGGAGGAGCTGCGCGAAGAGCTCGGGGATCTGCTCTGGCAGGTGCTGTTCCATGCTGCGATCGCGGCGGAGGTCTCGGAGTTCGACATCGACGATGTCGCGCGCGGCCTCACCGAGAAGATGGTGCGCCGGCATCCGCACGTGTTCGGCGATGCCGTCGCGACGACACCGAAGAGGTGCTCGTGCACTGGCACGCGGCGAAGGCCGCGGAGAAGCGCGAGCGGCGGAGTGTGCTCGACGGCGTGCCGCGGGGCATGCCCGCGCTGGCGCTCGCGCAGAAGCTGCTCGGCCGGGCGGGCGCCGTCGCCGCGTCGTGGTCGTTGAGCGAGCCTGCGAGTCGAAACGCAGAGACGAAACGCATTCAGCTGGCCGAGCAGTCCGATCTCCCGGCATCCGAAGCCGAACTCGGCGACGCTCTGCTCGCCCTCGTCGCGCACGCCCGCGCGAACGGCTGGGATGCCGAGCGCGCGCTTCGCGAGCGCCTGCGCCTGCTCGAGGACGAGGTGCGCGCCGCGGAGTCCGGCACCTGACCCGTTCTCACGGAGCCTCCTTGCCGTCTCGCCCGGTGCAGGAGAGAAACGCCGGTGCCGTCGGCCGTGGAGCGACGTTCTCCTCCTTCCACGGTCAAAGCGTGAGTGCGTCGCTCACGCGGCCGGCGAAGCGCGCTGTCGCAAGGATGAAAGTGCAGTTACTGCGGCGCACACGGTTGCGTTTTCCTCCTTGCATCCCGGAGCAGCAGGCACAGCATGCTCACGCATTGATGCGTTGGGAGCATCAATGCGTGAGGACGCGGACCTGAAGGGTCAGTCGGATGCAGGGGGCGTGAGAGCCCAGTACCGGCGCTTGCCACCGCGGGTGTCCTCGTACGCGCCGCCGTTGCGCTCGATCGTGCGGGCGGAGCCGACGTTGTCCTCGTCGCAGGTGATCAGCACGCGGTCGAGTCCGAGCGCGGCCGCCTCGTCGAGCGCATGGTGCAGCGCGCGGGCGGCATGCCCCTCGCGGCGGCGGGACGGGCGGATCGAGTACCCGATGTGCCCGCCGTACTCGCGCAGGAAGTCGTTCAGGCTGCGCCGCAGGGAGAGGAACCCGACCCAGGCGCCGGCGTCGTCGACGATCCAGAACCACGAGCTGTGCACCCGCCCGGTCAGGAGCGGCACAGTCTCGTCGGCCTCCTCCTCGAGCATGGTCAGCCATTCGGCGTAGCCCGTCTCGGTGAGCACCGGCGTGCGCGGCTCGCGGTTGCCGTGGAAGCCGGAGCCGGCGAGTTCGGTCGAGGCCGGGCCACCGTACTCCTCGATGAGGTCCACCCAGTCGGCGAAGCGGTCGCGGGACGGCAGGATCAGCGGCATCCGTCGATTCTCGTCATTCTCGCGGGCTCAAAGATGCTTTTCGCGGTTCGGAAGGCGCCGGACCCGCGAAACCCATCCCTCACGAGGCGCCCACCGCCCGGCGGTACGCCGTCCCGGCGGGATCGCGGACGAGGATGCCGCAGTCCACGAGCATTCGGCGCAGCAGTGGGACGTCGTCGGTGAGCGCGGCCAGGCGAGCATTCAGGTCGGGTTCGGAGAGTGCCTCCGCGTCGTCGACGACGCGAGGGGCGAGAAGGCGCAGGAACTCCTCGCCCTCCCCGTGCGGGGGCATCCGCTCGATGCGGCCATCCTGGTCGAGGAATCTCTCCGGTCCGGCCTTCGGCTGTGGCACCGCGCCCTGCAGCAGCAGCGCGCGCAAGTGTTCCTCGTCTGCTGTCCACCCGTCACCGCCTGCGGCGATCAGGCCGGCCGACTCCAACTGTGAGAGTGCGCGCTTCTCACGGGGCGCCGGCTCGGCGGGCAACTGACCGAGCACGACGCGGGCGAAGGCCGCCCGCGTCTCGGTATTGGCGAGAGCCGCGAGGATCGGACGGACGGCGATTTCGAGTGCGGGCATCCGTCCACTATCTCAGGATGCGCTCCCCGGCCCGGGCGAACGCGGCGGGGGAGTCCTTCGGCCGCACGGCCAGGAAATGCCGACCGATCGCGAAGATGAATGCGAGGATGCTGCGCGCCTCGACCTCGTCGGGCTCTTCGATGCAGGTGCCGAACTGCTCGCGCAAGTAGTCCATCCGCGCGCCGTCGACGCGCAGCAGACGTTCACGCACCGCGGGTCCGATGACCTGTTCGTTACGAGGGAACGGGTCTACGCCGAGAGCCGATAGCTCGTTCCCGCGGCACCGCGATCGAGGATGCCGTGATCGACGAGCGGCCTTCGCAGCAGCGGCACGTCGTCAGTGCGCGCGCCGAGGCGGGCGTTCAGCTCGGGCTCCGACAGCGCTTCACCGACCTCGAGCACGCGGCGCGAGGAACCTCAGGAACTCGTCGCCGCCATGAACCCACTACGTCAGCGGGGACTCACAGGTCGAGAAAGCGCTTGAGCCAGTACCGGATGCGCTGCATCTCGTCGTCGCCGGCTACTCCGACTATGTCGTGAAGGCGTTCGCGGGAGATGACGCGGAGCTGTTCCGTCATCGCCCAGGAAGGTCCGGGCAGGCCGCGCAACGGGATGTGATTCGGCCAGCCGCGGTCGCGTGACGTGACCGGGACGACAAGGGCCAGGGAGTCGACGAGTGTCAGGAACTCGCTGGCGACGACGACGACGGCGGGGCGTCGGCCGCGCTGCTCGCGACCGACCGCGCCGTCGGGAGACATCCACACGATGTCACCGGGTGTCAGGTTCGTCATCCTCGGCGGTCAGTCCTGAATGGGGCCCTGCGCGGCGTCCCACCACGCGGTCTCCTCGTGGTAATCGGCCCAGTCCTCCGGCGTCATCCGGGACATGGCTTCTCGCATGGCCTCGAAGTCGCGCTCTCGGCGATGTGCGTCGACGAGGAACGCCAGCTGCTCGCCCATCGTACGGTTCTCTGCCCGTGCCTGTTCCTTCAGCCGGTCCCGCAGTTCGGACGAGACCTTGATCGTCGTCATGGTCATACCCTGAGTATACCGATTGTCATACTCGCGAGACCTGGAAGGATGGACCCGTGGCAACCGTGAACCCGCCGCGCGGAATGCGCGACTTCCTCCCCGCTGACAAGGCCCGTCGCGAGCGCGTGCTCGCCGTCATCCGCGAGCGTTACCGTGCACACGGCTTCGACGAGATCGAGACGCCGGTGGTCGAGGAGTACGACCGGCTGCATGCCGGCATCGGTGGCGACAACGAGAAGCTCTCGTACAACATCCTGCGACGGGGCCTCGACGCCGACGCGATCCGCCAGGGCGCCGACGATCCGGCCGCACTCAGCGACCTGGGCCTGCGCTACGACCTCACCGTGCCGCTGGCCCGCTTCTACGCGACCAACCGCGGGCAGCTGCCGACTGTGTTCCGCTCGATCCAGATCGGCCCGGTGTGGCGCGCCGAACGCCCGCAGAAGGGCCGCTACCGCCAGTTCGTGCAGTGCGACATCGACATCATGGGCGACGACTCCGCGCGCGCAGAGGCCGAGCTGATCGTCGCCTCTCTCGACACGATCGACGCCCTCGGCCTCGAGGGGGCACGGTGCGCGTGAACGACCGCCGGGCCCTGGACTGGATGCTCGACTCGTTCGGCTTCGCGGCCGACGAGCGCCCCGGGGTGCTGATCACGATCGACAAGCTCGACAAGATCGGGCCGGACGGGGTCGTCAAGGAGCTCTCCGAGCGCGGCGCCTCAGCCGCGGCGGTCGAGGCGTTCCGCGCCTTCCTGATGCGGCCGCAGACCCTCGAGTACAACCCCTACGGGGAACGGCAGATCCGCAAGGCGCTGCCCGAGGGGGCGCCCGACGAGCTCGTCGGCGACCTCGTCTCGCTCGGGGACGCGGTCGCGGCATCCCGCCCGGAGGCGGGGAGATCCCGCTGGTGTTCGACCCGTTCCTCGTGCGGGGCATGGGCTACTACACCGGCACCATCTTCGAGCTCGCCCACCCGTCGGTGGACTACTCGCTCGGCGGCGGCGGCCGCTACGACGGCATGATCGGCCGGTTCCTCGGTCAGCAGGTTCCCGCGGTCGGCTTCTCGATCGGCTTCGAGCGCATCGTCGATCTCGTCGCCTCACTCGAAGCGGATGCCACGGAGTCGGTCGTCCTCGTGCACGACGCCGACGTTCCGCTGCCTGAACTGCTCGCACACAAGGCGTCTCTGCTTGGGTCCCTGAGCCTGTCGAAGGGCGGCGGGCGCGTGCGTCTGGAGCGCCGCACGAAGAACCTCAAGGCGCTGCTGGAGCGGGCATCCGCCGACGGCTACACCGGGTTCGCGACGGTGCGCGCCGGCGACGAGCCCGGCGCTCTCGAGGTCAAGCCCCTCGCCTGAGTCCCGAAACGGCACGCCCGCGCCGAGACCGGGGTCTGACCGCCACGTTTCGGCGCGGGCGTGCAGTCTTGCGATCACCCGGCGCTGTACGACGCGGCCCACTCGGCGACGCGGCGTGCGCTCTCCTCCTCGCTGATGTCCTCGACGCGGGTCATGATCGACCAGCGCACCCCGAACGGGTCGCGGATGCTGGCGAAGCGGTCGCCCGACACGAAGTCGGATGCCGGTTCGCGCACCGTCGAACCGGCGGCGACGGCCCGCTCGACCACCGCGTCGACATCGGGCACGTACAGGCCCATCGAGTAGCAGTCGTCCTCACCGCCGGGCGGGGCGACCAGGTTGTAGTCCGGGCTGGGCTCGCCGAGCTGCAGCAGTCCGGTTCCGAAGTCGAGCCCGGCGTGCGCGACGACACCGTCGAACTCGGTCACGTCGGTGATGCGGGCGCCGAACACGTCGCGGTAGAACTCCATCGCGGCTCGCGCGTCCGGGATCGCGAGGAACGGGGTGAGGGACGTCGCCGTGTTCGGGCGGCCGTTGGTGGTGTGCTCTCCGGTCGCACCGGTTCTGATGTCGGTATTCATGCGGATCACGCTACGGATGCTCGGGCCCGGCGCGCTTGAAGATCCGCGACATCCTCGCCCTAGGCTGAGCGGATGGTCGATCCCACCCGCGGCGTGCTCTATCCGGCCCGGCTCCCCGAGTTCCACCGTCTTCCCGCGCCCGCGGAGGTCGCGGACCTCGTCGTGTGGTTCTGGATCCCGGAGTGGGACATCCAGCCCGGTCGTTCGTCTCGCCAGGAGGTCGTCGCGTACCCGGCTCTGAACCTGGTCGTCGAGCCGAGTGGTGTCTCGCTGGTCGGCGCGACGACGCGAGCGACCCATCGCGACCTCGCCGGCCGGGGCTGGGCGGTCGGCGCCCTGCTGCGGCCGGCCGCGGTCGTCGCGCTGACCGGAGACCCGGCATCCCTCCTCGATCAGGAGATCGCACTGAGCGATACCGCGCTCCTCGACGGCGTCGTCGCAGCCATGGCGGGCGGCGACGGGCGCCGGGAGCGCGCGGTCGCCGTCTTCTCGCAGTGGATGCTCGCAAGGGCCGGGAAGCCGACGGATGCCGCACGGCTGGCGAACGCCGCGGCGGATCTGCTCATGGCGACCGACGTGCGCTCGCCGGAGGAGGCGGCCGCGCGCCTGTCCGTCTCGGTGCGCACCCTGCAGCGAGTCGTGCACCGTCACGTGGGTCTGCCGCCGGCGGCGATGATCCGCCGCCGGCGCCTGCAGGAGGCCGCCGAACGGATGCGCACCGATCCCTCCGCGGATCTGGCCGCAGTCGCCGGCGGAGTTCGGCTACGCCGATCACGCGCACCTCAGCACCGACTTCCGCACCGTGCTCGGGTTCTCGCCGTCCTCCTACCGGACGGCGTCCCGGCCCGCGGACGGCGTCTGACGTCGCGCGGGACGGGCACCGGAACCGGAGTCGCCGGCCGGGCCGAGGCCACCTTTCACCGGCGTGGCGGGTTCAGCGGAAGCCACTCCGCCAGAGTTGTTCCGAAGATCTGAGCACCGTCGAGAGGGATGAGCGTGCGCTCCTCGATCTGCGCGCCGTAGTACGCCGCGCTGTCGTCGCGCACAACGGTCCTCGAATCGCCGCGGAAGGACAGTGCGCGACGTGCGAACTCGTCCATTCCGAAGGCCTCGGGACCGGCGATCTCGACGTCGCCGGTAGGAGCGCCGGCAGCCGCACGCGCAACGGCGGTTGCGACGTCTTCGGCCGCGATCGGCTGGATGAGCGCTCCAGGAAGCAAGACCCTGTCGTCCTTCGTCGAGATGTCGGCGATGCTGCCGACGAACTCGAAGAACTGCGTCGCGTGGACCAGCGAGTAGGGGATGCCGGACTCGCGGATGAGCTCTTCCTGAGCGACCTTCGCCGCGAAATAGGGGATGCTCTGCGGACGATCGGTGCCGACGATCGTGAGGGCGACGTGGTGGGTGACTCCGGCGATGCGCTCGGCATCGATCAGATTCCGGGTCGAGGTCGTGAAGAACTCGAGCACGTCATCCGGTGCGAAAGAAGGGGAGTTGGAGACGTCGACGACCGTCGAGGCGCCTTCGACCACCTCCGTGAGACCCTCACCCGTGACGGCGTTGACGCCGGTGTTCGGTGAGGCCGCGACGGCCTCGTGGCCGTGTTCGGTCAGCTTCGCGACGACCTTGGACCCGATGAGGCCGGTGCCTCCGATGACGACGATCTTTGCCATGACATGCCCTTTCGTTCTTCGTTCCGTGACGCCGAGGCGGCGTACACCAGTCATGACCGGGCGAGGCCGACAGGTGTGACAGGGCGGCAGGAAGAGGGGTTCACTCGACGGCGTCGACCAGAGGCCTCCGGAGGCGCCAGTCGTGATATCTGGTCGGAGCGATCGTCGCGGTCGCCTCCGGAAGCAGGTCGCGGCTCGCCAGGCGCGCGCCGAAATACGTGCCCAGAGGGTCGGGGGCGACCTCACGGTCGTCCTTGCGCGATCGGAGATCGATCTTCGCCAGCTCGGTGAGGCTGAAGATCTCCGGCCCGCCGTACTCGACGGTGGCGTAGCGCGCCTGACCGAGGGAGACCCGAGCGACGGCGTCGGCCACATCGTCGGCGGCCATGGGCTGCACGAGGACGTCGGCGACGCGCACCGCGCCGGTGCGGACGGCATGGTCGGTGATGTTGCGGATGAACTCGAAGAACTGGGTGGCGTGGACGAGGGAGTACGGCCGTCCCGACGCCATGATGAGCCGCTCCTGCTCCTGCTTGGCGACGAAGTATCCGCCCTCCGCGCGAGCCAGGCGGTCGGTGCCGACCACCGAGAGCGCGACGTGGTGCTTCACGCCCGCCGCCTCGCCGTAACTGAGCAGGTTGATGGTGGAGACGTAGAAGAACTCCTGCGCTGCAGCCTCGTCGGTGTACGACGAATTGGAGACGTCGATCAGGACCTCTGCGCCTTCCAGCGCATCGCTCAGTCCCTCGCCCGTGTAGGAGTTGACGCCGGTCGCCCGCGCGGCGGCGAGGACGTCGTGCCCCGCCTCTCGCAGCGCTCTGACGAGCTTCGTGCCGATCAGTCCCGTTCCTCCGATGACCGTGATTCTCATGTCGCTCCTTCATCGCCAGATGGATGCGCGGGGAATTCCTCGCGCACCTGGGTGACACGCGACTCGCTTCATCTGTGACAGGCCGGCTCCGAGAGTCCCGGTGGCAGCGCATCGTCACAGTCGCCCGGGCTGCCCGGTCTTGTCTGCAAGGGCCTCTGCATGACCGCACGCGACCGCGTGCGGTCGGGGCCCGATCCGAGTCACACCCGACAAGAGAGAAGATCATGACCGATCAGAGACCGACCATCGTCCTCGTCCACGGCGCGTTCGCGGAGTCCGCTTCCTGGAACGGCGTCATCGAACGGCTGCAGAGCCACGGAGTCACCGCAGTCGCCGTCGCGAATCCGCTGCGCAGTCTCGCCGGAGACGCCGCATACGTCCGCGACGTGATCGCCTCGATCGACGGCCCCGTCGTCCTCGTCGGTCACTCCTACGGCGGTCTCGTCATCACCGAGGCCGCGGCGGACAGCACCGCCGTCATCGGACTGGTCTACGTATCCGCCTTCGTCCCGGAGACGGGCCAGAGCGCCTTCGAACTGTCCACCAGCGAGCCCGGCAGCACTCTCGGCGAGGCGCTCGCCGCATACCCCGTGGCAACGGGGGCAACGAGTTCGCAATCCGGCAGGAGGTGTTCCACCACCAGTTCGCCGCCGACGTCCCGGCAGAGGTCGCAGCGCTCATGGCCGCCACTCAGCGGCCGGTCACCGAGGCTGCGCTCTCGGACAGTGTGTCCGCACCGAACCCCGCATGGAAGAGCATCCCGTCATGGCACGTGTTCGGCGATCAGGACCTGAACATCCCGGTCGCGGTGCTGCGTGCCGGTGCCGAGCGCGCCGCATCGCGGGGCACGCGGGAGATCGCCGGCGCATCCCACGCGACGCCCGTGTCCCATCCCGACATCGTCGCCGAGGTCATCGCCTCGGCGGGCAGGGCGTACGTCGCGAATCCGCAGCCGACCGTGGCATGACCGACCCGTGCGTGGTGTCCCGCGTGATGCTGCGGTGCGGGACACCACGCTCGCAGGAATGGGCGGATGATGGGTCTGTCGGTGCAGGGATCTTGACGTGTTGTCACAGTTCGACGGGCTGCGCGGTCAGTCGTTGCAGAGGACGGACCGCGCAACGGGCGCAGGTCCAGAGACGGAGCGGGCGAGATGCGGATCGTTGTGGCGGGTGGAACCGGCCAGGTGGGGCGAATGGTCGTCGAGGAGTTGCAGCGACGAGCTCAGGCGGTGGTCGTGGCATCGCCGAGTACGGGAGTCGACGCGACGACGGGGAAGGGGCTCGACGCCGCGCTCGAGTACGCCGATGCCGTGGTGGACGCGACCAACACTCCTGACCTCTCGGGCGCCGCGGCGCGTCGCTTCTTCGAGGACTCGACCAGCCACCTCCTGGATGCCGAAGCGCGGGCGGGCGTGAGGCATCACATCGTGCTGTCGATCGTCGGGGCGGATCGCGTGACCGATGACGGATACTTCGCCGCGAAGGGCGCACAGGAAGACCTGGTGAAGGCAGGGTCGACCGGATTCTCCATCGTGCGAGCAACCCAGTTCTACGACTTCGCACGCAGGATCGCCGAATGGAACACGAAGGAGGACACGGTGCACCTCCCGTCGAAACACGTGCAGCCCATCGCGGCATCCGACGTCGCCGGCGCTCTCGCGGAACTCGCGCTGGGGCATCCTCTCAACGACGCCTTCGACTTCGCCGGTCCGGAGAGGATGGCGCTTCCCGAATTCGTGCGTCGCGTTCTGCGGCGCGATCACGACCCGCGCTACGTCGTCGACGACGACGCGACGGCGCCCGTCGGGTTCAACATCTCCGGTGACCTCCTGCTGCCGAGGGAGCCGATGCGAGTCGCGGCCACGACACTCGAGTCCTGGGTGCACGACCAGGGCCGCCGCGCCCTCGTCGGAGCGCGATAGGTCATGGGAATGGACGACGGGAAGCGCGCTCGCACCTCTGCGACCGACGACGGCGCCGATCTCGACGACGCGCTCGCGGTCTTCGACGCGCACCGCCGGCATCTCTTCGGTATCGCGTATCGGATGCTGAGCACTGTCGCCGATGCGGAGGACATCCTGCAGGAGACATGGATCCGGTGGCAGAACACCGATCGGACGAGCATCCAGGAGCCCGTGGCCTTCCTCACGACCATCACGACGCGCCTGGCGATCAACGTGCTGCGATCCTCCCACGCACGCAGGGAGACCTACATCGGACCGTGGCTTCCGGAGCCGGTCAACACCGAGGACGATCCCGCCCTCGGAGCAGAGCGCGCCGAGGCGCTGCAGTTCGCGATCCTTCTGACCTTGGAGAGGCTCACGCCGACAGAGCGCGCCGCGTACATCCTGAGGGAGGCCTTCGACTACCCCTATCCACGGATCGCCGAGGTGATCTCCAGCAGCGTCGTGAACGCCAGACAACTGGTCAGCCGCGCACGAGCGCACCTGTCCTCGCCCCGGAACACCCCGGTGGACACCGCTGCGCAGCGTCATCTGCTGGAGGCCTTCCTGACGGCGGCGCAGAAGGGCGACGCCCAAGAACTCGAAGCGCTGTTCGCCGCCGACGTCGTGAGCTACAGCGACGGGAACGGTGCGAGACTCGCGGCGCGTATTCCGGTGATCGGGCGCAGCCGGGTGGCGAAGTTCGTCGCCGCGTTCGCGAGTCACTTCTGGACGGGCAAGAAGATCGAGTGGGTGCACGTGAACGGGCAGTCGGCGGCGACGCTCGAGGAGGAGGGGCGGATCACGACGCTGGTGACGGCGACGACGTCGAGCGAAGGGATTCTCCAGCTGCTCTGGGTCATGAGTCCCGAGAAGCTCAGCCGGCTCAACGCGGTCGGCGCATGAGCCGAGGCCATCACCCCGCGTGGCTGCGCCGGCGACGCCACGATGCTGCTGACCGCGAGGCGCTGGAACGACTTGCCGGCGCTCTGCTCTCTCACGACGAGGGCGCGGCTCGAGACCTTCTTCACCCCGATGTCGTCATGATCGTCGACGGCGGCGGCCGCACCCCGCCCCGGCCATGCCCCTGGAGGGACGGTTCGACACCGCGTCCGAGCTGCTCGCCTTCGCCGCTCCGGAAACCACGTTCACCATCGCCTCGGTCAACGGAGTTCCGGGGCTGGTCCTGGCTCGGGAACAGACGGTCGTCGCCGTGCTGACCGCCGAGGGCCGGTCCGCCCTGATCTCGAGGATCTGGATGGTATGCAACCCGGACAAGCTTCGTCAGTGGAATCGGTGACCCCGTCCCGATGTCCGGGGTCTCGGCTAGCATCGCCGGATGGACCAGGAATGGACTGTCGAGCAGTATCTGACCGGGAAGTCGGCGGAGGTCGTGGCTCTCTACGACCGCTTCATCGAGATGGCTGAAGAGTGCGGGCCGTTCGTCTACGCGGTCAACAAGTCCGCGATCACGATCAAGGGTGAACGGCGGGGCTTCGCCGGCGTGATCCCGGGCGACGGACACCTGCGCGGCTACCTCGACCTGCCGCGCACGATCGAGTCCGACCCGCGCATCCGGCGGTCGGCTCCCTACGTCAGCCGCCTGTTCGTGCACTACTTCCGTGTCACGTCGCTCGACGAGATGGACGACACGTTCGCCCAGTGGCTGGCCGAGGCATACGAGGTGGGTCGGGGGATGCATCTCGCCGGGCCGCCGCTCCGGTGAGCGAACTCAGCCGCGCGCTGCGGTGACCCGCTTCTTCTCCCGCACGTAGACCTCGCGCCGCACCCGGGCGACGACATCGCCGTCGCTGTCGGTGATGGCGGTCTCGAACCACTCCAGCACCTTGGCGCCGCCGCGGGCGCGCTCGCGCAGCTCCTCGGCCTTCTCGCGCGTCACCGAGAACTCCGCGGTGAGCACGCCGCGCCCCGGCTTGAGGAACTCGATCTCGCCGCGGGTGTCCCAGACGACGTGGTCGCGGCCGAGCTGGTGCATCACGAGCATGAAGAAGTACGGATCGGTCATCGCCGACATCGAGCCGCCGAAGGCGGTCTTCACATAGTTGCGGGTGAACAGGTTCACGTGCAGCTCGACGGTGGCGTGCGTCCAGTCGTCGGCGAAGCGGCGCACGCGGATGCCGCTGAACAGGTTCGGGATCCACAGGGACATGCCCACGGCGAGGCGACGGGGAGTGATGCGCATGGCGTCAGTCTGCCGGTCTGTCTCGTGCGGAACGGGATCGGTTGGACTCTCCGCACAAAGATTGTTCTAGTTATAATAGAATAAGTGCGCAGAGGAGGTGGGCATGCTGATCCGGATCGATCCCGAGAGCTCCCGGCCGCTGTTCGAGCAGATCGCGGCATCCGTGCGCGGCGAGGTGCTCGCCGGGCGGCTGCGTCCCGGCGACCGGCTCCCCGCCGCGCGCGAGGTCGCCGACGCGATCGACGTGAACGTGCACACCGTGCTGCGCGCCTATCAGGAGCTGCGCGCCGAAGGGCTCGTCGACCTGCGCCGCGGGCGCGGGGCAGTGGTCGCCGCGACCGCGGAACCCCTCGCCGAGCTCGCCGACGACATCACCGACCTCGTGCGCCGGGGCGCGCTCCTCGGCCTCACCCCCGCGACCATCGCCGCACTCATCAAGGAGACGACGCCATGACCGAACATCCTGCTGACCGCCAGGTGACCGCGGTGCCCGCGGCCGACCTCTGTCGCGCGCGCCGGGCCCTCGTGCTGGTGGGCCTCGTCGCGCCCGTGGTGATCACGGCGATCGCGACCGGCCTGATCCTCGCCTGGCTGCCTGAACTGCCCGACCCCGCCGCCACGCACTGGGGGGTGAACGGCGTCGACGGGTTCGGAGCACCGGCCACCTACGTCTGGCTGGCCGTCGGCCTCGGGCTGGGGCTGCCGCTGCTGATGGTGCTGAGCACGCTCGGTGCGGCCCGGCACCAGTGGGGCGGCGCCGCGCGTCTGCTCGGGGCGATGGCCCTGGGTCTCTCCGGTTTCAGCGCCGTCATCAACGGCGGGTCGGTGGCGATCCAGCGCGGCCTGAAGGACGCGTCGGAGGTGGGCGGCATCGGCGGCATCGTGATCCTCGGATTCGTGGTGCTGCTCGGGCTGGGCGCAGTCGGCTGGTTCGTGCAGCCGCACGTGCATCCCATCCCGGCAGCGCCGCTGCAGCCGGTTCACATGGCGTCGATCTCGGCCGGCGAGCGAGTGGTCTGGATGGCGACGGCGACGATGTCGCGGGTCGCGATGACCGTCATCGGGGTGGTCGTGCTCCTCGTCGTCGGCGTCACGGCAGTGCTGGTCGTCCAGGCCGCCGAGGCTGCCTGGATTCCGCTGCTGACGCTGCTCATCATCGGCTTCGCGTTCGCGTCATCGGCATCGTTCCGGGTGAAGGCGGGCCCCGACGGGCTGTCCGTCCGCTCCCAGATCGGCTGGCCGCGCACGCAGGTGCCTCTCGACGAGATCGTCGCTGCGCGTGCCGTCGAGTGCCATCCCTTCGGGGAGTTCGGCAGTTTCGGCTGGCGCCTCGGGCTGGACGGACGCACCGGCATCGTGCTCCGCACCGGACCCGCCATCGAGGTGGAACGGCGCGACAAACGCCCGCTGGTGGTGACCGTCGACGGCGCCGAGGTGGGCGCCGCCGTGCTCCAGGCCTACCTCGCCCGCGCCGAGGGTGCGGCATCGCAGAGCCTGACCGACCGTGAAGGAGAAGGAGCATGACCGATCAGAATCCCGCCGTCGAGCGGACCGAGTCGGACAGCGTCCCGGTGCGCATCGGCCTCGGTGCGATCGTCGCCTACGTGGTGCTTGCCTGCGCTCTGGCCTGGCTGGTCGCGCTGCCGCTCTGGCTGGGCGACGGCCTGGCTACGCCTTTCGCGGGAGCGCTGCTGCCGGTGATGATGTACGCGCCGGCCGCCGCTGTGCTGATCGTCATGCTGGCGATGCGCCCGGTGCCGCGCGGCCAGCGCCTGCGCTTCCTCGGTATGTGGCCGCTGCGGCCCGCGAAGCGGGTGGTGTGGTTGAGCGTGATCGCCCTGTTCGGCACGGTGGCGGTCGTCGTGCTCGCGATGCTGATCGCGCTGGCGTTCGGCTGGCTGCGGGCCGACTTCGCAGGGCTGTCCGGCTACACGGAGACGCTGCAGGCGGCTGTGCCTCCCGGCACCGCGCTGCCGCCCGCCTGGATCCTCGTCGCCGCCCAGCTGGTGGCGATCCCGTTCGCGGCCGCGACGATCAACGCCCTCGCCGCGTTCGGCGAGGAGCTCGGGTGGCGCGGATTCCTCGTTCCGGCGCTGCGCCGATACGGCACCTGGACCGCGCTGCTGGTCAGCGGCGCGATCTGGGGGCTGTGGCACGCGCCCGTCATCCTGCTCGGGTACAACTTCGGCCGCACCGACATCACCGGCGTGCTGCTGATGACGGGCGGGTGCATGGCCTGGGGCGTCCTCTTCGGCTGGACGCGTCTGCGCACCGGATCGATGTGGCCGGCCGTGTTCGCGCACGGAGCGCTGAACGCCGCGGCGGGACTGCCGATGCTGTTCCGCGCGGCGGGAGCACCGTTCGATCCCGGGTTCGCGATCGCGCTCGGCGTCTCCGGCTGGATCGCCTGCGCGATCGTCATCGTCGTTCTGCTGCTGACCGGTCAGTTCCGGAAGCAGCCGGCACTCGCCGGGCCCCGGGCGCCGCGCGCCCCGGCTTCCGCGCCGCCGCCTCGGCTGCCGCCGGCAACGTGAGGTCGTCGCCTCTCCTGCTCATCGACGCCCCTCGCATTCACGTCAGCCCGAGGGGGCTCGACGGCCGGAGGGGGCGTCGACCTGTTGACCTGCCCCGGCGCGCGGGGTTGGCTGGGGGCATGGATCCCACACGCGAGAACTGGCGCTCGGCCGACGACTACCTGTCCGAGACGCTCGTCGGGCACGATCCCGCGCTCGAGGCCGCGCTCGTCGCGCAGCAGGATGCCGGGATGCCGGCGATCGAGGTCGCCCCGGTCTCCGGCAAGCTGCTGAACCTGCTGGTGCGGATCAGCGGTGCGCGCCGCGTGCTCGAGATCGGCACGCTCGGCGGGTACTCCACGATCTGGATGGCCAGGGGCGTCGGCGACGAAGGAAGGGTCGTGACGATCGAGGCCGAGGCCGAGAACGCCGCGGTCGCCAGGGCGAGCATCGACGCCGCGGGAGTCGGCGAGCGGGTCGACATCCGCATCGGACGGGCCGCCGACGTGCTGCCGACCCTCGTCGGCGGGTTCGACCTGGTCTTCATCGACGCGGACAAGGAGTCCAACACGATCTACCTGGACTGGGCGGCGAAGCTGGGGCACCCGGGCACCGTGGTCGTCGTCGACAACATCGGCCGCGACGGTGAGATCGCGAATGCGGGCAGCACCGACTCGATGGTGGTCGGCACCCAGGACGCACTGCGGATGCTGGGCGCGGACCCGCGCTTCGACGCCACCGCGCTGCAGACCGTGGGGCTCAAGGGCTGGGACGGCGTCGCGATCGCCCTCGTGGTCTGATGCTTCGGCGGGCTCAGCAACGCATTGGGCCCTGAGCTTGTCGAAGGGCCCGACTGAGACTGGGCCGCGGACCGACGCCGCTCCACATCCCCCATTCCTCTAGCAAGGAGCACACCCGTGGCATTGATCGAGGCTGTAGGCGCTCGCGAGATCCTGGACTCGCGCGGAAACCCGACCGTCGAGGTGGAGGTGCTCCTCGACGACGGCATCGTGCAGCGCGCCGCCGTCCCCTCCGGTGCGTCCACCGGAGCCTTCGAGGCGTACGAGCTGCGCGACGGCGACAAGAGCCGGTACGGCGGCAAGGGCGTGCTGAAGGCCGTCGAGGCCGTCATCGACGAGCTCGGCCCCGCCATCGAGGGCGTGGAGGCGAGCGAGCAGCGCGTCATCGACGAGATCCTCATCGAGGTCGACGGCACCGACAACAAGGGCCGCGTCGGCGCGAACGCCATCCTCGGCGTCAGCCTCGCCACAGCCAAGGCCGCGGCCGACTCGGCCGATCTGCCCCTGTTCCGCTACCTGGGCGGCCCGAACGCGCACCTGCTGCCGGTCCCGCTGTTCAACGTCATCAACGGCGGCTCGCACGCCGACAACGGCATCGACATGCAGGAGTTCTTCCTCGCCCCGATCGGTGCCGACACGTTCTCCGAGGCGCTGCGCTGGGGCACCGAGGTCTACCACGTGCTCAAGGGCGAGCTGAAGGCCGCCGGCTTCGCGACCGGACTGGGTGACGAGGGCGGCTTCGCCCCCGACCTGCCCAGCAACCGCGAGGGCCTGGAATTCCTGGTCAAGGCGATCGAGAAGGCCGGCTTCACGCCCGGCGCCGACATCGCGCTGGGCCTGGACGCCGCCGCCACCGAGTTCTTCAACGAGGGCGTGTACCGCCTCGATGGCAAGGACTGGGACGCCGCCGCGCTCACCGACTACTACGTCGGCCTGGTGTCGGACTTCCCGATCGTCACGATCGAGGACGCCCTCGCCGAGGACGACTGGGACGGCTGGAAGGCCCTGACCGAGAAGCTCGGATCGCAGATCCAGCTCGTCGGCGACGATCTGTTCGTCACCAACCCGGAGCGCCTGCAGAAGGGCATCGACCTCGGTGTCGCGAACTCGCTGCTGGTCAAGGTGAACCAGATCGGCACGCTGTCCGAGACGCTGGACGCGATCAACCTCGCACACCGCTCGGGCTACACCACGATGCTCTCGCACCGCTCGGGCGAGACCGAGGACACCACGATCGCCGACCTCGTCGTCGCCGTGAACTCGGGCCAGATCAAGAGCGGCGCGCCCGCTCGCAGTGAGCGGGTCGCGAAGTACAATCAGCTTCTGCGCATCGAGGAGGAGCTGGGCGACGCCGCGGTCTTCGCCGGCCGGTCCGCCTTCCCGCGTTTCAAGGGCTGATCAGCTGATTCCATTCTGCTGAACGACGAAAGGGGAGCCATGGCCAGACGACCGGCTCCCCTTTTGCCGTCCCCGGGCGAAGCATCACCGAAGGCGCCCTCCCGAGCGGATGCCGCGCGGCCGTCGGCATCCTCGCGCGCCGCGCGCGAGCCGCGCACGCGTCGCGTCGACGTGGGGAGTGGACCAGCGGCATCCGGCTGTCGGCCTTCTCGGCGATCATGCTGTCGCTGGTGGTGCTGGGCGCCTGGGTGCTGGTGCCGAGTCTCGGCACCTACCTCGACCAGCGGCAGAAGATCGCCGCCGTCGAGGCGTCGGTGCAGGTCACCGAGGAGCAGATCGCAGCGCTCGAGCAGGAGCGCGAGCGATGGAACGATCCGGCGTACATCAGCACGCAGGCGCGCGAGCGGCTGTACTACGTCAAGCCCGGCGAGGTGCCCTACCTCGTCGACAACGACCTCGACCCCGCCGCACTGCCCAAGGAGCAGGTCCCGGTGAGCGACGAGCTCGTCGAGCGAAGGGCCGATTGGATGCCGCAGCTGCTGCGCAGCATCGCCGGCGCCGGTCTCGCGAAGAACGCCGTCGAGACACCGCTGCGCTGACGCGGCCCTGAGCCTTCGCCCAGCCGCGCTCCCGTAGGCTGGTCGGGTGACGACTCCGCCCTTCGACGCCCCCACTCCCGCCGAGATCGCGGTCGTCTCCGCACAGCTGGGCCGCACCGCTCGCGGGGTCGTGGGCATCGCCGCGCGCTGCGTGTGCGGCAACCCGACGGTCGTCGCCACGTCCCCCCGGCTGGATGACGGGTCGCCGTTCCCCACGTTCTACTACCTCACGCATCCTGCCGCGACGGCGGCGATGTCCACGCTCGAGGCGGAGCACGTCATGCCGGAGCTCGCCGCGATGCTCGAGGACGAAGACGTCGCCGCTCAGTACCGGCGTGCGCATGAGGCGTTCCTCGCCGATCGCGCGCAGTTCGGCGACGTGCCCGAGATCGCGGGCGTCTCCTCCGGAGGCATGCCGACGCGCGTGAAGTGCCTGCACGCGCTGGCCGGTCACGCCCTCGCGGCGGGTCCCGGCGTGAACCCGATCGGCGACGCCGCACTGGCGCGGTCGAGCTGGTCGCCCGGACGCTGCGCCTGCACCGAGCCCGGCGCCGCGCGCGGAGACTCCGCCGGATGAGCCCGATCAGGACGCTGCGCGGCATCGTCGCGATCGCGACGGTGGCGGCATCCCTCGCCCTGACAGGGGTCGCACCGGCCTCGGCCGCGACGCCGACGCCGGCGCCCGTCGCCACGACCGATCCCACGCCGCCGCCGGTCGCCGACGATCCGGCCGATCCCGTCCGGGCGTCCGAGTACTGGCTCGACGGCGCCCGCGTCCGCGAGGCCTGGCACACCACACGAGGCAAGGGCGCGACGATCGCGATCATCGACACGGGCATCGGGCGCCCGCCCGGCGTCTTCGACGGCGCCGTCGCGGACGGCACCGATGTGTCCGGCAGCGGCACGCCGGACGGCCGCACCCCGCTGGGCACCAAGGACAAGAACCATGGCACCTGGGTCGCCTCTCTGGCGGGCGCGCGAGGTCAGGAGGATGGCACGGGCATGATCGGCATCGCCCCCGAGGCGAAGCTGCTCTCGATCTCGATCGGCTTCGAGGCCGCCGCCGTCGTGCCGTTCACTGAGCAGATCGCGAAGGCGATGCGCTGGGCCGTCGACCACGGCGCCGACGTCATCAACCTGTCCTTGACGACGAACACCCTGGACTGGGACGAGAGCTGGGACGAGGCGTTCCTGTACGCCTACGACCACGACGTCGTCGTGGTCGTCGCGGCGGGCAACCGCGGCAGCGGCACGTCGATCGTCGGCGCCCCGGCGACGATCCCCGGGGTTCTCACCGTCGGCGGCGTCGACCAGCACGGCAACGCGAGCGTCGAGGCCTCGACGCAGGGCATCACGATCGGCATCTCGGCGCCGAGCGAGGGACTGCGCGGAGTCTCCGCCGACGGCACCGTCGTCACCTGGGACGGCACCAGCGGAGCGGCACCCATCGTGGCCGGCGTGGCGGCACTGGTGCGCTCCGCGCACCCCGGGCTGGACGCGAACAACGTCATCAACCGGATCATCCGGACCGCGATCCCGGTGCCGGGGGTGAAGAAGCTGCCCGATCCGCTCTACGGGTACGGGCTTCTGGACGCCGAGGCCGCGGTGACCGCCGACGTGGCCAAGGTGTCGAAGAACCCGATGGGCGACCTCGAGGAGTGGATCCGGCTGTACCGCCGGGCCAAGAGCGACCCCGAGCCCGAGCCGACGGTGACGCCGATCGCGGTGCCGCCGCTGCCCGCGGCGGACGCCCCGACGAAGCCCGGTTCGCCGCTGCTGCCGAGTGCCGAATCACTGCGGTACGGTACCCTGCCGCTTCTTGCGCTCACGGTACCTGGTATTCTGATCGGGCTTGGCGTCACCGCAGCTGCCCGGCGCATCCGTTCGGCGCGCGATCGACGCACGCCTTCCCCATGACGACGAGGAGTTGTCCCTCTGTGCCTGAGAATCGCACTGTCCCCAAGATTCTGATCGTCGGCGGTGGTTACGCGGGCTTCTACACCGCGTGGAAGCTCGAGAAGCACCTCCGCAAGGGCGAAGCAGACGTGACCATGGTCGATCCGCTGCCGTACATGACGTACCAGCCGTTCCTGCCCGAGGTCGCGGCCGGCTCGATCGAGGCGCGTCACGCGGTCGTCGCGCACCGTCGCCACCTGAAGCGCACCAACGTCATCACGGCGAAGATCACCGGCATCGACCACGCGAACAAGGTCGCCACGATCACTCCGCCGGTCGGCGACTCCTACGAATTCGCGTACGACCAGATCGTCGTCACCGCCGGCGCCGTGTCGCGCACGTTCCCGATCCCCGGCATCGCCGACAACGCGATCGGCCTGAAGACCATCGAAGAGGCCGTCGCCGTCCGCGACAAGCTGATGTCGAACTTCGACAAGGCCGCATCCGTGCCGGCCGGCCCCGAGCGCGATCGTCTGCTGACCACGGTCGTCGTCGGCGGCGGTTTCGCGGGCATCGAGGTGTTCGCCGAGCTGCGCTCGCTGGCATCGGCCCTGATCTCGAAGTACCCGCAGCTGTCGTTCGAGGACACGCACTTCCACCTCATCGAGGCGATGGGCCGCATCATGCCCGAGGTCTCGCTGAAGACCAGCGAGTGGGTGCTGAAGGACCTCGCCAAGCGCGGCGCCAACGTGCACCTCGACACTCAGGTCACCGGTGCGATCGACGGCAACGTCGAGCTCTCCACCGGCGAGGTCATCCCGACCGACCTCATCGTGTGGACCGCCGGCGTCATGGCCAACCCGACCGTCGTGCGCGGCGGCGACCTGCCGGTCGAGGAGCGCGGTCGCATCCGCACCCGCGCCGACCTGCGCGTCGGCACCGCCGAGGAGCCCGTCGAGGGCGCCTGGGCGGCCGGTGACGTCTCGGCCGTGCCCGACCTGACCGGCGGCGGCGTCGGCGGCTACTGCGTGCCGAACGCCCAGCACGCCGTGCGCCAGGCGAAGCTGCTCGCGAAGAACCTCGTCGCCGTGCTGCGCGGCGAGGGCACGAAGGACTACTTCCACAAGAACCTCGGCGCCGTCGCGGGCCTCGGTCTCTACAACGGTGTGTTCCAGTCCGGCAAGATCGCCCTGAAGGGCTTCATCGCCTGGCTCGCGCACCGTGGCTACCACGGCCTGGCCATGCCGTCGTGGGAGCGCAAGTGGCGCGTGCTGTGGGGCTGGTGGAACAACCTCTGGCTGGGCCGCGACCTGGTGAACCTGCAGACCGTGCAGAACCCGCGCTACGTCTTCGAGGAGTTCGCGGCTCGCCCGCGCCCGGCGGCGGATGCGCCCGCTCCGGCGCCCGCGCCGGCCAAGGCCCCGGAGAAGCCCGCCGAGGAGAAGCCCGCCGCCAAGGCGCCGGCCGCCAAGGCTCCGGCAGCGAAGAAGGCCTCCGCGAAGACGGATGCCGTCGCCGACGCGGCCGCCGACGACAAGGCGACCGTCGCCGCACCGGCCAAGAAAGCACCGGCGAAGAAGGCCCCGGCGCGCAAGCCCGCTGCCGCGCGTCGTACTGAGCCTGCCGAAGTGAAGGAGACTTCCGCCGCGAAGTGATCCGACCACACGAACGCCCCGGCTCCGCGAGCCGGGGCGTTCGTCGTTCAGCGCCATCCGCCATCCGGCCGCATGACGCTGGTGCCCCCAGTCGGATTCGAACCGACACTGAAGCGTGTTTAAGACGCCTGCCTCTGCCGTTGGGCTATGGGGGCCCGGTCGCCAGCCTAGCGACGACGATGACGGTGCGACCGGGTGCCATCCGAGATGATTCGCCGTCCGAAGTCATCGTAAGGTGGGGGAGTGCTCGACCTCATCGACGAACTGAGCCCCGACCGCCAGCCCTGGCAGGAGCCCGCCCGCTTCTGGCGCGGGCTCACCGAGGCGACGTCGCACCTGCCCGCCCCCGTGGGGGTCATCGAACGCGAAGCGCTGCGGCACAACGCGATGGACCTGCTGGTGCGCTCCGGCGGCATCCCGATCCGCGTCGCCTCGAAGTCGGTGCGCGTGCGCGGCGTCCTCGATGCCGTCCTGCGCATCCCGGGATTCCGGCGGCATCCTCGCCTTCACCCTCGCCGAGGCGCTGTGGCTCGCCGAGACGCACGACGACATCGTGGTGGGCTATCCCAGCGTCGACCGGGCGAATCTCGAGCGACTGCTGCATGACGAGCGCCTCGCGTCGCGGGTGGCGCTGATGGTCGATGAGACCGAGCAACTCGATCTGATCGACAGCATCGCCGCGCCCGGCTCGCGCCCCGAGATCCGCGTCGTGATCGACGTGGACGCCTCGTACCGCGCCCCGGCCCTCGGGCACCTCGGGGTGCGCCGCTCGCCGCTGTTCACCGCAGCGGATGTCGCCGGCTTCGCCGCCGAGGTGGTGAAGCGCCCCGGCTTCCGGCTGATCGGCCTGCAGATGTACGAGGCGCAGATCGCCGGGCAGCCCGACAACGCCGGAGCGGATGCCCCGGTCATCCGGCTCATGCAGGCGCGATCCCGCGAAGAGCTCCGCGTTCGCCGCGCCGCGATCTCCGCGGCCGTGCTCGACATCGCCCCGCTCGAGTTCATCAACGGCGGAGGCACCGGCTCCCTGGAGTTCACCGGCAGCGACGAGGCCGTCACGGAGGCCACCGCGGGCAGCGGACTTCTCGCGGGGCATCTGTTCGACGGGTACCGGTCGTTCCGGCCCGCGCCCGCCACCGCGTTCGCGTTCGACGTGGTGCGGAAGCCCACCGCCGACATCGCCACGGTGCTCGGCGGCGGCTGGATCGCCTCCGGCCCCGCCGTGGCGTCCCGTCAGCCGATCCCCGCCTGGCCCGCGGGGCTCCGTACGCTTCCCCGGGAGGCCGCGGGCGAGGTCCAGACGCCGCTGCAGGGACCCGAGGCCCGTGCGTTGCGCATCGGCGACCGGGTCTGGTTCCGGCACTCCAAGAGCGGTGAGCCGGCCGAGCGCATCGCCGCGTACCAGGTCGTGTCACACGACGCCGTCATCGACGAGATCCCCACCTACCGAGGCGAAGGAAAGGCCTTCCTGTGACACGACCGGGCGGAACCTGGCAGAACTGGGGGCGGTCCGCGCAGATCCGTCCCGTGCGGGTCGAACGTCCCCGCACCCCGGAGGGCGTGCAGCGAGCGGTGAAGGCGGCCGCGAAGCAGGGCCTCACCGTGAAGGCGGTCGGCGCCGGACACAGCTTCACCGGCATCGCCGTCGCGCCCGGAGTGCTGCTCGAACTGGACGACATGCAGGGGCTGGTCTCGGCCGACCGTGAGACCGGGCTGGTCACGCTCCTCGCCGGCACGCGGCTGCACCGCATCCCCGGGCTGCTCGCGCCCTTCGGTCTCGCGATGGAGAACCTCGGCGACATCGACAGGCAGTCGATCTCGGGGGCGATCTCGACGGGGACGCACGGCACCGGCGCGCAGTTCGGCGGCATCGCCACGCAGGTGCGCGGGCTCACGCTCATCACCGCCGACGGCGAGTTCCTGCGCATCGACGGCACTCAGAACAGCGAGCTCCTGCCCGGCGCGGTCGTCGGGCTCGGCGCTCTCGGAATCGTCGTCGAGGTCACTCTGCAGTGCGTGCCCGCGTTCGTTCTCCAGGCTGTCGATGCACCGCAGCCGCTGGATGCGACCCTCGAGACGGTCCACGAGCAAGTCGCGGCATCCGACCACCTCGAGTTCTACTGGCATCCGCACACCGACGTCGCGCTCACCAAGACGCAGACCCGGCTGCCGGAGTCGACCCGGCGCGAACCGCTGCCCGCCTTCGGGCACTGGGTCGACGAGACCGTGCTGAGCAACGGCGTGTTCCGGGTGTTCTGCGCGAGCAGCCGATTCGCACCGGGCATCATCCCGCCGTTCAACCGGCTCGCGGTGAAGCTCACCGGTGATGCGACCTACTCCGACCGGTCCCACAGGGTGCTCATCCACCGCCGGACCGTGCGGTTCCGCGAGATGGAGTACGCCATCCCGGCCGAGAACGTCGTGCCGGCGTTCCGCGAGGTGCAGCAGCTGATCGCCGACAGGGGCTGGAGGATCGAGTTCCCGGTCGAGGTGCGCTTCGCGAAGGCCGACGACCTGTGGCTGTCCACGGCGTCCGGGCGTGACAGCGCCTACATCGCGGTGCACCGCTACTGGCGCACCGATCCGCGGGAGTACTTCGACGCGGTCGAGCAGATCATGGCCGGTTACGGCGGCAGGCCGCACTGGGGCAAGCTGCACTCGCTGACGGCGGACCAGCTGCGCGAGCGCTACCCCCGCTTCGACGACTTCGTCGCGCTGCGCGACCGGCTCGACCCGGATCGGATGTTCGGGAACCGGCATCTGGAGCGCATCCTCGGCGCCTGAACCGGCGGATGCCGCGCCGCTGCGCGACACCCAGCGGCCGTGCAGTCGGTCGCGCTTCAGGATTGAGAGCACTCGTGTGGAAAGGTCTGTCCCATGGAATGGCTCGTACCGGTACTGATCGTCGTCGGCGTGCTCGTGCTCGTCGGCATCTATCTGTGGTCGACCTACAACTCGCTCGTGCAGGCGAACGTCCGCGTCGATGAGGCGTGGAGCGACATCACCGTGCAGCTCAAGCGACGGGCCGACCTGATCCCGAACCTCATCGAGACGGTGAAGGGCTACGCCGCGCATGAGAAGTCGGTCTTCGAGAGCGTCACCCGCGCCAGGGCCGAGACGCTCTCCGCGACCGCGCCGGCGGAGGCCGGTATCGCGGAGGGGCACATGCAGCAGGCGCTGCGAGGACTGTTCGCGGTCGCCGAGGCGTACCCGCAGCTGCAGGCCAGCCAGAACTACCTCCATCTGCAGTCGTCGCTGGTCGACACCGAGGACAAGATCCAGGCCTCGCGCCGGTTCTACAACGGCGGAGTGCGCGAGCTGAACACCAAGATCAAGGTGTTCCCGAACAACCTCTTCGCCCGCGGACTCGGGTTCACCGAGCGCGAGTTCTTCGAGGTCGCCGACGGCAGCGCCGTCTCGGAGCCGCCCCGCGTGCAGTTTCGACATCATCCGGTCGTTGAGCGAGCGGAGCGAGACGAAACGCCTTCAGTTCGCTGGAGGCGTTTCGTCTCGGTCGCTGCGCTCCCTCGCTCAACGACCCGCCAGGGCGCTCTCCCGCGGATGCCGGTGCCGCTCCACTGCCACCACGCCCTCGTGCAGGGCCTGTGCGAGCGGTTCTGCTGCATCGCCCCAGCCTGAGACGCTGATGCGCTCCAGCCCCTGCCAGGAGGCCGCACGCACCAGCTCGCCCGCGATCTCGTCGGCGTCGGATGCCCTGGACTGCGGCTCCCACCACGCCGACTGCACGAGAAGGGCGGACGTCTGGCGATCGGCCTTCAGATCGATGCGCGCCACGATCCTGTCGCCGACCAGCACCGGCAGGGAGTAGTACCCGAAGCGGCGCTTGTCGGCCGGCACGTAGATCTCGATCCGGTAGTCGAGATCGAACACCCGCAGCGCGCGGTCGCGGAACCACACCACGGGATCGAACGGGGTCAGCAGAGCGGCACCGTCGATGCGGCGGGGAGCGCCGCCCCCGTGTGCATCCACGCCGCCACCGGCCGGCCACCGCGCTCCCAGCCGCGCACGACGACGGGCGCGAGCTCTCCGGCGTCGGTGAGGTCGTCGATCGCCCGGCGCACCGCCGCGCGGTCGCGGATGCGGTGGTAGTCGGCGAGGTCGGACTCGGCTGCGACGCCGTAGGAGCGCGCCGCCCTGAGGACGAGCTCGCGGATCGCTGCACCCCTGGTCACCTCGCGCGCGAGCGCGTCGCCGGGGATCACCTGGTCGGCGAGCGCATAGCTGCGCTCGAAGCCGCGCCGGCCCGACACGGCGACATCGCCGAGGCGCCAGAGGTGCTCCAGTGCCATCTTGACGTCGTCCCAGTCCCACCATCCGCCGCGCTCCCGTGGCGCGTCCTCGCGCAGGTCGGCCGGGCGCAGCGGTCCGCGATCCCGCAGCTCGGAACGCACCCACTCCAGAGTCCGGCCGTTCGCGTTCAGCCAGGAATCCGGGTCGCGCTCCCACTTGCCGCGGAAGTCGTCCATCCGGAATCGCCACAGCGGCCAGTCGTCGGCGGGAATGAACGCCGCCTCATGGGCGAGGTACTCGACGTACCGGCTCGACGGCGAGAAGAACACTCGGTCGAACAGCGCCGGATCGTAGCCGCCGAGCCGGGCGAACACCGGCAGGTAGTGCGATCGGGCGAAGACGTTCACCGAGTCGATCTGCAGCACGCCCATGCGCTCCATCGCCCGGTGCAGGTGCCGCGATGACACCGCCTCGGGGCGGCGCCGGGAGAACCCCTGGGCGCCGAGCGTCATGCGGCGGGCTTCGGCGGCGCTCAGGCTGGCGGTCATGCCGCCAGCGTATCCGGCGGCATCCGACGTCGAGAATGCACGCCCGCGCCGAGACGGGGGCGGAGCAGCCCGGTCTCGGCGCGGTGGTGCAGTCTCGCGTGCCCCGTAAACTGAGGCGATGAGCGACGAGCGCAGGCCGCGATTCCGCAATCCGTTCCGTGCCGAGCCGCCTTCGACGGAACGCACCGTCTCCACGCCGGCCGACGAGTACGTGCCGATGCCGTTGCGCGTGACGGCCGGCTACTCCTGGCGGATCCTGGTGATCGTCGCGGTCATCGCGGTGTTCATCTGGCTCGTCATGCTGCTGAAGCTGCTGGTGGTGCCGCTCCTGGTCGGCATCCTCGTCACCGCGCTGCTGTGGCCGGCGTTCGGCTGGATGCTGCGGCACCGCTGGCCCCGCTGGCTCGCGGTCGCGACCTCGCTGATCGGCGTCGCCGCCATCGTCGGCGGCCTGATGACGCTGGTGGTCTGGCAGATCAAGCAGCAGCTGCCCGACGTGCAGGCGAAGACCGCGGCGTCCATCGAGCAGCTCAAGCAGCTGCTGCTCGACGGGCCGCTCAACCTGACCGAGCAGCAGATCCAGGAATGGATCGACCAGGGGATGGAGCTCCTCAACGACCAGGCGTCGCTGCTCTGGTCGGGTGCCCTCGGCGTCGCGACGACGACCGCGCACGTGCTCACCGGCGCCGTGCTCGCGCTGTTCATCCTGATCTGCCTGCTCGCCGACGGCGCAGGGATCTGGCGCTGGACGGTCAAGCTCTTCCCTCGCGCCGCCCGTCCTGCCGCCGACGCATCCGCCCGTGCCGGCTGGGCCACCGTCATCAACTACGCGCGGACGCAGCTGCTCGTCGCCGCGATCGACGCCACAGGCATCGGCATCGGCGCGGCACTGCTGGGCGTGCCGATGGCGCTGCCGGTCGCCGTGCTGGTCTTCCTCGGCTCCTTCGTGCCGATCGTCGGCGCCGTCGTCACGGGGGCGATCGCCGTGTTCCTCGCCCTGGTCTACAACGGCCTGTGGATCGCCATCATCATGCTCGCCGTCGTGCTCGGTGTGCAGCAGCTCGAAGGCCACATCCTGCAGCCGCTGCTGATGGGATCGGCGGTCAAGGTGCATCCGCTCGCCGTGGTGCTGGTCGTGGCCGGAGGCGCGATGATCGCCGGCATACCGGGTGCCCTGTTCGCCGTGCCCCTGGCAGCGTTCGTCAACGTCGTGGCGGTCACACTCGGTTCGGGGTCGTGGAAGACTGGGAAGAAGACACCCGACGCAGACCTTATCTGGAGCACAGTGCCGCGGGAGCGGCGACGGAGGAATCGATGAGCGCAGTCCCCACGCTGGCGGAGTTCGAAGAAGCGGCTCGGAGCCTGTCGGGGGTGATCTCGCACACGCCCGCCGAGCAGTCCAGGGCGCTCAGCGACATTCTCGGCTCGCCCGTGGTGCTCAAGCTCGAGAACCTCCAGCGCACGGGGTCCTTCAAGATCCGCGGGGCCAGCTACCGGCTGGCGCAGCTCACCGCTGAGGAGCGCGCCCGCGGCGTCGTCGCCGCGTCGGCCGGCAACCACGCCCAGGGCGTCGCCCTCGCTGCGCAGGCACTCGGCATCCCGGCGACCATCTTCATGCCGCTGGGCGTTCCGGTGCCCAAGCTGCTCGCCACCCGCGGCTACGGCGCCGAGGTCGTGCTCGAGGGCGAGACCGTCGCCACGTCACTGCGGCTGGCCGCCGAGTTCGCCGAGCGCACCGGCGCCGTGCTGATCCCGCCGTTCGATCACCGCGACGTGGTGATCGGACAGGGCACGCTGGGCCTGGAGATCATCGAGGACGTGCCCGATCTCGACACCGTGATCCTGGGCGTCGGCGGAGGCGGACTCATCGCCGGCGTCGCTGCCGCCGTCGAGCAGGCCGCGGCCGAGGCCGGGCGCACCGTGCGGGTCATCGGCGTGCAGGCCGAGAACGCCGCCGCCGTACCGCCCTCTCTCGAGGTCGGGCACCCGGTGGAGATCACCACGCACCCGACCATCGCCGACGGCATTCTGGTCGCCAGGCCGGGGAAGATCCCGTTCCAGATCATCAGCGAACTCGTCGACGAGGTCGTCACCGTCTCGGAGGACGACATCGCGCGCGCGCTGCTGGTGCTGCTCGAGCACGCGAAGGTCGTCGTCGAGCCCGCCGGCGCAGTGGGCGTCGCCGCGATCCTGGCCGGCAAGGTGCGCGGCACCGGCAAGACGGTCTCGGTCCTGTCCGGCGGCAACATCGACCCGATGCTGCTCCAGCGCGTGGTCTCGCACGGCCTCGCGGCATCCGGCCGGTACGCCACCGTGCGCATCCCGCTGCCGGACCGCCCGGGTCAGCTGGCGCGCGTCTCGGAGCTGCTGGCGCAGGTGGGCGCGAACGTCATGGAGGTGCTGCACACCCGGCACGGGCAGGGACTGCAGATCGACGAGATGATCCTGCAGCTCTCGATCGAGACCCGTGGGCCGGAGCACACCCAGCTCACCCTGGACACGCTGCGCGCGGCCGGGTACGAGCCGCAGGTCGTCCCCGACTGAGCAGCCGCGCCGCGTTTCGGGCCGTCTCGCCTACCCACGAGAATCCGCAGACAGGATGCGAGGAGGTTTTCGTCGCCGGGCGGCGGGTGTCCCCGGCCTTTTCCTCGTTGCATCCGACGGGATGCGGGAGAGTGCGTGGGGCCGGAGGGATGCGAGGAGGTTTTCGTCGCCGGGCGGCGGCCGTCCCCGGCGTTCTCCTCCTTGCATCCGCGAGGGCGAGACGCGCGGACGGATGCAGGGAGGCGGGCTCCGAACATACGAGAACCGCCGACCCCGTGACGAAGCCGGCGGTTCTGCGTGTTTCCGGGATCAGCCGGTGAAGGTCTCCACTCCGGTGACCTCGACCGAGATCGAGCGGCCATTCGGGGCCTCGTAACTGGTCTTGTCGCCGACCTTGAGGCCGATGATGGCCGTGCCCAGCGGGCTGGCCTCGCTGTAGACGTCGAGGTCGGTGCCACCGGCGATCTCGCGGCTGCCGAGCAAGAAGGTCTCCTCGCCGCCGGCCACGACGGCGGTGACGACGGTGCCGGGCTCGACGATCCCGCGGCTCGCGGGAGCTTCGCCGACCTTCGCGGTCTTCAGCAGCTGCTCGAGAGTGCGGATGCGGGCCTCCTGTTTGCCCTGCTCGTCCTTGGCGGCGTGGTAGCCGCCGTTCTCCTTGAGGTCGCCCTCTTCGCGTGCCGCTTCGATGCGCTTCGCGATCTCGTCACGGCCGATGGTGGAGAGGTGCTCGAGCTCGGCGACGAGCCGGTCGTGGGCCTCCTGGGTGAGGAACGGCACCTGGGCGTCTGTGGACACAGCGTGCTCCTTCGTTCTGGCCCCTTCAGGGGCATGGGCGGCCCGTTACGGGCCGGGGATATGCCAAGACGCCCCGGCACTGGCCGGGGCGTCGGTTGTTCTGGCACCGAGTCTAGGCGACTCGGCAGGAGTTCACCAAACCGGTCGTCGCCTGTGCGACGGTCGGGACGACGGTCGTGATCGCTTTCGAGTGCTTCTCGATCGCCGGGATCTCGACGACCTTCCATCCCACGATGCCGAACTCCTCGTCGAGTGCCTCGACCACGCAGATCACGTCCTGACCGCGCGGCGGAGTGATCTGGTAGTACACCGTGACGGTGTGCTCATCGGTGAGCTCGAAGCCCAGATCGTCGGCTGCGACGGAGTTCATCTCATTGACGACCGTCATCCAGCCGAACGCCCCGACCAGCAGTACGGCGACGGACCCGGCGATGATCCACGGCAGCCGGCGCCTCCGGGTGCGGCCGTAGCGCTCATCGAGCTCCTGGGCGGTGGTCACGGCTCTCCTGCTGCGTCGTTAGGCTTGGTTGTGACAAGGCTATTCGACCTGTCTATGAAAGGCGCACACATGCTCCCGTTCGCGGACCAGACCCCGATGCCGACGCCCACGTCGACCGTCGATCCGAACCTGGTGACCCCGGGGTTCGTCGGCTTCGCGATCGTGGCCGTCCTCGTGGTCGCGGTCATCCTGCTGATCTGGGACATGAACCGACGCATCCGCCGCGTGCGGTACCGCGAAGAGGTGCGCGAGGAGCTCGACGCCGAGGAGGCAGCGGCCCGCGAGGCCGAGCAGGGCGACACTGACGCCTGACTCAGACCCCGACGCGCTCGAACGCGTCCAGGCTGATGCCCTGGTCGAGGATGACCCGCGCCCACTCACGGGCGCTGTGCAGGCTGTGATCGCGGTAGTTGCCGCACTCCACGGCCGAGACACCGGGGACATCCGCCCATTCCGCCTTCTCGGCGATGAACCGCAGGCTCTCGCGGATGCCTGCCACGACGCCCGACACGGCAGGTTCGCCCCAGACGATCAGGTGGAAGCCGGTACGGCAGCCGAACGGCGAGATGTCGATCACGCCGTCGAGGTGATCGCGCAGCTGTGCGGCTATCACGTGCTCGATCGTGTGCAGCCCGGCCGTCGGGATCTCGCCCTCGTTCGGCTGCACGAAACGCACGTCGAAGTTCGAGATGGCGTCGCCGCGCGGGCCGCGCTCGACCGAGATCAGTCGTACGTACGGTGCCTTGACGGCGGTGTGGTCCAGCGTGAAGCTCTCGACTTCGGCCATGGCGTGCTCCTCTGATCGGATGCGGGTGCTCCGATGCTATCGAGCCGCGCAGCGGCGACGGCCGTGTGCGTCCGCGTGAGTCAGGCCGGGAGGCCGAGCGAGGGCGAGTACGGCTGCAGGGAGATGAGCAGGCAGGCGGTCCAGTGGCACAGGAACGCCAGCACCGTGCATACGTGGAAGATCTCGTGGAAGCCGAAATGACCCGGCCACGGGTTGGGCCTCTTCAGCGCGTAGATGACGGCGCCCGCCGTGTACAGCAGTCCTCCGACGCACACCAGCACCATCATCGCGACGTTCGCCTGCACGAGGTCGACCATGTACATCACCGCGGCCCAGCCGAGCAGCAGGTACAGCGCGACGTACAGCCAGCGCGGTGCGTGGATCCAGAAGACCCGGAACAGGATGCCGAGGAGCGCGCCGCTCCACACCAGGACGAGCAGCAGGGTGCCCTTCTGCGGAGGCAGCGCGAGCACGGCGATCGGGGTGTAGGTGCCGGCGATCAGCAGCAGGATGTTCGCGTGGTCGATGCGCTTGAGCACGATCTTGGTCTTCGGACCCCAGTCGAACCGGTGGTAGAGCGCCGAGTTGCCGAACAGCAGCAGTGAGGTCGCCATGAACACCGCGGCCGCCCACTTCGCCGGAGCGCCCTGTGCGAGCACGATCAGCACGATGCCGGCGGCGATCGCGACGGGGAACGTCGCCGCGTGGATCCATCCGCGCCAGGTCGGCCTGATCTCGACGGCGGCGTCCTGCGCGGCTGCCTCGAGCAGCGGCAGCTGCGGGACGTCTGCGGGTTCGGAGGGGCGCATGCTCACGTGCTCACTCTAGGCTTCGCCGTATTCCTTGCGCGGCACATGACCGGGCTCACAGCCGGCGGCGGTAGCGTTGAGCCGTGAACGCACGCACGAGTGATGGCCGGGGCCCGCTCTACCGGCTGTACGGGAACCGGCTGCGAAGGCAGCTGGACGCGGCCTCCGTTCCGCACCACGTCGCGATGATGATCGACGGCAACCGGCGCTGGGCGCGGCAGCTGGGCTACGGCTCGGTCGCCGACGGGCACCGCGCCGGCGCAGCGAAGATGCGCGAGTTCCTCGGCTGGTGCGACGAGCTCGGTGTGAAGGTCGTCTCGCTCTACCTGCTCTCCAGCGACAACCTGATCAAGCGCGACTCCAAGGAGATCGACGACCTGATCGAGATCATCGCCGAGCTGGCCGACTCGCTCTCCCGCGAGAAGGACTGGCGGGTGCAGCACGTGGGCCGCGCCGACATCCTGCCGCCCGAGCTCGCGCGCGTGCTCGCCGAGGCACAGGAGCGCACCAACGACAACAAGGGGCTGCACGTGAACCTCGCCGTCGGATACGGCGGACGCAACGAGATCGTCGACGCGGTGCGCAGCATCATCTCCCAGCACGAGGCCTCGGGCGGCACCCTCGAGGACCTCGCCGAGCAGCTCACACCAGAGATGATCGGCGAGCACCTCTACACCGGCGGCCAGCCCGATCCCGATCTGGTGATCCGCACCAGCGGCGAGCAGCGGCTCAGCGACTTCCTGCTCTGGCAGAGCGCGCACAGCGAGTTCTACTTCGTCGAGGCGCTGGGCCCCGACCTGCGCCGGGTCGACTTCCTGCGCGCGATCCGCGACTTCGCGGACCGTGACCGGCGCTTCGGGCGGTGAGCCCTCAACGGCCCGGAGTGGTGCAAGACTGAGCCGATGACCGCTTTCGACGAGTACCTGGCATCATTCGACGGCGAACCCGGATACCTGAACTGGGCGGCGTTCGGACCCATCTCCCGGCCGTGCGGGCGGAGAGCATCTGGGCGCTCGACCAGCTCTCGAAGGCCGACCCCGCCGCGCACGGCCCGGTCTTCGCGCGAGCCGATCGCGCCGCGGAGGAGATCGCGGAGCTGCTCGGCGCAGCACCCGACGAGGTCGTCCTGCAGGGCTCCGCGACGCACGGGCTCGCCCAGGCGCTGTACGGCGTCTCCGGGACGGTGATCGCCTCGACCGCGGAGTTCCCCAGCGTCAGCCTCACCGTCGAGCGTGCGGCCCAGGCGTCGCACGGTGCGCTGACCCCGCGCTGGATCAGCCCTCCCGGCGGCCTCGTCACGACGGATGCGGTGGCCGAGGCGCTCAGCGACGAGGTCACCGCCGTCGCCGTGAGCCACGTCGACTTCCGCACCGGCTACCGCGCCGACCTCGCGGCCCTGCGCGAGCTGATCGGTCCCGATCGCCTGCTCATCGTCGACGCCGTGCAGTCCTTCGGCATCGTCGACATCGACTGGCAGGCCGCC